>JBIOUU010000088.1:0-20301 GCA_044867345.1 Actinomycetota bacterium
GGGTCGCTGCGTCGCCCCCTGCGACGGCCGCGTGAGCCTCGAGCGCTACGGAGAGCTCGTCCGGAGCCTCCTCTCCTCCCTTTCGTCTCCGGGCGGGCTCCTCGCGGCGCTCGAGGTGCGGATGGACCATCTCGCCGGGCAGGAACGGTTCGAGCAGGCGGCGCTCGCCCGCGACCGGTTGCGCGCGCTGGCCGACGCCCTGGCACGCGCTCGCGTGGACGATTGGCTGCTCCGGCCGGGCCGCCTCGAGCTTCGCGACGCCGACGCCAACCGGCTCCCCCTGGCCGGCGGCGCGCTGGTGCAGGGCGGCGACGAGCTCCCGATCCCACGTCCGTGCCCCAGGGAGCGGGCCGACGAGCTCGCTGCGGTCCGCTCGTGGCTCCTCCACAACCCCGTCCGGGTGGAGCGGGCCGACCGTCCGCCCGCGGAGCCGGTGGAGGGCGGCGCCGCCCTCCACCGGCTCCTCACCCGACTCCGCTCCGCCGACCGGACTCGGGAGGGCGCCAACTAGACTGTGCCCGTGGAGACCGCCGTCATCCTGGAGGGCGCGAGAACGCCGATCGGCAGGTTCCTGGGCGCGTTCTCGGAGGTTTCCGCCGTGGAGCTCGGTACGCTCGCCGCCCAGGAGGCGATGGGCCGGGCCGGGGTCCAGCCCGAGGAGATCGACCAGTCGATCCTGGGCCACGCCCGCCAGGCCGGCAACGGGCCGAACACCGGACGGCAGGTCTCGGTGAGAGCCGGCGTGCCGAAAAAAGTCTCCGCCTACAACGTCAACATCGCCTGCGGCTCGGGGATGAAGGCCGTCCAGCTCGCGGCGCAGCAGATCGTGCTGGGCGATGCCGAGGTCGTCCTGGCCGGCGGCATGGAGAACATGACCCGCGTGCCGTACCTCCTCGACCGGATGCGGACCGGCTACCGGGCCGGGGACGCGACGGCGTACGACGCGATGTACCGGGACGGCCTCCTGGACCCGCTGTGCGGGCTGATCATGGGCGAGACCGCGGAGAACCTCGTCGACCTGTATGACATCTCCCGGCAGGAGCAGGACGAGTTCGCCGTGGAGTCGCAGCAGAAGGCCGAGCAGGCGAAGGATCGCCGGGCGGCCGAGACCTTCCCCGTCGAGACTCCCGACCCGAAGGGCAAGGGAACGATCACGGTGACCGCGGACGAGCATCCGCGCCCAGACACCACGCTCGAACGACTGGCCGCGTTGCCCCCGGTCTTCCGGGCGAACGGGAGCGTGACGGCGGGCAACTCCTCCGGGATCACGGACGGCGCGGCCGCCCTGGTGCTGATGTCCGCGTCGCGAGCCGTCGCCGAAGGGCGTCCACCGCTCGCGCGCATCGCGGGGATGTCCTGGGCCGGCGTGGACCCGGCCGTCATGGGCATCGGTCCGGTCCCGGCCACCAAGAAGGTCCTGGAGAAGACGGGCCTGTCGCTGGCCGACATCGACGTGATCGAGATCAACGAGGCGTTCGCCGCGCAGGTCATCGCGTGCGAGCGGGACCTCAAGTTCGATCGGGACAAGCTGAACCCCAGGGGCGGCGGCATCGCCCTCGGACATCCGATCGGGATGAGCGGCGCGCGCCTCCTCCTGACCCTCGCGTACGAGATGCGCGAGAGGGGCCACGCGCTCGGCCTGGCCACGCTGTGCATCTCGGGCGGCCAGGGCCTGGCCGTGATCCTGGAGCGAACCTGATGGTCCACGCGGTGGTCCTCATCCAGTGCGAGATCGACGAGATCCCCGAGGCAGCCCAGGCCATCGCCGGCATCGACGGCGTGAGCGAGGTCTATTCCGTCGCCGGGGAATTCGACCTCGTGGCCGTGGTGCGCGTGGTGAACCACGACGACCTGGCCAAGGTGATCCCCCAAGGCATCGCCAAGGTCGAGGGGATCGCGCGGACCGAGACCCTGATCGCGTTCCAGGTCTACTCCAAGCACGACCTGGAGCGACTGTTCTCGATCGGCTTCGACGAGTCCTAGCCCTCGGGAAGGTCGATGGCGACGGGGAGCGAGGCATCTCGCCACTCGTCCAGGTCTCCGGTGTAACGGGGCCGGTACTTCTCCACCAGGAGCCGGCGGGCCAGCGCGTCCTCATGCGTGTCGTCGACAACGTAGGCCCGGCAGATCATGTCGCGATCGCCGATCCGAAGGCCGACCGTCGGATTGACCCGGATGTTCTTCACCCAGTCGCTGGCGTCGCCGCCACCGGAGAGCATGTAGACCCTGCCCTCGTGGAGGGCGAACCAGATCTCGATCGTGTGGGGACGGCCGGACGACCTCCCCGTCGTCGTCACGTAGCAGAAATCGAGCCCGGAGAACTCTGCTTGCTCCACGGCTACCGGATGACCCAGATCACCAACGCCACGATCACGACGATGGCCGCCACAAGCATGACGATGTCGGCCGCCTTCACCTTCCCGGGCCGCATGGCGTTGAAGCCCACTCAGCCTCCTTCAGCAGGACCGGGGAGACGGTAGTACTCGCGGAACTTGGCCTCCGACAGCCAGTACGCGTGTTGACGCACCGTCGAGGCGTAGGTTCGGGCCTCCGTCTCGTCGCTGCATGCACGGATCGAGACCTCGCGGCCGGATGGATCCAGGATCACGACGACCAGACCCGCTTCCTCCTGGCGGACGTCGACGCGGTAGCCGCTCGGTTCCCGGGTGTTCGCGGCGCCACTACGATCCGTGGCTGCGCTCCAGCCGCTCGAGGTGGTCCCGGATCCGGGCGATGACCGAGTCGATGTCCAGCACGAACTCGGGTTCGATGTCGGCCACCTTCTCCAGCGCGTTCTCGAGGGTGTTGCCGGCGGCCTCGGCGTCTCGGAGCGAATCCACCAGGACGACCGCGTAGTCGGCCTGGAACGGCTTCCCGTCCCAGGGGCAACGGCCGCCGTTCCTGATGACCTGCTCCACCAGGAACTCGCGCCCGCACCGTCGGCACGTCCCCTTGATCTTCACGCGCGCTCCTTCGCCGTCACCAGCTCGAGCACGCGGTCGGCGAGCTCGAACGGATCGATGGGCCTCACGAACCAGGCGTCGGCCCCCGACCAGTTGGCCAGCCATTCGTCCTGGCGGCGTTCCAACAGGATCACGATGGCGCCGGGATACGGCTCGTTCGCGCCGCGCAGGTCCCGTGCCAGAGCGAACGCGCCCATCCGGGAAGCGATCTCGTCGGCTACGACGGCGTCCGGGCGTTCCCGCCAGGCCTTCCTTCGCCCGTCCTCGCCGTCCGATGCCTCGATGAACTCCAACCGCTCGCCCAAGCGCCGTTCGATATTCGCAACCGCCAGGCGGGTCAGGGTCCTCGAGTCTGGGTCCGGGGAAACGAGCAGGACCTTCACGGGCGGCATCCTACCAAGGGCTCCCGTGCCCTTTGCCCTCTTCCAAGCCGTTCGGATATCGTCCGGCGGGCCTCTGGGGAGGAGGAGCGGTGGAAACCACCTGGAAGGCCGCCCTGGCCGAGTTCATCGGCTCGTTCGGGTTCGTGTTCGTCGGGGCAGGCTCGGTGATCGTGGCCGGCCCCTACGGGAGCGGCCTGCTCGGGGTGGCCCTGGCGACCGGGTTCGCCGTCGGGGTGATGGTCTCGGTGAGCGCTCCCATCTCGGGCGGGCACGTGAACCCGGCCGTCACCATCGGGGTCTGGGTCGCAGGGAAGATCGGATCGGCCAGGGCGTTGGCCTACGTGGCGGCCCAGCTCGCTGGAGGGATCTTCGCCTCGCTGCTGCTCCGGTTCGTGGTCCCAGGGGCCGTCTGGAAGGCGGCGAACCTGGGGACGCCGCTGCTCGCGACGGGGATCGGCCAGGGCAAGGGCATCCTGATCGAGGCCGTCCTGGCCTTCTTCTTGGTCCTCACCTTCTTCGCCACCCTCCTCGACGACCGTGGGCCCTTCCCGCCGACCGCCGGCCTGACCGTTGGATCGGTGCTCGCCTTCGACATCCTCGTCGCCGGGCCGTTCACCGGCGGCGCCGTCAGCCCGGTCCGTTCGTTCGGCCCGGCCCTCGTCTCCGGCACGTGGAACGACTGGTGGGTGTACTGGGTGGGACCGGTCGCCGGTGGCGTGATCGGCGCGGTCGCGTACTGGTCGGCGTTCATGCGGGACCGAGAGCCCGGCCTGCCCTAGCGAGCCGAACTACGGTTCGTACTTCGGCTTGGCGGTCGGTCCCCTCCACGGATAGCCCATCGTGTGCTGCCAGCAGTTGGGGCCGGGGTTGTAGATGGACAGTTTGGTCCCGCAGACGGTGCAGTTTCGAACAGTGGACGGCGCGCCTGGCCGCCCGGCGGGCTGCTCGTCCTCGTGCTTGGGCGCCTGCTTGGCCACTGGAAGGCTCCGGGAAGCTGGTGGTCGATGACTGGGGCCATCATATTCGGGCGATTCCCGGCCGTCTAGCTGGACTTTCCGTCCCAGGCGAGGGCCGGGGGGACCGTAGCCTCCCTGGACCGAGGCCCGGACGCTACCCGACGGTCCAGGTGTCCCCGGAGTGCAGCAGCGTGGCCAGGTCTCCCCGGCCCAACCGCTCGGTGGCCACCTCGATCTGCTTGTCCATGGCCTCGCCGTAGACCGGTCGTTCGACCTCTCGGAACACGCCGATGCATGTGGGCTCGGTGGGTCCATGTGCCAGGTGGGCCAGCGCGAACGCGAGCGATGGCCGGCCATGCACGTCGTGGACCACGATGTCGTCGGGCGACACGTCTTCCACCCCGGCCAGGATCAGCCGGCCGTTGTCCCCCACGGCCACGCATCGGTTGTCCTCGTCGAACAGGATCGGCTTGCCGTGCTCGAGACGGATCTGGTTGTGGACCCCCTGCGGCTTGTCACGAAGGAGGTCGAACGCACCGTCGTTGAACACGTTGCAGTTCTGATAGATCTCGATGAAGGCCGCCCCTCGATGGGCCGCCGCCTGTCGCAGGACCTGCGTCAGGTGCTGGCGGTCGTTGTCGACCGTCCGGGCTACGAAGGTGGCCTCCGCTCCCAGGGCCAGGGCGATGGGGTTGAACGGATGGTCCACCGAGCCGAACGGCGTGGACTTCGTGACCTTGCCCTCCTCGCTGGTAGGCGAGTACTGGCCCTTGGTCAAGCCGTAGATCTGGTTGTTGAAGAGAAGGATCTTCATGTTCACGTTGCGGCGGAGGGCGTGGATCAGGTGGTTGCCGCCGATCGACAGGCCATCCCCATCGCCGGTCACCACCCACACGTCGAGGTCCGGACGAGCGGTGGCGATCCCCGTGGCCAGGGCCGGTGCCCGGCCATGGATCCCGTGTATCCCGTACGTGTCCATGTAGTACGTGAACCGTCCGGAGCACCCGATGCCCGACACGAACACGGTGTTGTCGGGCCTGATCCCGAGCTCCGGCATGAATGCCTGGACCGTGGCCAGGATCGCGTAGTCGCCGCACCCCGGGCACCACCGGACCTCCTGGTCGCTGGTGAAGTCCTTCTTGGTCAGCGTGCCGACGGGCCGCTGGCCGTTGCCGCCGGCCCGTTCGTTCTCGACGTCGCTCATTCCGCCATCACCTTCAGGATCTCCTGCTCCAGGTCCTCGGCGAAGATCGGGAGGCCCTGCACCTTCGCGTGGCTCTTCGCGTCCACCAGGAACCGGCCTCGGATGAGGAGCGCGAGCTGTCCCGAGTTCATCTCGGGGATCAGCACGTTGGGATACCGCCGGACCACCTCTTCGATGTTGGACGGGAATGGGTTGAGGTGGAACAGGTGGGCCGTGGCCACCTTCTTCCCCTGGTCGCGGACCCGCCGGGCCGCCGCCCGGATGGTCCCCCAGGTCGAGCCCCACCCCAATACCAGGAGCGTCGCGTCGCCGTCGGGATCATCCACCTCGAGCGCCGGGACGTCCTTGGCGATCCCCGCCACCTTGGCCGCTCGCAGCTCCGTCATCCGCTCGTGGTTCTCGGGCTCGTAGCTGATGTCGCCGGTTCCATCCTCTTTCTCCAGGCCGCCGATCCGATGGCGAAGGCCCGGCGTTCCGGGGATGGCCCACGGCCGAGCCAGGTTCTCGTCACGGAGGTACGGCAGGAACTCCGTCCCCGCGTTCGGCCCGGTGGCGAACCCCGGGTCGATCGTGGGTAGCGTGTCGGCGTCGGGGATGAGCCACGGCTCGGAGGAATTCGAGAGGAACGTGTCCGAGAGCAGGATCACCGGTGTCCGGTACTTCACCGCGATCCGAACCGCCTCGATCGCCGCGTCGAAGCAATGGGACGGCGAGGAGGAGGCCACGATCGGCATCGGCGACTCCCCGTGTCGTCCGTACATGGCCAGCAACAGGTCGGCGGCCTCGGTCTTCGTCGGCATCCCGGTCGAGGGCCCGGCCCGCTGGACGTCGACGATCACCATGGGGAGCTCGAGGGCGACCGCCAGCCCGATGGTCTCGGCCTTCAGGTCCATGCCCGGGCCTGAGGTGCCGGTGACCCCAAGCTGCCCCACGAATGCCGCCCCCAGCGCCACGTTGGCCGCGGCGATCTCGTCCTCGGCCTGGAGCGTGCGTACACCGAAGTTCTTGAGCCGCGACAGCTCGTGCAGCAACTCCGAGGCCGGCGTGATCGGGTAGCTCGCGTAGAACAGCGACAGACCGCTCCGCTGGCTCGCGGCCACCAGGCCGAGCGCCAGGGCCTGCGCTCCTGAGACGTTCCGATAGGTGCCGGGCTTGGCCGGAGCCGGCTTCACCTGGTAGGAATGGGCGAACAGCTCGGTGGTCTCGCCGAAGTTGTAGCCGGCCTTGAACGCGGCCACGTTCGCGTCGTAGACCTGCGGCTTGTCGCCGAACTTCTTGTGCAGCCAGTTCAGCGTGACGTCGATGGGCCGGCCGTACATCCAGGACACGAGACCCAAGGCGAACATGTTCTTCGACCGCTCGGCCTCCTTGCGGGTCAGGCCGAGCTCCTCGACGGCCCGCACCGTGATCGAGGTCATGGGGACCTTGTAGACCTGGTACCCCTCGAGGGTGCCGTCCTCCAGGGGGTTGGAGGGGAATCCGGCCTTCTCCACGTTCCGCTGGACGAACGCGTCCTCGTTCACGATGACCGTCCCGCCCTTCTGGAGCAGGTTCAGGTCGGCCTTCAGGGCCGCCGGGTTCATCGCCACCAGGACGTTCGGGTGGTCGCCGGGGGTGGTGATGTCCTCCGAGGCGAACTGGATCTGGAAGGCCGACACCCCGTGGACGGTGCCTGCCGGGGCCCTGATCTCGGCCGGGAAGTCGGGGAGTGTCGCCAGGTCGTTCCCCAGGACGGCCGTGGCATTGGTGAACCGGTCGCCGGTCAACTGCATGCCGTCACCCGAGTCACCGGCGAACCGGATGACGATCCGGTCTTTCTCTTCGACGTCCTTCGGCATCTGCCCTGGCCGGGCGTCGCCCGGCCGCCTCCTCAGGGTTTCGGGGGTTCGCATCTAGCGTAGCGCGCGACGGCCGAACCAACAGCCGCATCACCCCGCTTCGTGCCCGTGCCGTTCACATCGCGCCGGACGCGCTAGGCTCCCGGAGCCCGATTGCGTCGCCCACTGGACTTCAGGAGGACCTACCGTGGCCTACAAGCGCATCGTCCTGGCGACCGACGGCTCGGCCTTCGCCGAGAGCGCCGAGCACGTGGCCGCCACGTTGGCCCGGGCCTCGAAGGCCAGGGAGCTGCTGATCGTCCATACGTACGAGCGTCCGGACCGGGCGCAAGCCGCCATCGAGCGGGCCGAGGCCGCCGCCAGGGCCGAGGGGCTGCAGCCCGAGGTGGTCCTCCGCGACGGGGCGCCGGCCGAGGACATCGTGGAGGTGGCCGACGTACGGGAGGCCGACCTGATCGTCCTGGGGAGCCGGGGGCTCTCCCTCGGCGAGCAGATCATGGGCAGCGTGGCTGCCAAAGTGTCGCGCCATGCGCCGTGCGACGTCCTCCTGGTGCGGGAACGGCCCGTCGAGCAGCGCGAGGAGGGGGCGATCCCGTACGCCAGGATGCTCGTGGCCACCGATGGCTCCTCTACCGCGGATCGGGCCGCCAGGAAGGGCTATGCCCTGGCCAGCCGGCTCGGCGCGTCGGTGACGCTGGCGTTCGTTGGGCATCCGAAGACCGGCGAGCTGATCCTCCAGGACACCGCGGCCACGATCGGTGAGGGAGCCCCGCCGGCCACCATGCTGATCCTCCAGGGGGACCCGGCGGAGGCCATCATGGATGCGGCGGCGCGCGAGGGATTGGACCTCATCGTGGTGGGCAACCGGGGGTTGACCGGGGCCAAGGGACTGTTCCTGGCCTCGGTCCCCAAGAAGGTCTCGGAATACGCCCCGTGCGACGTGCTGATCGCGCGCACCGTGGCCCAGAGCCTCTCGGAGATCGGCAAGGGCGAGGGAGGGATCCTGGCTACCGGGGACCACAAGGTGGCCGTGTACCGCGACGAGAAAGGCGTCGTCCACGCGCTCTCGGCCAAGTGCACCCACATGGGCTGCACGGTGAAGTGGAACCCATCGGAACGGACGTGGGATTGTCCGTGCCACGGGTCTCGCTTCTCGCCTTCCGGCCGGGTGGTGAACGGACCCGCCGCCAAGCCGCTCGAGCCCACCGACGTGTAGCTCCGCCCGGCGTCAGAACGGCTTGAAGATCATCAGGTACGCGATGAACACGAGCGCGGCGAAGCCGAACGCCGCGCTCGCCAGCGAGAGCCCCGAACCCAGCATGGCCGCGAGCTCTTCGTCGCTCCGCCGAGGAACGCCCGAGGGCCGGATCTCGACAGCCTCCTTCAGCCGCTGGTAGTAGGGCCGGACCACGATCGACATCTCCGCACTGACGGCCACCAGGATCCCGAGCGAGACCCAGAACCAGGCCTGGTGGGTATAGATCCCGCTCTGGACCCCCGCCACGATGCCGAACACGGTGAGCCAGGCGAGCGAGACGTACATCCCCCGCACCGACGAGCCCGAGAACTGGAGGAGCTCGGCGATCCTCGTTCGGTCTCGCTCCGTTCTGAGCCGGAGGGCCACGATCATCGACACGCCGTGGTACATGACGAACGCGAGCACGCCGAGGACGTGCAGCAGCTTCCACCAGTTGTACGCGATCGCCACCATCAGTAGGTCGGTGGCCGCTCGGCTTGACGGAGCCGGCCGGCCAACACTGGAAGCATCCTGGCCGAGACGCCGGGTTCCTCGGCGAGCAGTCGATCGAACGCCCGCTTGAAGATCCGGATGCACAGCATCGGGGTTGCGGCCACCACCGACGCCGTGCGCTCGCCGCCGTCCAGGAGCGCCAGCTCTCCGAAGAAGTCGCCCGGTCCGAGCGTGGTCAGGGTTCGCTTCCCCCTGGTCACCCGGGCCTTCCCCTCCACGATGGCGAAGAAGGCTCCTCCCCGCATCCCCTCGGCGACGATCGCCTCCCCGCTCCGGAACTCCACCTGGTCGGCCCGGTCGGCCAGCGCCCGGAGGTGGCGCCGGGACAGGCCGGCGAACAGCGGGACCCGGGCCAGGAGGTCCATCCCCTGCTTGCCCAATGGCCGGTCGGATCTCGCCTGTCCCGACGCGGGTCGTGACCCGGAACCAGCGGACGAGAGCGAGGGCGGCACTAGCCCGGCCAGCGAATCGAGCGCGTCCTTCATCGGCCTCTCCCGGCTCCCGGTCGAGCCGCGAGCCTATCGCAGGCGTCGGGACCTCGGGACGGGCCAGACCTGCGCGATCGATCTGACCGAGGGTCACAGGGCTGCGCTAGCATTGCCCGATGGTGGCTCCCGCTTCCGATTCGACGAACGACGGCGCCCTCGCCCGCCTCGAGCGGTTGCTGGCAGAGCGCATCGTCATCCTCGACGGGGCGTGGGGCGTCCTGCTGCAGGGCCGTGGACTCACGGAGGAGGAGTTCCGGGGGGACCGCTTCCGCGACCATCCAAAGGACGTCAAGGGCGATCCGGACCTGCTCAACCTGACGCAAGCCGACATCGTCTCCTCGGTCCACCACGACTATCTCGAGGCGGGCGCGGACATCACCACCACGAACACCTTCACGGCCACCTCGATCGGGCAGGCCGACTACGGCCTCCAGGACGCCGTGTACGACATGAACGTGGCCGGGGCCCGGCTGGCCCGGGACGCGGTCGCCCGCCACGAAGACCGTTTCGTGGCCGGATCGGTGGGACCGCTGAACGTGACGCTCTCGCTCTCCCCAAAGGTCGAGGACGCCTCGTATCGCAAGGTCACGTTCGACCAGGTCTACGAGGCGTACGCGGAGCAGATCCGTGGCCTCCGCGACGGGGGCGTCGACCTGCTGTTGATCGAGACGATCTTCGACACCCTGAACGCGAAGGCGGCCATCGCCGCGGCCATGGACGTGGCGCCCGAGCTGCCCCGGTGGATCTCCGTCACGATCGTCGACAAGAGCGGGCGAACGCTCTCCGGCCAGACCATCGAGGCCTTTTGGACCTCGGTCGAGCACGCGGAACCGTTCAGCGTGGGGGTGAACTGCTCGCTCGGCGCGGCCGAGATGCGTCCCTATCTCGAGGCGCTGGCCACGGTGGCGCCGGTCTTCACGACGTGCCATCCCAACGCCGGGCTGCCGAACGCGTTCGGGGGCTACGACGAGCAGCCGGACACGACCGCGAAATACCTTCGGGAGTTCGCGGAGGCCGGCCTGGCGAACATCCTGGGCGGTTGCTGCGGCACCACCCCCGAGCACATCCGGCGGGTGGCCACGGCCCTGGAGGGCTTGCCTCCCCGCCGGGTCCCGGCCCCGCGGCGCCTGACCAACTTCTCCGGCCTGGAGCCCTTCGCCATCCGGCCCGACACCGGGTTCGTGATGATCGGCGAGCGCACGAACATCACCGGATCCAGGCGGTTCCACCGATTGATCGACGCGGGCGACTTCCAGGGCGGCGTGGAGGTGGCGCTGGAACAGGTCCGAGGCGGCGCGAACCTGATCGACGTGAACATGGACGCCGACCTGTTGGACTCCGAGCAGGCCATGACCACGTTCCTGAACCTCGTGGCCACGGAGCCCGAGATCGCCCGGGTGCCGGTCATGATCGACAGCTCGAAGTGGTCCGTCATCGAGGCCGGCCTGAAGTGCGTGCAGGGCAAGGGCGTCGTGAACTCCATCAGCCTGAAGGAGGGCGACGAGGCCTTCTTGGAGAAGGCCCGAACCGCCCGGCGGTACGGCGCCGGCGTCGTGGTGATGGCCTTCGATGAGAAGGGCCAGGCCGACACGGTGGAACGCAAGGTCCAGATCTGCGAACGCGCCTACGGGCTCCTCACCGAGGAGGCGGGCCTCGAGCCCGAGGACATCATCTTCGACCCGTGCATCCTGGCCATCGCCACGGGGATCGAGGAGCACAACGGATACGCGAAGGCGTTCATCGAGGCCACCAGGATCATCAAGGAGCGATGCCCTGGCGTGCGGATCTCGGGTGGCGTCTCCAACCTCTCGTTCTCGTTCCGTGGCAACGACGTGGTCCGAGAGGCCATCCACTCCGCCTTCCTGTATCACGCCATCGGGGCAGGGCTCGACATGGCCATCGTGAACGCCGGACAGCTCATGCTGTATCAGGACATCCCGGCGGACCTCCTGGAGCACGTCGAGGACATCATCTTCGATCGGCGTCCCGACGCCACCGAGCGGATGGTCACGTTCGCCGAGAACGTCCGGGGTGAAGCGACGAAACGCGAGCGGGACCTGTCCTGGCGCGAGCGTACCGTCGAGGACCGGCTGAAGCACGCGCTCGTCCACGGGATCGTGGACTTCATCGAGGAGGACACCGAGGAGGCGCGCGAGCAGTACGCGCGGCCCCTCGATGTCATCGAGGGGCCGCTCATGGAAGGCATGCAGATCGTCGGCGACCTGTTCGGCTCGGGCCGGATGTTCCTGCCCCAGGTGGTGAAGAGCGCCCGGGCAATGAAGAAGGCCGTGGCCTATCTCGAGCCGTTCATGGAGGAGGAGAAGCTCCGCCTGGGCGCGGCCGACCGTTCGCAGGGCAAGGTGGTCCTGGCCACGGTGAAGGGCGACGTCCACGACATCGGCAAGAACATCGTGGGCGTCGTGCTGGGCTGCAACAACTACGAGGTCATCGACCTCGGCGTGATGGTCCCCGCGGACGTCCTCCTGGACACCGCCGCCAACGAGCGGTGCGACATCGTGGGCGTGTCCGGCCTCATCACGCCCTCGCTGGACGAGATGGTGCACGTAGCCAAGGAGATGGAGCGCCGTGGCATCGACCTTCCGCTCCTGATCGGCGGGGCCACCACCTCGAAGCAGCACACGGCGGTGCGGATCGCGCCGGAGTACGCCAACCCGACCGTCCACGTGATCGACGCCTCCCGGGTGGTCGGGGTGGTCTCGGATTTGCTCGACCCGGACCGGAGGGCCAAGCTCGACCGCCAGAACCGGGAGGACCAGCAGCGCCTCCGGGAGCAGCACGCCGAGCGTGACCGCCGCCCGCTCCTGCCCTACGCCGAGGCGAGGGCCAACCGCACACCGATCGTGTGGCACCAGCGGGACCTGGCGGCGCCGGCGTTCACCGGCACCAGGTTCGTGGAGGCCTCCATCGAGACGCTCCGGCCCTACATCGACTGGACGTTCTTCTTCACGGCGTGGGAGCTGAAGGGCCGGTTCCCGGCCATCCTGGACCACCCGGCGCACGGTGCCGCGGCGCGCGAGCTGTTCGAGAACGCGAACGAGCTCCTCGACGAGCTCGTGGCGGGTGGCCGGATCTCGGCCCGCGGCGTGTACGGCTTCTGGCCGGCGAACGCCGACGGCGACGACCTCGTGCTCGAGGCCGGCGCGCGCGGCATCCGCTTCCACATGCTCCGCCAGCAGGCCGACCACGGCGACGGCAGGCCGAACCGCTCACTCGCCGACTACGTGGCGCCCGACGAGACGGGCCTGGCTGACCACGTGGGGGCGTTCGCCGTCACGGCGGGCATCGGCGTCGACGAGGTCGTGGCGGTGTTCGAGGCCGACCACGACGACTACCGGGCCATCATGGTGAAGGCGCTCGCCGACCGGCTGGCCGAGGCCTTCGCCGAGCACCTCCATGAAGTGGCCCGTCGCGAGTGGTACGAGACCGGGCCGAAGATGACGAACGAGGAGCTCATCGCGGAGCGCTATCGCGGCATCCGCCCCGCCTTCGGCTATCCGTCGTGCCCCGACCACAGCGAGAAGCGCACGCTGTTCGACCTCCTCGATGCGCCAAGGCTGGGGATGGACCTCACCGAGAGCTGCGCGATGCTCCCCGCGGCGTCGGTCTCGGGGCTGTACCTCGGCCACCCCGCGGCCCGGTACTTCAACGTCGGCCGGATCGGCCGCGACCAGGTCGAGGACTGCGCGCGGCGCAAGGGCGTCGAGGTCGCCGAGGCCGAACGCTGGCTCCGTCCGAACCTGGCGTACGACCCCGACTGAGCCTACCGCCCGAGAACGGCTGGTACCGTGATGCGCCATGGGCCGGTTCTGGCATTCCTTCGCCGACATGTCCGCGATCCAGGAACGGGGGGAGTTCGTCCTCGATCGTGGCGAGGGCGTGCACGTGTGGGACGAGGACGGACGCCGGTACATCGATGCCACCGCCGGACTGTGGTACTGCAACGTCGGGTACGGCCGGGACGAGATCGCCGTTGCCGCCGCGGCACAGCTCCGCCGGCTGTCCGCCTACTCGACCTTCGGTGACGTCTCGAACCGGCCGGCCATCGAGCTCGCCGAGCGCGTGGCCGACGTCTCGCCGGACCCCGATTCCCGCGTGTTCTTCACCAGCGGCGGCTCGGACTCCATCGACACGGCGGCCAAGATGGCCCGCCGGTACTGGCAGCTCCTGGGCCAGACCGACCGCACGATGTTCATCACACGGGAGAGCGCGTACCACGGCATGCACGTCGCCGGCACCAGCCTGGCCGGCATCGAGGCCAACGCCGCTGGGTACGGACCGTTCGTCCGTGACGTCTCGAGGGTGCCGTGGGATTCACCGGATGCGCTCCGCGACGCCATCGACGCCGCGACCCCGGAGCGCGTGGCCGCCTTCTTCTGCGAGCCGGTCATCGGGGCGGGCGGTGTCTTCGCGCCGCCGGAGGGCTACCTCGAGCGGGTCCGGTCGATCTGCCGCGACGCCGGCGTCCTCTTCGTGGCCGACGAGGTCATCACCGGCTTCGGGCGGATGGGCGACTGGTTCGCCAGCAACCGCTGGAAGCTCGAACCCGACCTCATCACCTGTGCCAAGGGCATCACCAGCGGCTACCTGCCGATGGGCGCCGTCGTCGCTTCGCCTCGCGTGGCCGAGCCATTCTGGAACGGGACCGCCGGGCTGTGGCGGCACGGGTACACCTACTCCGGCCACGCCACGGTGGCGGCCGTAGCCATGGCCAACCTCGACATCCTCGAGCGCGAGACGCTTCCGAAACGCGCGTTGGAGCTGGAAACCGATCTTGCCGACGCGCTGACGCCGCTCGCGGGTCACCCGATGGTCGAGGAGGTCCGGGCCGGCACCGGTGTGCTCGCGGCGGTGCAACTGCCCACCCAGGCCATCGCGGAGGACTCCACCCTCCCCGCGCGCGCCGTTCGGGCATGCCGGGAGGCCGGCGTCATGACCAGGACCCTCGCAACGGGGGGGCTCCAGGTCTCGCCGGCGCTGGTGATCGACCGGGCCGAGCTGAAGGAGCTCGGCGACGGGATCCGCGCCGCCCTCGACTCGCTGATCTAGCCCGGTGGGGCGGACCCCGATCCCATCGCCACGACCTGATGGATCTCCTTGGTGAGCTCGTGGACCTGCTTCGTGAGGTCCGTGTTCGCCTCGAGCAGCCCGCTGAGCGTGATGAGCATCTCCTCGCCCTTCTGAGCCTCGACGTAGTGATGCCCCGCCAGCGCCTCGTCGCGAGCCGCGGCCCGATACTGGCTCATCATGATGATCGGGGCCTGGAGGCCGGCGAGGGCCGACAGCACCAGGTTGAGCGCGATGAACGGGTAGGGATCGAACTGCTTGTGGTGCAGCAATCGAGCCAGGAACACGGTGTTCAGCACCATCCAGGCGAGGATCAGCCCAAGGAACACGAAGATGAACGGCCAGGATCCGCCGAACTTGGCGACGGCGTCGGCGACGCGCTCCCCGAACGTACGATCCTCGTGGACCTCCTTCACCGCCGGGTTTCGATGATCGTGGCGTTCGGACCACGGAAAGGCAGACCGCCGCCGTCGCGACCTCCGCACCGTCTGGATCGACGCGCTCGTTTCCACATCCGCCTCCTCACCAGGTGGGTAGACAGCGAAGGCGAGCCTACGACGTGCCAGGCGGTCCTAGTGGAAGGAGTGGCCGCAGGCGCAGGAGCCCTGCGCGGCGGGGTTGTCGATGGTGAACCCCGACGCCTCCAGGCTGTCCACGAAGTCGATCGTGGCCTGCGACAGGTATGGGGCGCTCATCTTGTCCACGACCAGCCGGACGCCGAATTGGTCCGCGGTGACATCCTTGTCGGATAGCTGGTCATCCAGGTACATGGCGTAGCGGAGGCCTGAGCACCCGCCCGGCTGGACGGCCACGCGGAGCGAGATGTCGGCCCGGCCCTCCTCCTCGAGGAGCTCCTTCACCTTGCCGGCTGCGGTCTGGGTCAGCTGGATCATCGGTCCTCCGGTCGGTCCTGCTCCGTGCCTGCGGCCCTTGCCCGGACCATTCTAGCGGGTCGATGCGACGTTCCGGCCCTACGTGCTTTCCTCCCTGAGGTCCGCAGGGTCGGCCCCGGTCGCGGCCCGAAGCTCCTCCGCGGTCGTCCGGAACACCGAGTCGGGGGTGCCCGCGGCCGCCCAGATCTCCTCGTAGCCGAAGAGGTCCTGGTCGATGAACCCCGAAAGCCGCCCGGGGTAGCCGAACGGGGGCGTGCCCCCGATGGCATACCCGGTGGCGGCCCGGACCTCGTCGGCGCTCGCCCGCCTGGCCTCCGCCGCCGCCGCCAGCTTCGCCAACTTCGCGGTATCCACGCGGTTGGCTCCCGACGTGAGCGCGAGCACCGGGCGGCCGTCGGCCATGAACACGAGCGACTTCACGATCTGTCCGATGTCGCATCGAAGGGCGCGAGCGGCGTCGGCCGCAGTCTTCGTCCCTTCGGGGAACCGGCGAACCTCCACCTCGTGCCCGAGCACCTCAGCGGCTTCCAGGAACCGGCCGACCGCGCCGCTCATGGGCCCGACGGTACGCTCGGAAACCCCGCGGCGACTTCCTCGGCGAGATCCTCCAGCGCCGCCCGTGCGTCCGACATCGCCCGATCCTCCCCGAACCGGCCGACGAGGTCGAATATCGGGATGTCGGGCTGGCGGATCTCGGCCCGCCCGCACAGGACGATGGCCCGAACCCCCGCTGCCCGGGCCGCCCAGATCACGCCGTCGGGAACTTTCCCGTGGAGGGATTGCTGATCCAGCGACCCCTCTCCGGTAACGACCAGATCGGCCGCCGCCACACGGCCTCGCAGGCTCACCGCGTCCATCACCAGCTCGACCCCCGGCCGGAGGTGCGCGCCCAGGAATGCCACCGTGCCGGCCCCGAGCCCGCCCGCCGCACCGCCTCCGGCGAGGTCGCGGACGTCCAACCCGAGGTCCCGGAAGATCACGGCGGCCAGGTGGCCAAGGGCCCGGTCCAGCAGCAGAACGTCGTCGCGGGTGGCGCCCTTCTGCGGCCCGAAGACGACGGATGCCCCCCTCGGTCCCGTGAGCGGGTTGTCCACGTCGCAGGCGACGAGGAAACGCGTCCTGGTGACGGCGGGTTCCAGGCCCGAGAGGTCGATCCGCTCCAGATCGAGAAGCGAGGCGCCACCCGGACCGATCTCATCGCCGGCCGAGCTCAACAACCGAACGCCGAGCGCCTGCGCCAGGCCGGCACCGCCGTCGTTCGTCGCGCTCCCTCCGATGCACACGATGACCTCGGCCGGCTCGTGGACCAGGGCGGCGCGGATCAGTTCGCCGGTTCCGCCGGTGGATGTCCATTTGGGGTCGCGACGGGCTTCCCCGATCAGCGCGAGCCCGGAGGCCCTTGCCATCTCCACGACGGCCGTCACGCCGGCCGGCCCGGTGACGATCCCGTACTCGGCATCGACCGGATCGCCCAGCGGACCGTGGACGCTCGCCCGGCGGCGCTCCCCGCGCAGCGCTTCGACCATGGCGTCCAGCGTGCCCTCCCCGCCGTCGGCCATGGGCACCTCGACGACTGCGTCGCCCGGGCGGGCCCGGTGCCAACCCGACGCCATCGCGTGAGCGGCCTGGGCAGCCGTGAGCGTCCCGCGGAACTTGTCCGGCGCGATCAGGACCCGCATCGGCCCGAGGGTACAATCCGCCGCGCCGGCGGGATTTCGAATCACGACTATGGGGGAGCGCGTCGAGTGAGCCTGAACCGCACAGAGTTGTTGGGCATCGCCCAGGCCGAGCGAGAACGCCTCGGCCGCACCGTCCAATACACGCCGCCGGAAGCATGGGATCTGGACAGCGTCTGTGCCGGCTGGCGGAACCGCGACATCATGGCCCACCTGGCGGCCCAGGAGACCGCCGCGGCCCAGGTCGTGGGGGCCGATCCGGCCATCGAGTTCGAGGCGTTCCGCGAGGCCAACGACGGCGAGTTCTGGGTGAACGGGTTCAACGAGTGGGCCGTGGCGGTCCGAGCGGACCTCCCCACCCGGGAGATCCTCACCGACTGGGGGCGGGGGGCCGACGCGTTCCTCTCTCGGGCGGGCCTCATCCCCGAGGACGAGTGGCTGGCGACCCGAGTCCCCTGGGTGGCAGGCGAGATCGGGATCCGGTATCTCATCCAGTCCCGGATCATCGAGTGGTGGCTCCACGGAGAGGACATCCGCCTCGGCGCCGGTCTGGACGAGAACCTCCAACATTGGCCCCTGTACGTCATCAACGACATGGGCATCCGGATGCTGCCCTATGCCCTGGGCCTGGCCGGCCTGTCCTTCCCGGGGATGAGCATCCGAGTGGAACTGGAGGGCGTGGGCGAGGGAAGCTGGCACTGGGGCCTCGCCGCACGAGAGTCGCCGCCGGAGGACAAGAAGCCGGACGCATTCATCGATGGACGGGCGCCGGCGTTCGCCCTGGTCGCCGGGCGCCGGGTTCCCGCCGAGCACTACCTCGATGAGGGGAACCTCGTGATCGGGGGGGACGAGGACCTCGCCACCCTCGTCCTCGAGCACATCCGGGCCTTCGTCGAGTAGCGCGACCGGACCATCGTCAGAGCCGGGCTCGGTTCCCATCCGTACTCCTTCCGGGTACCGTGCTGCGCGTGCGATCGAAGGAGAAGCGTCCGGACGATTCGCTGATGCGATCGTTCGGCCAGCGGGACCCGGCGGCGGCCGAGGTCCTGTACGAACGGTTCGCCGCGCGCATCTTCGGCCTGGGGATCGTGATGTTGGGGAACGAGGCGGCGGCGCAGGACCTGGTGCAGGACACGTTCGTGAAGCTGTGGCGAAGCGCCGACCGATTCGATCAGGCGCGGGGGAGGCTCGACACGTGGGTGCTCCTGGTCGCGAGGAGCCTGGCCATCGATGCGCTCCGCCGGCGGGTCCTGGAGGCGCGGACGGCCGAGGCGGCCCACCCCTGGGTCGACGTCTCAGAGGAGCCCGGCCCCGACGAGGTGGCCGAGACGGGAGACCTGGCGGCCAGGGCCCGCCGGGCCATGACCACCCTCTCGCCCGGGCAGCGTGCGGCGCTCGAGCTCGCGTACTTCGGCGGCAAGACCAGCGCCGAGGTGGCCGAGCTCGAAGGGATCCCGCTCGGGACGGCCAAGACCAGGATCAGGACCGCTCTGTTGAAGCTGCGAGAGGCGCTGGAGGAACAGCGTGAGATGTGACGAGGTGCGCGATCTCTTAGCCGAGCATCTGCTGGGGACGCTGCACGAGCCGGCCGACATGCAGGTACGCCGGCATCTTCGCGGCTGCTCCGGGTGCCGCAGGGACATGGCCGCGCTCGCCGAAGGGATGAGCACCTTCGCCAGGGCCGCGCACGAGCTGGACCCGCCCGAGGAGCTGAAGGAGCGGGTTCTCTCCGCACTGCAGGGTGACTGGGCGGAGGGTTCGGCCCGGAGCGCGTCCGTTCGCCGCCCGATCCGGTGGATGGCGTGGGCCGCGGCCGTCGTGCTGGTGGCCGGCTCCGCGACGTGGGGCCTGTGGTCCAACAACCGCGCCGCTCGGTACGAGGCGTCGGCGGCCAAGTACGAGACGCTCCTGGCATCGCTCGGAGGCGAGAACGTCCGCGTGGCGAACCTTCGCTCTCAGGGTCCCCAGCAGCTCGAGGGAAGCGCGGTCGTCTACGACTCGAAGGTCGAGCAGTCCTGGGTCCTGGTCCTCGTTCGGGCTCCGGGCATGGAGGGCAAAGCCACCGTCACGCTCTCCACCCGTGACGGCCGCACCATCCAGTTGCATCCGATGGAGTTCAGCGCCGGTGGCGAGGCTTCGAGCTGGCTCGTCACATCCTCGAACCTTCGGCCGTTCGAGACCGTGATGATCCGAGACGAGTCGGGAGCGACCATCGCGACGGGGTCCGTGTCCGGCAGCTAGCGTGAGATCGCCAGACGCTTGATGTAGCGCGGATGGGCGCCGAACCGGTACTTGTACTCGTACTCTCCCTTCAGCATGTCGAACCCTCGGCATCCGCCCTCGATGGCGATCCGGATGTCCTCGGCCACCAGCACCATGCCTGGGGAGAGATGCCGCCACGAGCGGTCGAAGGCCGAGTTGTACAGGTAGTAGATCCCCTCGAACCGAAAGCCCACCGTCCCGGCGACCTTCTCCTCGCCCACCTCGATGAAGGTCAGGTTGAAGATGCCGCGTGGGAGGAACTCCTCCCCCAGTCTGCGGAAGAAGATCTCCATCCCCGGCTGGAGGAACACGCCCTTGGGCCCGTCGCTCCGCTGGTGCAGCTCGACGAATCGATCGAGGTACTCCCCCAACGTGTCCGCATGGGCAAGGCAGATCCGGTACGGCCCCGCCTCCGCCTCCAGCTTGCGGGCCTTGCGCCGGATCTCGTGACGGAGCTTCGCGGGAAGGGCGTTCAGGAACTCGTCGTAGGAACCGGGGAGCGGCAGGAAGGGCGCGATCCCGTTGCTGTCGTCGGCCATCTCGACGTGGAACCCTTGCGCCGCAGCGGCTTCGGCCAGCCGGTGGAGCCACTGCCGATCTTCGGCCAGGCCTCGGAGGTCCGCTTCGGACCAGTCGTCACGCCGCTCCAGCGCGGCCAACAGCTCCTTGGCGAAACCGCCGGCAGCCTCGGGGATGGCGACCGGCCCCATGTAGTCGGTGACCTCGGTCCCTCCGAGGAACCTGAGCCTCGTGCCGGAACGCTCGAAGGCGACGGCGCCCACCTGGGCGCCGTCCTCCTCGGC
>JBIOUU010000089.1:0-3250 GCA_044867345.1 Actinomycetota bacterium
TCGCCGGCGAGCCTACGCCGGACTCCTGCTGGTGATGGGCGTCGCCGGGGCGGTGTTCGCCCTCACGCGCTCGCTCCCTTTTCTCTCGCTGGCGGCCCTCACCGGCACGCTGTCGACCGACCCGAACGAATCCGGCCCCATCACCTCGCTCGAGCAGGCCATGATGGGCAGCGCGCCGGCGGCCATGCGGGCTAGGGTCTTCGGCCGCTACAACGCCGTGGCGTATCTGTCCGGGGCGATCGGCGCGCTTGCCGCCGGCGGCCCCGATGCCTTCCGGCGCCTGGTCCCGGCACTCCCCGCGGATCAGCGATGGCTGCTTGCGTTCCCCGCACTCGCGCTCGTCTGCGTGGCGCTCGCCTCGCGCCTGTCCGACGGTGTCGAGGCGAGTGGGGGACCCGCATCCCGAAGTTCGCGGCGCCGCCCGCTGGATCGGTCGAAACGAACGGTGATCCGGCTCGCGGCACTCTTCGGGATGGACTCGTTCGCGGGTGGGTTCATCGTGCAGACGTTCATCGTGTTCTGGTTCGGCCGGAAGTTCGGAGCCAGCCCGGCCTCCATGGGCCTGGTGTTCTTCGTGGCCGGCGTGCTCCAGGCGGGATCCTCGATCGTCTCCGGACGGCTGGCGTCCCGGATCGGGTTGCTGAACACGATGGTGTTCACGCACCTCCCCTCGAACGCGCTCCTGGCGCTGATTCCCCTCATGCCGACGCTCGGGTGGGCGGTGGCGGTGCTGCTGGCACGCTACGCGCTCTCGCAGATGGACGTGCCCGCCCGGCAGGCCTACGTCGTCGCCATGGTCGATCCAGAGGAGCGCACGGCTGCGGCCGCGTTCACCAACACCGCGAGGTACGTGACGCGCCCCTTCGGGGCGCTGGGCGCCGGGGCGTTGATGGATCGGGTGGCGTTGGGGTCACCGTTCGTCGTGGCCGGCGTCCTGAAGATCCTCTACGACGTCTTGATCTACGCGACCTTCCGGAAGGTGCCCCTGCCGAAGGAACGAGCTGGGGCGTCGCTTGCCGAGGCGCCTACTCCTCTTCCAGCTCCGCCTGCATGATCACGGGGGCCAGGGCCACCACGTGTGCGCCCTCCTCCACCCGCATGGTGCGCACGCCCTGGCTGGCCCGGCCGACACGGCGGATGTCGCCGGCGGCCACCCGGATGACGATGCCGGAGGAGGAGATGACGAACATGTCCTGGTCCTTCGAGCCGACGAAGGCCCCCGCGAGCAGCCCGGTCTTCTTGGTCAAGGAGTGGCCGATGACGCCCTTGCCGCCCCGGCCCTTCGTCGGGTACTCCTTGAGCGGCGTCCGCTTGCCGTAACCCTGCTGCGTCACGCTGATCAGCTCCTCGCCCGCCGAGGCCGCGCCGACCGCGATGACCTCGTCACCCTCGCCCAGGCGCACGCCGATCACGCCCGCCGTGGCCCGTCCCATCGGCCGGGCCAGTGCCTCCTTGAACCGGATGGCCTGCCCCTTCCGCGACACGAGGATGATCTCGTCCTTGCCGTTGGTCAGGAGCACGTCCATCAGCTCGTCGGCGGGCTTCAGGTTCACCGCCGTGAGGCCGGTGCGGGGCGAGTCGTACTCGGGAAGCGGGGTCTTCTTCACCATCCCCCGCTTGGTGGCGAAGAACAGGTACGCGCCCTCGTCGTAGTCCTTCAGGTCGATCACGGTCGAGACCTTCTCGTCCCCCGTGATGCTCACCCCTGGAAGATTGGCCGCGTACAGGCCCCTGGCGGTTCGCCCGGCCTCCGGCACCTCGTGGACCTTGACCCGGTAGACCTTGCCCTTGGTGGTGAAGAACAGCAGCCAGTGATGGGTGGTCGTGGTGAACACGTGGCTGACGACGTCCTCTTCCTTCAGGTTGGCACCCCGGACCCCCCGGCCGCCCCGTCCCTGGCGGCGGAACGCGTCGATGGGCTGGCGCTTGACGTAGCCGGCCCGCGTCACCGTGATGACCACGTCCTCCTCGGCGATGAGGTCCTCCACGTCGAGCTCCCCCGCATCGGGACGAAGCTGTGTCCGGCGGGGGTCGGCGTGCTTCCTCCTGATCTCCGCCAGCTCGTCCTTGATGACGCTCCGGATCTTCTTGGGGTCCTTCAGGAGCGCCTTCAGCTGGCGGATCGTCGCCAGCAGGTCCTTGTGTTCTTGCTCGAGCTCCTCGCGCGCCAGGCGGGTCAGCCGGCGCAGCGGCATGTCCAGGATGTGGTTGGCCTGGATCTCGCTCAGCTTGAACTGCTTCATCAGCTTGGTGCGGGCCTCGTCCGCGTCGCGCGAGCCGCGGATGATCTTGATGACGGCGTCCAGGTGTTGGAGCGCGATCAGGAGGCCCTGGACGATGTGGTCCCGCTCCTCCGCCTTCTTCAACTCGTACTGGGTCCGGCGGGTGACCACGTCGACCTGGTGGTCCGCGTAGTAGCCGACCATCTCGGCCAAGTTCAGGATGCGCGGCACCCCATCGACCAGCGAGAGCATGATCGCGCCGAAGCTCTCCTGGAGCTGCGTGTGCTTGAACAGCTGGTTCAGGACGACGTGCGGATTGGCATTGCGCTTGAGCTCGATCACCAGGCGCATCCCCTGGCGGTTCGACTCGTCCCGAAGGTCCGCGATGTCCTTCAGCTTGCCGCCCCGGACGAGCTCGGCGATCTTCTCGGCCAGGCGAGCCTTGTTCACCTGGTACGGAAGCTCCGTGACGACGATCCGCTGCCGGCCCTGCGCCGTTTCCTCGATCGTGGTGGCCGCTCGGACCTTGATCGAGCCTCGGCCCGTGGTGTAGGCGTCCGTGATGCCCTGCTTGCCCAGGATGGCCGCTCCCGTCGGGAAGTCGGGCCCCTTGATGAACTTCATCAGGTCCTTGGGCTTGGACTCCGGATGATCCAGGTAGTGCACGACCGCGTCGATGACCTCGCCCAGGTTGTGGGGGGGGATGTTGGTGGCCATGCCCACGGCGATGCCGCCGGCCCCGTTCACCAACAGGTTGGGGAACCGTGAGGGAAGTACCGTCGGCTCCTGCTCGTGCCCGTCGTAGTTGGGGACGAAGTCGACGGTCTCGGCCTCGATGTCGCGGAGGACCTCCAGGGCGATGGGGGCCAGCCTGGCCTCGGTGTAGCGCATCGCGGCGGGGGGGTCGCCGTCGACCGAACCGAAGTTGCCGTGCGGGTCGACGAGCGGGTAGCGGAGCGAGAAGTCCTGGGCCATCCGGACCAAGGCCTCGTAGACCGCGTCGAGCCCGTGAGGGTGGTACTTCTTGA
>JBIOUU010000090.1:0-5284 GCA_044867345.1 Actinomycetota bacterium
ACGTGATCGAGAGGATCGTGGCCCCGCTCGGCCTTCGGGTCGATGAGTCATCACCTTGGGTGGATGCGCGACTGTCGGACGGCAGTCGGGTGCACGCGATCATCCCGCCCCTTTCGCTCTGCGGTCCCACCTTGAACATCCGCAAGTTCTCTCCCGTCCCCTTCACCCCAGATGAGTTGCTCGCGAGACAAACGCTTGGACCACGCATGCTGGGGTTCTTAGCGGCGTGCGTTCGGGGCAGAGCCAACGTCATGGTTTCGGGGGGAACGAGCTCCGGCAAGACGACCCTGCTCGGTGTCCTTTCGACGTTCGTTCCGGACCAGGAACGGTTGCTGACCATCGAGGATGCTGCGGAGCTCCGGCTGGCCAAGCCGCATGTCGTCTCGCTGGAAGCGCGCCCGCCGAACGTGGAGGGCAAGGGAGAGGTGACCGTACGCGACCTCGTGAGGAACGCGCTTCGGATGCGGCCGGACCGGATCATCGTGGGTGAGGTTCGAGGGGGCGAGGCTCTCGACATGCTCCAGGCCATGAACACCGGCCACGATGGATCACTTTCGACCGCCCACGCGAACTCTTCTCGTCATTTGCTCTGGCGGCTGGAGACGATGGCGATGATGTCGGACGTGGGGCTGCCGGTCGGTCACGTGCGCGCGCAGGTGGCATCGGCCATCGAAGTCATCGCGCACATGGCCCGATTGCCGAGCGGACGACGAGTGGTTCTCGAAGTGGCGACCGTCGATGGGATCCACGACGGGGAACCGGTCCTCACGCCGTTGTTCCGGTTCCGGCCACGGCTCGGAACTCATGGCCTCTTCGAGTCGACCGGGGTCGTCCCCGGGCTGGCACTCGAGCTCGCCGACGTCGGGCAGGAGGTCCCGGCGGATGTGTTCGCTCTGGGGCCTGACGAGGGGACGGTGGGGGTCGGGATCATGGAGGGCGGATGAGGCCCGAGGTCGCCGCCATGGCCCTCGCCTCACTGCCCGGTTTGTTCGCCGCAGCGGCCGCCGATCTGGTGGAGCGAGAGCGCGTCCGAGCCCGAGCCGGAGTCCACGTGCAGGAACGGGGCTCAGGTGGCGCGCGACGTCAGCTTCGCGCGCCGATCATTCGATCGATCGGCGCGCTCGGAGGCATCGCTGTGGGTGCTTCGGTGGCCGGCCTCCCGGGCGCCGCGATGGGCGGGATTGCGGCGATCCTGATCCCGATCGCACGGAGTCGCCGTGAAAGGGCACTTCGGGTCGCGAAGATGCAGGAGCAGCTCGCCGAGGCCGTGTCGGTGATCGCCGCGGGTCTGCGGACCGGCCTATCGTTGCTCCAGGCCATCTCCCTCGCCGCGGATGACGTGGAGGATCCGCTTGGGCCCACCCTCCGCGAGCTCGGCGACCGCGTGTCGCTCGGCGTTCCCTTCCCTCGATCGTTGGACCGATGGGTGAACGAGGTGCACGGGCAGGAAGCCAGGCTCATCGCGGGAGTGCTTCGCCTGCAACGCCGGACGGGTGGCGAGCTGCCGGTGGTGCTCGACCGGCTTGCCCGCACCCTCCGCGATCGACATGCCGCTGCGCGCGAGGTCCGATCCCTGACGGCGCAAGCCCGCCTGTCGGGTGCGATCCTGGGCTTCCTCCCGAGCGGCTTCTTCCTGTTCCTCTCGGTCACGTCGCGTCGGGAAATCGCCGCTGCCTACCACTCGTCGGTGGGGGCCACGGCCATCATCGCCGGCCTCCTCATGCAGGCCGCGGCGTTCCTGTGGATCCGCCGGCTGCTTCGAGTCGAGGGGTGATGGAGGCGTACCTGGCTCCCGTGGCGGCGGCGGCCGCCGCGCTGCTGGCCGCGGCGGCCCTCACCACGGCCGTCGACGGAGCGCTCCTCTTCCGCCTGGGAGCCCCGGCCGCGAACGGCTCGGGCGGGACGGTTCGCCGAGCGGTCGGACGTCTCGGCGCCGTTCGGCTGGTCCGTCGGCTCCCGGGAAAGGCGGCGACCGTCCGGCGCATCGCCGGTGCCCGCGTGACAGTCACGGAGGATGAGGTGGCGGGGACCAAGGTCCTTTCCGCCGGCCTGGTGGCCGCTATGGCGCTGTCCGCGCCCTGGCCCGCCCCCTTGCTCGCTCCCGTGCTGGCGGGGTTCGGCTTCCTGTTTCCCGACGTTCTGCTCGGTCGCCTCGCCCGCCGTCGGCTCGAGCGAGCCGACCGAGAGATGCCGCTCCTGCTCGATCTCCTCGCCGCGGCCTCCTCGGCCGGGCTCTCGGGCCAGCTCGCTCTGCGCCGCGCGATCGAGGCGACCGAGGGCCCCCTCTCAGAGGAGCTTTCACTTGTCGTCCAGTCCGTGGACCTCGGTGCGCGGTGGCGCGACGAGCTTCGGGCCGCTGCCGAGCAACTGGCACTTCCGGATCTTCGGAGAGCGGTCGCCACGATGACCCGCGCCGAGTCCCTCGGATCATCCCTCTCCGACGCCCTTTCGGAGCTGGCGACCGAGGTCCGCGGGGCACGGCGAGCGGCCGCCACCGAGCGGGCCCGGAAGGCGCCGGTGAAGATGCTGTTCCCGCTTGTGTTCCTGGTGCTTCCGGCTTTCCTCCTCCTCACGGTGGTGCCCGTTCTGATCAGTGCCTTGCAGTCGATCCGCTGAGGGGAGGTGAAAGACCATGTTGCTCGCGCTCTACATACGTTTCCGAACGCGCGTCGCGCGGGAGATCGGCCAGACAACGGCTGAGTACGCCTTGGTCATCCTGGCCGCCGCGGCGATTGCCGTCGTGCTGATCGTCTGGGCTCGCTCATCCGGCAAGCTGCCAGCATTCTTCGACAACATCATCGACCAGGTGGCGGGGAGTGCACGGTAGCGTCTCTGTACGAGGGCGCGAACGGGGCTCGGCGGTTGTTGAGTTCGCCCTCGTTCTCCCGATCCTGCTCCTGCTTTGCCTTGCGCTCGTCCAGGTCGGACTGCTCGCCCGCGATCAATTGCTCCTCGTGCAAGCGGCCCGAGCGGGCTCGCGACAGGCTGCGGTCGATCCGGAAGACGGTGCCGCTCGGTCGGCCGCGCTCGATGCCGCTCCCGGCCTCGATCCGGCACGGGTTGAGGTGACGGTGATCCGAGCCGGCGGTCTTGGCCGGCCGGTCGAGGTGACCGTAGGCTATGGCGCTCGCGTCGCGGTTCCGTTGGCCGGGTTGTTCTTCCCCTCGGAGGTCCGGCTGGAAGCCTCCACCGCCATGCGCCAGGAGTTTCCGTGAATCTCGAGCGAGGCTCGGTCTCGATGGTCGTCGCGGCTCTCGTGGCCATGATCCTGGTGCTGGGGCTGGGGGCGGCCGATCTGGCCAAGGTGCTCGTCGCCGTGTCGAGGGCTCAATCGGCCGCAGACGCGGCGGCGCTGGCGGCGGCCCAGGAGCTCGCGCTCCCGAGCGGTCGGGAACCCTCCGACGCCGCCGCCGAATACGCCGCCCTGAACGGCGGCGAGCTCGTGGAGTGCCGATGTGGGGCGGGGACGTTGGAAGCGACGGTGCGCGTCCGGCTACCCGTGGGGCACCTGTCGACCCTCGGAGGTGACCGGAACGTCGAGGCGCAAGCCCGCGCCATCGTCGACCCGGACGGCTGACCCGGCCGGCGGTCCTGGCCGAGTTGACGGAGAGAAGCCCCTCGAACCCCCGCGTCAGGGGTCAGGCGTACAATGCCCGCACCATGCAGAACCCACGGCAGGTGGCCAGGGGCCGTCGGGCCCTCCTGGGGGTCGTGGACTACACGCTGGCCAAGCGGGCCCTCCTCCGGGAGGTCCGAGTGGGCCTTCGGTCCAGGGCCGACATCTGCGACGCCCACCCCGAGCTCATGCGGGCGGCCAAGCACGTGGGGGAGGAGACCCGCCGGGACTGCCCGGTGTGCGGCCGATCCAAACTGGTCCTGCTGGCCTACGTGTACGCCGATGGGCTCCGGGCGAACAACGGCCGGGTGTGGACGCTCGACCAGGGCCTCGCGCTGGCCACCAGGCACCGGAACGCCTGGTGCTACGTCGTCGAGGTGTGCCGCGACTGTGCCTGGAACCACCTCACCGAGGCCTTCGTGGCCCGCGAGGCCGGATAGCGGCCGGCCCGGCAGAAACCTCGCACCGAAAAGCCACGTCTACCTGGAATGAGATGCAGAGCCCCTGGGTAGAATCGGCGCGGCTTGGCCGTCAAGACTGCGCCTGAAAAGGCTCCCGAGAGCCCGAAGCGCACCCCCCGGCACGCCTCGAAGAAGCGAGGATTCCTTCGCCGGTACTGGTGGGCCTTCGTCACCGCGCCCTTCGTCCTGCTGTTCCTGCTATTCGCCACGCTGCTGTTCGTGTACTCGCGCCTGGACCTGCCGGCCACGCCGCCGCCCCTCCAGACCACCTACGTCCTCGACCGGGACGGCAACGTCCTTGGGACATTCCACGCCTCGGTGGACCGCACGATCATCCCGTTCAACCGGATGCCCGAGACCCTCCGCGACGCCGTGATCGCCGCCGAGGACCAGGGGTTCTACCGGCATTCGGGCATCGATCCCCTGGGGATCGCGCGGGCCGCCTGGAACGACCTCATCGCCCACGAGGTGGTCCAGGGCGGCTCCACCATCACCATGCAGCTGGTGAAGAACGTCTACGCCGGCCACTACGAGACAGACCGCAAGACCGGACAGACCACCTACGTGATCCCGCCCCGGACGTTCACCCAGAAGGTTCGCGAGGCCCTCCTGGCGATGAAGCTGGAACGGACCTACACCAAGGACGAGATCCTGGCCAAGTACCTGAACACGATCTACTTCGGGCACGGCGCCTACGGGGTGGAGGCCGCAGCCGAGGCGTACTGGGGCATCCACGCGAGCGAGCTGAACATGATCCGCTCGGCCACGCTGGCCGGCCTGATCTCCAACCCGTCGCTGTTCGACCCCATCGACCACCCCGCCGACGCAAGGATCCGCCGGAACTACGTCCTGGACCGGATGGCCGCGCTCGGCACCATCACGCCGGATCGCGCCGCCCAGCTGAAGTTCCAGGACGTCAGGACGCATCCATCCGACGGCAACCTCAGCTTCCCTCCCAAGCTCGGGTACTTCCTCGACTACACGAAGCGCGACCTGATCGCCAAGTACGGCGAGGCCCAGGTGTTCGGGGGCGGCCTGAAGGTCACCACCGGCCTCGACCCCCAGATGCAGGCGGCGGCAGAGGAGGCCGTGGCGGCCCGGCTGAACACGCCCGGCGACCCGCAGGCGGCCGTGGTGGCCATCGACCCCGCGACCGGCGAGGTCCGGGCCATGTACGGCGGCAGCAACTGGGAGAAGTCGCAGGTGA
>JBIOUU010000091.1:0-10655 GCA_044867345.1 Actinomycetota bacterium
TGACATCATCGAGAGTCAAGCGGCGTCTCCTTTCGGTGCGACGTGGTCACGCCGAAGGGATGCGCCGCTTGTCTTTGAGCGTGTGGGAACTCCCGGCGACGTGTCGGGAGAACTTGGAGTCAGTTCATCCTAGGCGACCAGGGTGACCGGGATGTCCACCACGTTGATGGGCTTGCCGTCCTTCGCGCTCGACTCGTACACGCGGATCATGCCGGGCTGGGTGGTGTCCACGGTGAACCGGACGGCCTTGGAGAAGGTTCCTCGGCACCCCGTTCCGCAGGTCGCGGTGGTGAAGGTCCGGACGATCCGGTTCCCCGCCGAGTCGAGGATGTCGATGCTGACCGTGGCCTCGAACACGTCGGCGTTCCCCTTGATCCTGACGGGGCTCGAGACCTGGTCGCCGGGCCGCGGGCTCGTGACCACGATGGCCGGTTCCGGGGTCGGTGACCCCGAGGCCGTGGGCGAAGGCGAGGGCAAGGCGGTAGCCGAGGGAGTCGGGCGGGGCTCGGGTCCGGAGGAGCATGCCACCAGGGCCGCGATGAGAAGCAGCGGCGCGACGAGGACGGAACGGAGCCTCATGTGCTCGTTGGGACGCCGGGTTGACCTGGAAAGGTTCCAGCCGGTATCAGTGAAGACCGGCCATCTCACGTTGGAGGCTCGGTGAGGAACGATCGCGCGACCATCCTGTTCTTTCCCGAGGGGGCGTTCGGACCGACCAACAACTGTATCGGCATCGGCAACGTCCTCAGGGCTCGGGGCCATCGGGTCGTCTTCGTGGTCGAGGAGTCCTTCGCCGGGACCCTGGAGGCCCACGGCTTCGAGGAGGTCCACATGCGTCTCCAGCCTCCCCCCGAGGCTGAGGAGATACCCGGCCAGTTCTGGAAGGACTTCATCCGCGACACGGCACCGGAGTTCCGAAAGCCGACCATCGAGCAGCTCGAGACGTTCCTCAAGCCCACCTGGCAGGCACTGATCGACGGTGCGATGTACGTCGATGACCGCCTGGCCCAGATCTTCGACGAGCTTGCGCCCGACGCCATCGTCGAGGACAACGTGGTGGCGTTCGCCGCCATCCCCGCCTCGGGCCGCCCGTGGGTCCGGATCACCTCGTGCAATCCCCTCGAGCTGAAGGATCCCGGCATCCCGCCCGTGTTCTCCGGCCATCCGGCGGAGGATCCGAACGAGTGGGACCCGTTCTGGTCCGAGTACGACCGCGTCCTCGGGCCGCAGGTGGCCGAGTTCGACGCATGGCTCCGGAGTCGTGGCGCCCCCGGGCTCCCGGGCACTCGCGACTACCTGTGGGAGTCCCCCTACCTCAACCTGTACGTCTACCCGCAGGAGGCCGACTACCGAAGGTCACGTGCACTCTCGCCGACCGTCCATCGCCTCGAGGCCTCGGTCCGGTCGAGCGACGAGACGTACCGGGAACACGACCAGCTGGGCCGTCGGGGCGGCCTCGTCTACCTCTCGCTCGGATCGCTCGGCTCGGCCGACGTCGACCTGATGCAGCGCCTGGTGAACGTGCTGGCCGAGACGCCGCATCGATTCATCGTGAGCAAGGGGCCGCAACACGAGCTGATCACGTTGGCGGACAACATGGTCGGGGCGGAGTTCCTCCCTCAGCCGGCCATCCTGCCGCAGGTCGATCTGGTCATCACACACGGGGGAAACAACACGATCACCGAGTGCTGGTACTTCGGGAAGCCCATGGTGGTCCTTCCCCTGTTCTGGGACCAGTACGACAACGCCCAGCGGGTCGACGAGCTTGGTCTGGGCGTGCGGCTGTCGACGTACGCCTTCGAGGACGAGGTGCTCACCGGCGCCATCGACCGGCTGCTGGCGAACGAGTGGCTGACGTCGGAGCTGTCCCGTCTCTCGGCCAGGCTTCGGGGCGACCCGGGAACCGTCAGGGCGGCGGATCTGATCGAGCGTCTGGCGCGGACGGGCAAGCCGGTCACGAAGGGCTAGACCTCAGCCGTTCTTGCCCTTCCCGTCGAAGTGGCCCTTGGCCTTGCCGTTGTTGTCCTTGCCGGCACCGGTCGAGCCCGAGCCGGTGGAGCCCGAGCCACCGGAGCCGGACTCGCCTCCGCCCGACCCTCCGGCACCGGATCCCCCCGACCCTCCCGAACCGGGCGAGGCGCCGCCGCCCGACCCACCGTCCCCTTGGGCGCTGCTGCCATTGGACGTTCCGCCGCCACCCTCCCCGATGCTCCCCGGCCGGTGGAGCAGCGCGTTCACCAACCCGGGAGCCTGCGGGTTCTCCTTGCACTTCGACAGGACTCGGGCGATGGCGTGCGAAAGGCCGTGGTCCCCGTGCGCCAGGGCCGCGATCGCGTGGGCGCACGCTTGAGGCTCGGCGGAGGCGCCCGATCGCGCGGCCCCCCCGTCCTCGCCCGGGCCCTCCGGGACGGCCACGACGGGCGGGCTGGCCGAAGGCAGGACCCTGTTCGAGCGGGAGGGGCTGGCCACCGCCAGGCTCGCGCCGATGAGCACCCCGAGCACGAGCATGGCGGGGAGGGCTCCCCGGTTGGCATGCTTGAACATCTGCTTTGGTTTTCGGCTCGAACCACCCGACTTCTGGAGTGGCGGTCTAGACAGAAATGGCTAGCCGACTGGGCCAGAGGCCCCCCGGATGGCCCTCCACACCCGTTCGGGCGAACAGGGCATGTCGATGTGACGGACGCCGAGATGCGACAGGGCGTCCACCACGGCGTTCTGGACGGCAGGGGTCGAGCCGATCGTTGCCGCCTCGCCGATGCCCTTGGCCCCCAGCGGGTTCAGTGGGGTTGGGGTCTCGGTGTGAGTGGAGACGAACCCGGGGAGCTCGGTCGCGCTCGGCACGAGGTAGGCGGTGAGGTTGGAGGTGAGCGGGGTCCCGACCTCGTCGAACTCCACGAACTCGTACAGGGCCTGGGCGATCCCCTGAGCCAGGCCGCCGTGAACCTGTCCCTCGACGAGCAGCGGGTTCAGGATGCGGCCGCAGTCGTCGACGGCCACGTGAAGCACCGGTCGGACGCCACCGGTCTCCACGTCCACCTCGACCACCGCCACGTGAGCCCCGAAGGGGAACGTGGACCCTCGCTGCTTGAACTTCCCCGATGCCGAGAGCCCGGGCTCCAGTCCTTCGGGGAGGCGCTGGGGCTCGGCGGCGGCCGCGGCGAGCTCGCCCCACGTGAGCGCTCGACCGGGTACCCCGGCGACGCCGATCCGGCCATCCCCATGCCGGACGATGTCCCCCTCCGCCACCTCGAGCAGGTATGCGGCCACGCGCTTGGCCTTCTCCATGACGGCCTGGCTCGCGTTCCACACCGCCGATCCGCCGATCTGGAGCGAGCGTGACCCGTAGGTGCCCTCACCGCTCGGCACCAGGTCCGTGTCGGAATGCACCACCCCAACGCGGTCCATCGGGATGCCGAGGACGCCCGAGGCGATCTGGCCGAGGGAGGTCTCGTGGCCCTGCCCGTGAGGGGAGATGCCGGTGAGCACGGTCACCGAGCCGTCCCGATGCACCTCGACGGAGCCGAACTCGCGGGTGAACCCGGTGATCTCCACGTACGTGCTGAGGCCGATCCCCAGCTGAACCCGATCGCCCCGGGCCCGCCGCTCGGCCTGCTCCTCGCGCAATCGCTCGTACCCGCTCGCGCGGAGGGCCTCATCGAGGGACCGCTCGTAGTCGCCGACGTCGTAGGTGGTCCCAACGGCGGTGTCGTAGGGGAACGCATCGGGTGGGATCAGGTTGCGGCGCCGGAGCTCGGCGGGGTCGAGCCGGAGTTCGGCGGCCAGCAGATCCATGCTCCGTTCGAGGACCGCCGTTGCTTCGGGGCGGCCGGCTCCCCGATACGGCGCCACCGGCGTCGTGTTCGTCACCACCGAACGTCCCCGGCAGGCGATCCGGGGGATCCGGTACACGCCCGACAGCATCACCCGTGTCGTGGGGGGGAGATAGGTGGCCGTGGGGTAGGCCCCCATGTCGGCGAGGATGTCCACGCGGAGGCCGACGATCGTCCCGTCACGTCTTGCACCGAGCTCGATGTCGTGGACCTGCGCCCGGCCGTGCGTCATGTTCACCATGCTCTCCGAGCGGGATTCCATCCATCGCACGGGACGGCCGGTGCGAACCGCGGCGGCCGCGCAGACCAGGTACTCCGGATACACCGCCAGCTTGGCTCCGAAGCCGCCACCGACGTCGGGAGCGATGACGCGGACCCGGTCCTTCGCCAGGCCGAGCCACTCGGCCAGGTCGTTCCGGATGTCGAACGGCACCTGGGTGGAGACCCACACGGTCAGCCGGCCGTCGTCCTCGGGCACGACGAGGATCGCGTTCGCCTCCATGGGGACCGGCGCGACGCGCTGGTTCTCGATGCGGGCCCGGACCACGACGTCGGCCCCCGCAACCACGTCGGCCTCCCACTCCGTTTCGAAGGCGTCGGCGAGGTTGGATCCCGCTTCCGGGAACAGGAGCGGCGCGCCGGGAGCTAGGGCGGCCTCGGATCCCACCACCACGGGCATCGGCTCGTACTCGACCTGGACGTTCTCGGCGGCGTCCTCGGCCTGTCCCAACGACTCGGCCAGGACCACCGCGATGGCCTCGCCGACGAACCGAACCGCGTCCCGAGCCAGCACCTGCCGCTCGAAAGGGCCGCTGACGCTCCCCGACGGGGGCTGGGGCGCGAGATCGAGATCGTCAGCCGCCAGGATCGCGGCGACCCCCGGCATGTGGGCCGAAGCAGAGACATCCATCCACACCACCCGGGCATGGGCCATCATGGATCGGACGAACGAGGCGTGGAGCGCACCCTCGGCATCAACGTTGTCCGTGTACCGGCCCAGGCCGCGAAGGAACCGGGGGTCTTCGGTGCGGAGGACGACGCTGCCGAAGATGGAGGTGGACATGCCTGCCCATGCTAGAGGAGGCGGACGATGAGCCGACGGACGATCGTGCGGGCGTGGATCGTGGTGGCCGGAGCTGCGGCGCTGTCTGCGGCCCTCGTCTGGTCGCCGGCAACGCGCGCCCTTGCGGCGCCGGCCATCCGGGCCAAGCTCGTGGTGGGGAGCCTGAACGTCCCCACCGCGTTCACGTTCGGGCCGGGGAACCGGATCTGGTACGTGGAGAAGGCAACCGGCGAGATCCGGATCCACGACCTCGGAACCGGGTCCGACTCGCTGTTCGCGACGGTGCCCGGCGTGAACGCGGACGGCGAGCGGGGGATGCTGGGGGTCGCGCTCGACCCCGGGTATCCGACCGATCCCTACGTCTACGTCTACGCCACCCGCTCGGTGTCGGGCGCCCTCGCCAACCAGATCCTCCGGCTGACCGATTCCAGTGGGACGGGAACCAACCGGACCGTGATCTTCAGCTCGCCGGCTTCCTCCAGCCCGTACCACAACGGCGGCAGGATCCTGTTCGGTCCCGACGGGATGCTCTACGCGATCGTGGGCGAAGGGCACGATCCCGCCAACGCCCAGGACACCACCCAGAACAACCGAGGGAAGATCCTTCGGATGACGCCGTCGGGCGGCGTCCCGTCGGACAACCCCTTCGCCGGCAGCCGGATCTTCGCCTACGGCATCCGGAACTCCTTCGGCTTCGCGTTCGACCCCCAGAAGAGCCGGCTGTGGGAGACCGAGAACGGCCCTTCGTGCAACGATGAGCTCAACCTGATCCGCAAGGGCGCCAACTACGGATGGGGGCCGAACGAGACGTGCAGCGGCTCGTCGCCGGCCAACACGAACCAGGACGGCCCGAACCCGGTCATGCCGAGGCGGTGGTACACCCCGACGATCGCGCCGACGGGCATCGCGTTCTGCCGGGCCTGCGGCCTCGGTTCACGGAACACCGGCAAGCTGTTCTTCGGGGCGTACAACACGGGCGCGATCAGGGTCGTCACGCTGAACGCCAAGCGAACCGGCGTGGCCGGGCAGCGGATCGCGTACACGCATCCTTCCGGCGTGCTGTCGATGGAGGTCGGGCCGAACGGGGTCCTGTATCTCAGCGACTCCGGCGGGATCTACAAGCTCGTGCGGTCCTGACCGCCTGAGGCGGAGGCCCTTCCCCGTCACGGCGGCCGGCGGTACGCTGGAGCGCAGGGACGCTGGCACCGCCGGTTCCCGAAGGAGCGTGGACGCATGAACATCGGGCGGCCCAAACGGGTCTTCGAGGTGGAGCCGGTCTCGATCCCAGTGCCGGAGGTCTTGCCGGAGCCGGAGGCCGAACCGGTGCCGCAAGCGGAACCCGTGCCCGCTCCCGAGCCCGCCGCGCCGTCGCCGTGAGCCAGATGCTTCTCGAGGCCGGGACCCGGCCCGAGGGTCGGACCCTTTCCGAACCGATCACGGGGTGGCGGGTCTGGACCCTTCATTCCAACCGTCGCCACACCGCGCTTCGGATGCGGCCCATCGCGGGGAACGCCCCGCCGTGGCCGCCCCTGGAGCCGGCCCGTGCGAGCTGCACCCGCCGGCGTTGGCACCGGGGCCCCGAGCCCACCTGCACGTGCGGGCTCCACGCAACGCGGGACCCGGACGTGCTGCATCGGGCGAGGAATCCCGCGGTCGTCGGCACCGTTGCGCTGTGGGGCCGGGTGGTCGAGCACGAGCTCGGCTATCGCGGTCAGTTCGCATACCCGCAACGCCTCATGCTCGTCTGCTACCTCTGCTTCTGGCAGTGGGGCCCCAGCCGATCGGCGGCGGAAGAGGTCGTTGGGCTTCGCGGCGGCCGGCTCGTTCCGCTGTGCGAACAGCATGTTCAGCTGTCGCGTCGGTACGGCTATCCGTCGCGGCGATTCGCTCGGGCGAGCGAGGTAGAAGGCGCGCTCCTGTCGACGTACGCCGTCGACCTCTTGCGGGTCTAGCGCTCCTGCGCCTCGTCCCCGGTGCCGGGAGCGCGGTGCCGCGCCGCGGCCGCCCTGGCCAGTCGCTCTCTGAGTGAGAGCCCTCCGGTGGGCGTGGCGGCGGCGGGCTCTTCCGGCTCCTCCACGGCCTCCGCCGGGTCGGCCGCTCCCTTCCTCGCCCTGGCCCGGGACAGCCGGGCGGCGATCGTCTCCTCCTGGGACTGCGCGAACAGCTCTTCGGCCGCTTTGGCCGTCCTGGATCGGTGTTCCGGACGAGGGGCGGCAGTGACCTCGTCCGCCGATTCTTCGGCGGAGTCGTCCGCCGTGTCCTCAACGGCCTGCAACTTGCGCGCACTCGTCTCCGCCTGCTTGGCCCGCTTGGTAGCGGCCGCCAACTCGTGTTGAGTGTTGGCCAGCGCCTCTTGGACGCGTTGGAGCTCCGAGACGTCCCGGCGTCGCTGAGCCTCCAGCTCCTCCACCCTGGCGGCGAGCTCGGAGGCCTTCCCACCCCTGTCGCCGGCCATGACCACCGGCCCGGCCGTCGCCCCCGCCAGGGCCCGCTCGAGCTCTCCCGCCAGCCGGGTCCGCTCCTCCTCGGCCCGCTGGAGCTCCGTGGCGTCCCGGCGCCGGTGAGCCTCCAATTCCTCGACCTTGGCGGCGAGCTGGGCCGCACGTCCCCCATCGTCTCCCGCCTCGGCTGCCGGTGACCTTGCTGCCAACACTCGGTCGAGCTCTGCGGCCAGCCTGGCCCGCTCCTCATCCACAGCCCGGAGGCGACCCTCTGCCTGCTCGGCTCGGCCTTCGCGCTCCGCCCTGGCCCCGAACTCCTTCTCCTTTGCCGCGAGCGATTCCCTGATCCGCTCCAGCTCCACGGAGAGCTTCGTTCTCTCCGCTTCGACCTCCCGGAGGCGGGCGTCGGATCGTGCGGCTCGCTGTTCGGCCTGCCGTTGGCCCCCCTCGAGCTGCGTCATGCGCTCCTCTGCCTGCTTGGTCACAGTCTCGAGCTGGGCCACCCGCTGCTCGGCCGCAACAGCTCGGCGTTCGACCTCCTCGTTCCCCGCCTGGAGCTGCCCCATCCGAGCGTTCGCCTGGGTGAGCTGCTCATCGGCTTTGGCGTTCGCCTGAGCGATCTGCTCATGGGCTCTGGCGTTCGCCTGAGCGAGCTGCTCAGCGGCTTTGGCGTTCGCCTGGGCGAGCTGCTCGGTCGCCTGGCTGGCTCGTTGATCGAATTCGCTCGCCCGGTCCTGGGCCTGCCTGGCCTGCTCCTGCGAATGCCTGGCCTGCTCCTCGAAAACCCTCGCCTGCTCTTCCGCCTGCCCGGCGCGCTCTACCGCCTGCGCGAGCTTCTCGTCTACCTGGCGGGCCTGCTCTTCCGCCTGCCCGGCGCGCTCTACCGCCTGCGCGAGCTTCTCGTCTACCTGGCGCGCCTTCTCTTCGGCTTGGCCGGCCTTCTCTTCGGCTTGGCGGGCCTTGTCCTCGGCCTGGCGCGTCAGATCGTCAGCCTGGCGGGCCCGTTCCTCCGTCAGTTTCAGGCGCTCGTCGACGTACCCGCTCTGCTCCTCCGCCTTCCGGGTCCGCTCATCCGCCTTCTTGGCTCGCTCCTCCGCCTTGGCCAGTTCCTCCGTCGCCTGCTTGGCTCGGGCCTCGGCCTTCATCACGAGCTCCTCGGCATGCTTGGCCCGCTCCTCGGCCTTAGCCATCTGCGCGGCGGCCTCGGCCAACGATCCCGCATCCTTGGACCTGGCCACCGTGCGGGCCTTCTGGCTGGCGATCTCCTCATTCGCCCGGTCCAGCTCCGCCGAGGCCACCTTGCGTTCCTCCTCGAACTGGCGAGCCGCCGACTCGAGCGACGCGGCCTTCGCGTTGGCGTCCGCCAGCGCGGCCTCGAGCTCGTCCAACCGGGCCTGGGCCTTCTTGTCGGTTTTCGCTGAACCGTCATCCTCGCCCGGCGGGACGGTCCCCCGCTCCTCGAGCGCGGCCTCCAGGCGCGTCACCTCGGTGGCCATCCGGTCCCGCTCGGCTTCGAGGACCGCCAGGCGACGTGTCACCGCCTCGTCGCCCCCCTTGAGCGGCTTCGGGGACTTCGCCGCCGCCGTCATGAGCTCAAGCTGCTCGTGGGCCGCGACCAGCCGCTCCGCGATCTGTCGCTTCTCCCGTTCCGAGGCCGCAACCCGCTGTTCGGCCGTGCGGAGTGACTCCTCCACCGCCTCCAGCCGTTTCTCCAGCTCCTTCTGTACTCGGGTGGACCCGACCTGGGCGAACCCCGGTGCGGGTTGGGGCACGACCTCGGGTGGGACCTCGAACCGCTGCGCCGCACGCCAGGCCAGGAACGAGGCGACCAGCATGAGGAGCGCGACGAGGATCAGCACGCCGATGAAGAGTTGGACCGGTCGCCACAGTTGATAGGCAGCGGCCTTGATGGCCGCGTACCGGTGGTCCACCTCGACCACCGCGGCGGCCTTGGGCTGGCTCTCCAGGCGGAGCGCGACGAAGGTCACGTACAGGCGCTCGTTCGATCCGGCCAGCCCGCTCGATGCTTCCGCCTGGGGTTCGGTGATGACGCTCGCGACGCCCCCCAACGACCCCGTCCGAAACTGCGGGCTCCCGATCTGGGCCACCCCGATCTTGTCGCCCGCGTCCGTCGAGAAGACCAGCGTGCCGCTGAGGTTGAAGATCCGGACGCGGAGGACCCGGTCGTCGTTCATGACGTGGTCCTTGACGTCCTTGAGGAGCGCCTTGTAGGCGTCTCCCTGGATCGGCTTCGATACCTGCGTCGCGGTGAGGTCCGAGAGGGGCTTCTTCGTGGTGTCCCCCACCGCCCGTGCCTGGGCAGCCCGCTGCTGGTCCCCCACCGAGCTGTAGGCGAACACGAACGAGAGGGCCATCGCGCCGGCCAGGGCCACGATGGCCAGGCCCCATCCAACCCGGCTCATGCGGGACTTCGTCAGCTTTCGGAACAATTCCATGGGCACGCCCACCCCTGGGGCTTGGCGGTCGGCACGGCAAGCCGAGCCCTGATTGAGCCTTCGGCCGAGATGGGGGGCTCCTTGAACCTGAGACCTGGGAAAGGTGGCCGAACGACCTACGCCGCCCGGGCGACGAGGTGGGCGGATGCGGGGCCTAGCGGTTCAGGAGGCCGGCGACCACGTTGATGAGCATCGCGACGACCCCGGTGCCGAACACGTACGAGAGGAGCGCGTGGCGGAGGGCCGTCGTACGGATGTCCTTGACCGTGACGGCCGTGTCGGACACCTGATAGGTCATCCCGATGGTGAAGGCGATGTAGGCGAAGTCGAAGTAGTTCGGGGTCTGCTCCTCGTTGAAGTCGATCCCGCCACCGTTCGCGAAGTAGAGCCTCGCATACCGCAACGTGAAGACCGTGTGGACGGCCGCCCAGGAAAGGATGACGCTCAACGTCGCGATGCCCGTGATGAAGGCCCTGGTGGCTCCGCTCTCGCCCGAGGCCTTGAGGAGCGTCAGCGCGACGCCGAGGAGGCTCGCCGAGCTGGCGGTGATCAGGACGATGTCGGCCGCCGCCCTGGAACTGTCCTCGATCGTGGCGAACTCTGCCGTTGCCACGCCGTCCATCCGCCCAACGCTGAACCAGACCGAGGCCACGAACGAGGCGGCCGAAACGCTCCACCCGATCAGCGTGGCGACCTGCCACGACATGAAGAGGCTCGCGATGCCGAAGGCCAGCACGCCCAGCGCAAACACCAAGAGCACGCGCGTCCCCGCGGTGATGTGCGAGCCCCTCCCCTCGCTGCTCCCAGCCTCGTCCGCCATTGGGCAAACGATAAGCCCGACCGCGATCCGTTCTGGGTACGTTGG
>JBIOUU010000092.1:0-7187 GCA_044867345.1 Actinomycetota bacterium
CGGCCGGGCCCGCGTCGTCGACGCGGGCCCGGCCCTCGACCGCGCCGTCGCCCTGCTCGCGGAGAAGTACCCCCAGTACGCGGCCGGCCCTCCGCCCGGTCCGGCCGTCCTCATCGACGTCGAGACGTGGCGGTGGTGGTCCTCCAGCTGATCGGCCGGCAGGGCTGAGCCCTCGGCCCCGATCGCGACCGGTTCCTCGACCCGGCGTACCTTCGCGGAGCCCGTAGGATGGCCGGGATGTCCGAGGAGACCGGTCAACGGCCGGGGGCGCCGCCTGCGGTCGAGTACTGCTACCGCCACCCGAACGTGCAGACCGGCGTGCACTGCACCCGGTGCAACCGGCCGATCTGTCCCGAGTGCATGACCCCGGCCCCGGTCGGCTACCAGTGCCCGGAATGCGTCGAGCAGGCCCGCCGCGAGTTCCGCCGGGGCCCGGGTCGCCGCGTCGCGACCGGAGGGATCACGGCGACCAAGGTCCTGCTGGCGGCGCTGTTCGCCGTGTTCGCGCTGGAGCTGCTGGTCGGCGGTGCGAACGCGCTCTTCCAGGGTCCTCCCGAACGCGCGCTGATCCGCCTGGGCGCGATGCAGCCGTTCCTCATCGCGGACGGGCAGTACTGGCGGTTGCTCTCGGCGATCTTCCTGCACGCCGGCCTGCTGCACATCGCGTTCAACGCGTATGCGCTCTGGATCTTCGGGGCGGCCATGGAGCAGGCGCTCGGTCGAACGCGGTTCCTGTTGGTGTTCTTCGTCACCGGGTTCCTGGCCAGCGCCGCGTCCTACGTGTTCGGACCCTTGCAGTCCGTCGGCGTGGGGGCGTCGGGGGCGATCTTCGGCGTCTTCGGCGCGTTCATCGCCTACAACTATCGGCGGCGGGACCTGGCCCAGGCCGCGGCCAACCTGCGATGGGCCCTGATGCTGATCCTGCTCAACGCCCTGCTTACGCTGGGGATCCGCCAGATCGACTGGCGGGCACACCTGGGCGGGCTGGTGGCGGGGGTCGCCGCCGGCGTGGTGGCCGAGGGGTGGGGAGACCGCCGAACCAGGAGGGTCGTCCTGATCGCCGGGTTCGCCGCGTTGGTGGCGATCGGGGTGGCCCTCGTGGCCTGGCGAACCGCGGACATCCGCGCGCTCCCGGTCTTCCAGCGCGCGGTGGCCTTCTTCGGCTCCTGACGAGAGGTCCGGGCCCTGCGGACGGGGCGCGCCAACCTAGCGCGCGTTCCGCGATCCTCAGCCGGGGCGGAACGACGGGAGCCCATCGGAGGGCTCGGACACCGTGACGGTCTCCACGCCGAGGAGCTCGGCGAGTCGGGCCGAGGCCCGGTTGTATCCGTCCCGATCCCACGACACGACCGCGTCGGCCACCGTTCCGGTCCCGTCGATGACGAAGAGCGTCGGCACCGCCTCGATCCCGTAGGCGTTGGACGCCTCGTAGGGAGGAAGGTCCGGGACGGCCGGGACGTCCATCCCGAACTCGCGTCCGAACCGCTCCAGGGCATCGGGCGGGTCCTGGCCCACGCCGACCACGCGTCCCGGGTACGCCCTGGCCATCGCGTCGACCTTCGGCGCCGCCATCTGGCACACCGGGCAGGTCACCTTGTAGAACACCACGGCAAGTGCCCCATCGCCGAACTGCACCCCGGCAAGCGGCGGCGCGGGCCGGCCAACCTCGATCGGTCCCACGAACCAAGGATATCGGCCGGCCCGGTTAGGCCGCCCTCGGTTCGCCTGCCGGCAGCGGCCTAGACGGGCCCCTTGGACCCGGGGTAGGAGCCCAGGACCTTCAGCATCGACGTGTGCAGGCGTACCTCGTCGAGGGCCGCGAGCACGTCGGGGTCGTCGGCGGCCCGCTCGATGTCGAGGTAGAAGACGTACTCGAACGGCGCGCCCCGTCGGGGCCGGGACTCGAGCTTGGTCATGTTGATCCCGTGGTCGGCGAACGGCTTGAGCGAGGCCAAGAGCGACCCGGGACGGTCGTGCACCGCCATCACGAGCGAGGTCTTGTCGGCGCTGCCGAGCCCGGCATCCCTGGTCCCGATGACCGCGAACTTCGTGAAGTTGTCCGGAACCGACTGGATCCGTTCGGCCAGGACCACGAGCCCGAGCTTGACCGCGGCCTCGACGCTGGCGATCGCCGCATCCTCGGTCCGGCCGGACTCCGCCACCATCCGGGCCGCGCCGGCCGTATCGTGCACCGGGACCGGCTCGATCCGGTGGGCGGCCAGGAAGTCCTCGCTCTGGGCGAGAGCCTGCCAGTGCGAGAAGGCCCGGGTGACCCCTTCGAGGCGCGCGCCGGGGTTGGCCACGAGCGCGTGGTCCACGCGGATCACGACCTCGCCCGAGACCCTGACCAGGCTGCTGTTCAGCAGCAGCTCATACGTTTCGTTCACCGAGCCGGCCTGGGAGTTCTCGACCGGCACGACGCCGAAGTCCGCCTCGCCGCTCGTCACCCGGGAGAAGACGATGTGCACCGTGTCGCACGGCATGGCTTGGGCGTCGGGGAACAACGTGAGGACGGCGGTCTCGCTGAACGCGCCCGGTTCGCCTTGGTAGGCAACCCTCATGACGACCGAAGGGTAGCAGCGCCTGCCGGCCGGTCCCGTCTAGTGGTGCTGAGAGAAGAACTCGAAGATCTTGATGGCCCCCGGCCCGAGGATCACGACGAACATCGCCGGCAGGATCATGAAGATCATCGGGAACAGGAGCTTGACCGGAACCTTCTGCGCCGACTCCTCGGCCCGCTGACGCCGCTTGTGCCGCAGCTCTTGCGCCTGAGCCCGGAGGACGTTGGCGATGCCCACGCCGTACCGGTCGGCCTGGATCATCGACAGGACGAACCCGTCCAGCTCGGTGATCTCCGTCCGGTCGCTGAGGTTGCGGAACGCGTCCACCCGGCTCACGCCGATCTGCATCTCTTGGAGCAGCCGGGCGAGCTCCTGGGACAGGGGCCCCTCGACGTTGCGAACCACCTGGGCCATCGCCGCGTCGAACCCCAGCCCCGCCTCCACGCTGATGGTCAGGAGGTCCATCGTGTCGGATAGGGCGTTGCGGATCTCCTTCTGGCGCTTGGACGCCCGGGCCGACACCGTCGCGCTCGGGAGCGTGTATCCGACCAGGGTGAAGATGACGACCGCGAAGACGAACAGCGGGCCGGACAACGAAAGGAGGGAGGCGAGGGCGAAGCCACCCACCATCCCACCGATCCCCAGGATGATCTTCAAGGCCACGATCCGCTCTGCGGTCAGGCCCGGCGGGTTCCCCGCCAGCACGATGAGTCGCTGGATCCTTCGAGGAAGGTCGATGGGCGTGGCCCGGGCCAGGCCGTGCGCCAGCCTTCCGGCGAAGGGCAGGGCCAGCCGCTCCAGCGCGGACCGCTTCAGCTGCTCCTCCCGGATGTTGAGTCCCTCCGGCACCGCCCCCACGTGGCTCTGGAGCATGGTGACGGCCCGGCGGGACTTGCCGTTCAGGACCATGTCCACGGCCAGGCCCAGCATGAAGATGGTCAGGAACGTACCGATCAGCGCGAGCACGAGCCAGATCTGGTTGTCAAACATCGATCTTCACGATCCTTGTCATCACGAAGATCCCCAGCCCCATGAGCGTGCTGCCCGCGATGAGCAGGATCCGCCCGATCGTGGTGCTGAAGAGCAGGCCGACGTAGTCCGGGTTCACCACCATGAGGTACAGGAACAGGAGGAATGGCAGGGCGCTCAGGATGGCGATGGAGAACCGTCCCTCGGCCGATAGGACCTTCACCTGGCGCATGATGTAGGCGCGCTCCCGGACCGTGGTGGCCACGATGTCCAGGACCTCGGCCAGGTTGCCCCCGACCTCCCGCTGGATGTTGACCGCCATGACCGCCCAGCGCAGGTCCTCGCTGTTGATACGGTCCGCCATGGCCACCAGGGCGTCGTCGACCCCGCGACCCAGCCGGATCTCCGACACGACCCGCTGGAACTCGGTCGCGGAGGGGTCGCTGATCTCCTTCGCCACCTGGTCCAGGGCCTGGAGGAAGCTGTGGCCGGCCCGCACGGAGCTCGCCAGGATCGACAGCACGTCCCCCAGCTGCTCGCTCATGGCCTTCTGGCGCTTGCCCCGGGCCCGCAGCAGCCAACCGTACGGGATCAGCGCCGCCAGGGCCGCGATGAACAGGACGAAGACGATGTTCGGCAGCAGGATCGTGCTGAAGACGCCACCGAGGACGGCGCACACCGCTGTGAGCGCGACGAACTCGCCGGCCCGCATGGGGAGCCCGGCCTGTTCGAGCTTCTCGTCCAGGCGCACGCTGAACCCCGCTCCCGAGGCCAGTCGTTGGCCCGCCTGCACCAGGCCCGACGGCATCCACTGGGTCTCGGCCTTGGCCTCCTCCGCGGCCCTCCTGCCCCGGCGGCCCAGGATCAGCCGGGCGATGCTCTGCTGGCGCCGGCCCTTCTCCCGGATCGACAGGAGCATGACCCCGACGAGGAACGTCCCGGCGAAGACGGTGCCCAGGATGATGAGCAGCGAGGCGTCCGAGCCGAACAGGGCCTTGATCTGGTCGATCATGCGGTCCGACCCCCCGTCGGCGCGAAGACCTCGGCCGGGACCGCGACGCCCCGCTCGGCCAGCCGCTCCATGAACCGAGGACGCAGGCCGGTCGCCTTGAGCTGGCCGCGGAACTTGCCATCGTCGTCGATGCCGGCGCTGTAGTCGAACAGGAACAGGTCCTGGAGGGTGATCACGTCGCCCTCCATGCCCACGATCTCCGTGACGTGGGTGATGCGGCGGATCCCGTCCTTCATGCGCGCCTGGTGGACGATCAGTTGGATGGCCGCGGAGATCTGCTCCCGGATCGCGCGGATCCCCAGGTCCATGCCGGACATCATGGCCATGGTCTCCAGGCGGGACAGGGCGTCCCGGGGGGAGTTGGAGTGCACGGTCGAGATAGAACCGTCGTGGCCGGTGTTCATGGCCTGCATCATGTCGAGGGCCTCGCCGCCACGGACCTCACCGACCACGATCCGGTCGGGCCGCATGCGCAAGGCGTTTCGGACCAGGTCGCGGATGGTGACCTCGCCCCGCTGCTCGATGTTCGGTGGGCGGGACTCCAGCCGGACCACGTGGGGCTGCTGGAGCCGGAGCTCGGCCGAGTCCTCGATCGTGATGATCCGCTCGTCGTCGGGCAGGAACGAGGACAACACGTTCAGGGTCGTGGTCTTCCCGGCGCCGGTACCGCCGGAGACCAGGACGTTCAGGCGGCCCCGGACGCAGGCGTCGAGCAGGTCCACGGTCTGCCTGGTCATGGTGCCGAAGGAGATCAGGTCTTCGGCCTGGTAGGGGTCGGCGGAGAACTTCCGGATCGTCACGCACGCGCCGTCGATGGCGAGCGGCGGGATGATCGCGTTCACGCGCGAGCCGTCGGGCAGGCGCGCGTCCACGTAGGGCGACGCCTCGTCGACCCGGCGGCCGACCTTGCCCACGATCTTGTCGATGATCCGGCGGAGCTGACCGTCGTCGTGGAACTTCGCCCCGGACCAGTAGATCTTCCCGGCGCGCTCGACGTAGATCGAGTCCCACCCGTTCACCATGATCTCCGTGACGTCCGGGTCCCGGACGAAGGGCTCGAGCGGACCCAGGCCGAGGACGCTGTCCCCGATCTGCCGCACGATGAGCAGCTTCTCCTGCGCGGAGAGCCCCGACTCCTCCTCGTCGAGGAGCTCTCGGAGGCGCTGGTGCACCAGGCCCTCGAGCTCGGTGTCGGAGAGCGAGGCGTCGTAGAGCCGCGGACCGAGCACCTCGACGAGGCGCTCCTGGACGCGGATCCGGATCTCGGCGATCCGGTCCTTCGATTGTGCCTTGGCCAAGCGATCTGCGAGCGACATGTCGAGTTCCTCCTAACCCCGTTTGAAGAGCTTGCGCTTGCCCTGTTGCGAGGGCATGAGCATCAGCTCTCCCTCCCTCGGCTTGGGGCTGCCGACGAACCGTGTGGCCAGCCGCCGGATGCTGTCGGAGACCTCGGAGCTCGGTTCCTCCATCACGACGGGCCGGCCCTTGTTCAGACAGGTCGGAACGAGACGGCTGGACGGGATCATCGTGTCCACCTGGATCTTCATGACTCGCTCGACGTCGGCGGCGTCCAGGCCCACCCTGCTGTCGGCGCGGTTCAGGACGATCCGGAACCGCTCCCGGGGCAGGCCGATCGTGAGGAGGGTCTCGAGCGCTTTCGACAGGTGCTTCACACCGACGACGTCGAGGGCGGTGACCAGGCAGATCGCGTCCGAAAGGTCGAAGCAGGCCAGCGCGAGGTCGGTGTAGTCGGCCGACGCGTCGACCACCACGTAGGCGAAGTTGGTGCGCAGCATGCGCAGGTACTTGCCGACCGCCTCGCCGCCGGGCGGCTGCACCGAGGGGTCGGGGATGGCCCCGAACCCCCACAGGTGCTCGTCGAGCTTCGTCGCGTTGGCGAACACGGTCTCGCGGTCGGCGCCCTCCCCGAGCGAGATCAGGTCGTACATCGCCTTCGTGGGCTCCCGCCCGAAGTAGGAGAAGACGTCCCCCATGTCGACGTCCAGGTCGGCCACGGCCGTGTCCTGCTTCGAGATGTCGGCCAGGGCCGCCGCCAGGTTCGTGGTGAGGAAGGTCTTCCCCACCCCACCCTTGGAGGCGAACACGGAGATCACCGTCCCGCGCTGCTTCGGCTTGGAAGCGAGCTGGCCCCGGAGCTGGCTGACGTTCTCCGCCCACAGGATGGCCCGCTCGACCGCGTCGCGGAGCTCCTCGCTCCCCTGGGTCAGGTCGACCACGTCCCGGATGCCGGCCCGCATCGCGGCCGGCAGTAGGCCGTTCCAGGCCTTGTCCCGGACCATGACGATGGCCGTCATGGGGGCCGCCCGCCCGACGAACTCGGCAAGGCCGAGTGCGTCGGGCTCCTTCACCTCCGGCGACAGGACCAGCACGTGCGCGACCGTGTCCGTTTCCACGAGGATCTCCTCGGCGGCCGTCACGCTCTGGACCCACCCGACCTCGTCCGGCTCGACCTCGAGCGACCGGGCGAGGGCCGTCCGGAAGGACTGCGGCGTGCCGACCGCGATCACTTGCTGCTGGATCACTTCACGACCTGAGCGAACGTCACCGGCTTGACGCTCTTGCCCTTCGCGTCCGGGGGCAGCAAGCCGAGCCAGATCCTGCCCGTCTCCATGGCGAACACGAAC
>JBIOUU010000093.1:0-7423 GCA_044867345.1 Actinomycetota bacterium
ATCCCTCCCGACGAGTGACCGCTCCGCCGTCGGACGCCGCTGCCACGGCCGCGGCCACATCCGGACCGACCTCGTAATGGTCGGGGCCCACGGCGGGACCGATCACCGCTGCCACGCCTGACGGGTCAGGGAATGAGCCCAGGGCGACGGTAACCATCCCGGCGGCCACCCCTCGCCAGCCGGCATGGACCACGGCGACCTTGCGGGTCTCCGGGTCCACCAACGCGATGGGCACGCAGTCTGCCGCAAGCACGGCGACGGGGACCCCCAGCGAGGCCGTCACCAGCGCGTCGGTCGCGGGGATCGCGTCGGAGGGATCGGCGAACCCGCTCCCCGCGTTGTGCGGCCCGATCTCGGCCACGCTCGTGGAATGGGCCTGCCGCGGACACGCGAACTCTGCGATGCCGAGGGCGGCGATGAGCCGGCGCCGGTTCTCTTTCACGAGCTGGGGGAAGTCGCCACTCCTCAGGCCCAGGTTCAGCCCCCCAAAGACCCCTTCGCTCACGCCCCCGCCGCGTTCGCTGAACGCCACCAGGAAACCGTCCGACTCCAGCCGGGGAGCGATCAGGACGGCGACGCCGTGATCAAGGACCCGCCGCTCCAGCACGGAACGACCCTAATACGGAAGGACCGGATGGAGGGAGGCGAGACAGCAAAGAGGAAAGTGGGGGCGGGAAGGATTCTCGCGAGGCGGGGGAAGGACGCCTCGGTGCTTCCCGCCCCCACATGGCTGGGGGCCGCGCGTGCTCTAGCCCTTCAAGAAATCCGGGATGTCCAGATCCTCGTCCGCGTCGAACACCACCGTGGCCGGCGCGGGCTTGAACATCTCTTCCTCTTCGTCTTCCAACAGGGAGGGGACGGCCTCGTGTTCGCCTCTCCTGGCTGGCTCGGTTTCCAGGACCCGCGCCAGGCGGCCGTCCGCGAGCTTGTCGAACCCGGCAGCGATCACGGTGACCCGCACCTGGTCCCCCAGCGCGTCGTCGATGACCGCGCCGAAGATGATGTTGGCATCCGGGTGCGCCACCTTGGTGATGGTCTCGGCGGCCCGGTTCACCTCGTGCAGGGCGAGGTCCGAGGGGCCGGCGATGGAGAGCAGCACACCCTTGGCCCCTTCGATCGAGGCTTCCAGGAGCGGAGAGGAGATGGCGGACCTGGCCGAGTCCTCCGCCCGGCTTTCACCGGAGCCGTGACCGATGCCCATGAGCGCCGATCCCGCTCCGGTCATGACGGCCTTGACATCGGCGAAGTCGAGGTTGATCAGGCCGGGGGTCATGATGAGGGAGGTGATGCCGTCCACGCCCTGGTACAGCACCTGGTCGGCCATGCGGAATGCGTCGATCACCGGGGTGGAGGGATCGGACACCTGGAGAAGGCGGTCGTTCGGAACCACGATCAGCGTGTCGACCGCCTGCTTCAGCTCGGCGATCCCCACGTCGGCCTGCATGGCCCGCTTGCGGCCCTCGAAAGAGAAGGGGCGGGTGACGACCCCAATGGTCAGCGTGCCGAGGTTCTTGGCCACGTCGGCCACCACTGGCGCCCCACCGGTCCCCGTCCCGCCGCCTTCGCCGGCGGTGATGAACACCATGTCGGCGCCCTTGAGGATCTCCTCGATCTCGGTGCGGTGCTCCTCCGCCGCCCGACGCCCCACTTCAGGGTTGGACCCTGCCCCTAACCCTCGGGTGGTGTCTCGGCCGATATCAAGCTTGACGTCAGCTTCAGACATCAACAGGGCTTGGGCATCGGTGTTCATCCCGATGAACTCCACGCCGCGCAGCCCCGCTTCGATCATGCGGTTGACGGCGTTCACGCCGCCACCCCCGATACCCACCACCTTGATGACGGCGAGGTAGTTCTGGGGAGATTGCATGCTGCTCTCCTCCCTCCAGGGCCTGATCAGGGCCTTTGGCCTACCTGGGGAAAGTGCCGTCCCGCCCCTTGCGGTCGTGCCCCACCCCTGCTGCTGTGCCGGACCTTTACCTCAACTGAAACCTGAGTGTTATGTAAACCTCACTCACAAGGGCAGGACACTACAACACCGCACTGGAGTGGTCAACCCCGACCAGCCAAAGGAACGGCAATGGACGTAAAAGGAGAATGAGGCCTACCGGTGGAGCCGAACGGCCGGGGCAGCCGGAGAGCGAACGTCGACGAGGGCCGGGTGGACGCCGTGCCGGGTGGCCCAAGACAGCACGGCCTGAAGGGCCTCCGATTTCGCCCCTGCCGCCTCCGAGCTCCCGTACAGCACCTTGATTCCGTCCCGCAACACCGCGACCAGTGCTCCCTCGGGGGTGCGTCCGACCCATTTCACCTCTTGGAGGAGCCGGGGAGGGAGGCTCCGTACCACGGCCAGCTCACCGGACGAGTCCACGCGGTGGCCGCGGGATGGCGTCCCGTTGATCTCGATCACCGGCAGGCGGACCGCGTTGTCAGCCGATCCGAGCACCATCCCGTCCCCGGCCAGGAGCATACGGTGACGTCCTGCCGTCACCGCGACGGCGACCCGCTCCTCGATCGTGATGGTGATCCCGGAGGGCGGATGTCGAGAGATCCGAGCCGCCAAGACCCACGGGTTGGCCTCCAAACGACGCTCCGCGGGTCCGGTCTTCAGCCACAGGACGTTGGTCGTGGTGGTGAGCCCCGACAGGCGCTCCACTTCTTCTGCCGCAAGGTGCCCGTTTCCCCGCACGGCCACCGACCGCATGTCGAACGCCGGCGAGTTCGTGATCCACCAGCCGGCCCCCAGGACGACGGCCAGACCAACCGACAGGATCGACCACTTGGCCAGGCGGCTCCCGGCGGGGAGCGGCAGGGACGGAACCTGAAGCGCCGTGCCCCTAGAGGGATGCGAGGTCGAAATCGCCGACACGTTGCACCTCCGTTTCCAGGGTCACGCCGAATCGCTGTTCCACGATGTCCTGCACCATGTGGATGAGCCGGTGGACGTCCTCTGCGGTGGCGCCTTCTCGGGCGACGATGAAGTTGGCGTGCTTCTCCGAGACGAATGCTCCGCCGACCGACAGTCCCTTGGCCCCCGAGGCTTCGACCAGCCGGGCCGCGTGATCCCCCGGCGGGTTCTTGAACACGCTGCCGCAGTTCGGTTCGGCCAGCGGCTGGGTGGCTCGTCGCCACGACCGGGCCGCTTCCATCTCCCGGCGTATCCCTTCTCGGTCCCCCGCCCGCAGTTCGACCGTCGCTCCCACCACGATCGATCCCTCGGGGAGGTTCGAATGCCGGTAGGCGAAGCCGGCCTGTTGGGCCGAGAGCACGGACCTGGCGGCCTGCGGGATCGAATACACCTCCACCGTGTGGAGGACTTCGTCCATGGAGTGGTGGTGAGCGCCCGCGTTCATTCGCACCGCTCCTCCCAGGGACGCGGGGATCGCCACGCCGAATTCGAGGCCTGTCAGCGAATGGGCCAACGCCACGCCGGCCAGGGCGGGGAGGGGCATGGAACCTCCGGCGAGCAACCGCGCGCCATCCCGCCCGGCCCACCGGTAGCCCTTTCCCAGACGGATCACCAGTCCGGGGAAGCCGCGATCGGAGACCAGGAGGTTCGATCCCTTTCCGATGACCGTCCAGGGGATCCCGGTGGAATCGACCGCCTCGGCTGCGGCGGCGAGGTCCGCGTCGCTGTCCGCCTCCAGATACAGCGCAGCCGGACCGCCCAGCCGGAAGCTGGTCACCGGCGCGAGCGAGAAGTCCGCCCGGACCCGCGAAGCGCACGCGGTCCGCAGGATTCGCTCCGCGGCGGCGAGCGGTTGGGGGCGGGAGACGCTCATGCGAGGATCACCTCACCCCCGGCGGGCGCCGTCGCACCCGCATCCTCCGACCCGCTCGACCGGAGCTGCTCCAGGATGGCCTCGGCCACCATGGTGATGTCCCCCGCTCCCATCGTCAGGATGAGGTCGCCGTCCCGGATCTCGCCGGCCAGGAAGGGGGCGACTTCGGAGCGCCGGGGAAGGTAGATCACTCGCTTCCCCGGAGCCGCTTCGGTGAGGGCGTGGACGAGCAGCTTGCCCGTGACGCCGGGGATGGGTCGCTCCCCCGCCCCGTACACGTCGGTCAGCACGACCATGTCGGCAGCCTCGAGGCTCTGCCCCAACTCCCGCCACAGGGCCCGGGTTCGGGTGTAGCGGTGTGGCTGAAACACAGCAACCAGCCGCTTCCACCCGTCGATCCTGGCGGCGGCCAGCGTCGCGGCGATCTCGCTGGGATGGTGAGCGTAGTCGTCGATGAACGTGACCCCACCGGCCACGCCACGGCATTCGAAACGCCGGCGCACGCCGCTGAACGAGCGCAGAGCCTCCGCGGCATCTCGTATCGGCAAACCAAGCTCCCATGCCACGGCCAGTCCGGCCGCGGCGTTCAGCAGGTTGTGCTTCCCCGGCACGGTGAGCCGGACCTGCACGGAGTCTCCCCTGAAGTCCACAGTCGCCGCGCCGCCGTTCCACCTGAGCTCGGGGTCCCGCACGACCAGATCGGCTTCCGGATCCCACCCGTATCGCAGGATCCTTCCCGGCACCCCGGCCAGCGCCCGGCGAACTCCCGGGTCGTCCCAGCACGCCACCACCGAGCCGGCCCGCCCGGCGAACGCGGCGAAGGCCGCCTCGACCTCCGCCCGACCGGTGTAGTAGTCGAGGTGGTCTTCCTCGATGTTGGTCACAACGGCGATGGTCGGCTCGTACAACAGGAAGGATCCATCGCTCTCGTCGGCTTCCGCCACGAAGAGATTTCCGGCGCCGTGTCCGGCCCCCGATCCGATCTCGTTGAGGTCCCCGCCGATCACGAAGGTAGGGTCCAGGCCGAGCCTCGAGCACATCACCGAGATCATGGACGTCGTGGTGGTCTTGCCGTGCGTGCCGGCCACGGCGACGCTTCGCCGGCCCCGCATCAGCGCCGCCAGGACCGCGGCCCGCGATGCCACGGGGATGTCTACGCGCTGGGCCTCCTTCAACTCCACGTTGTGCGGCGGGATGGCCGCCGATACGACGACCGCATCGGGCCGGCCAACCTGGCGGCGGCGGTGCCCCACGAACACCTTCGCTCCCGCCTCGCGCAGCCCCTGGAGTCCTCGAGACTCCTTCAGGTCCGACCCACTCACCGCGATCCCCCGCGCCAGCAGAAGGCGGGCGATCCCGCTCATCCCCGCTCCACCGATCCCGATGAGGTGGGCGCTCCGCCACGTCGAGATGTCCGGGACCGGGGTGTTCACTTCGCCGACACCTCTTCCACCAGATCGGCCAGCCTTGCGGCCGCATCGGGCCGCCCGAAGGCCTTGGACCGCTCGGCCATCGCACCGAGCCGCTCCTCGTGGTCGATGAGGCCCTCCACCCGGGAGGCCAGCGACTCCGCGGAGAGCTGGCGGTCGAGGAGGACGCTTGCTCCTCCTGCCCGCTGGAGGCCGCGGGCGTTCGCTTCCTGGTGCTTTCCGGTGGCATGCGGATACGGAACGAGGAGAGCGGGGAGTCCGCACACCGTCAGCTCCGCCATGGTGGTGGCACCCGACCGCGACACCGCCAGGTCGGCGCAGGCGTAGGCGAGCTCCATGCGATCCAGATAGCCGAGGATCCGGAACGCGAGCCCGGTGCCTGTTGAAGGAAGGCCCGCGCGGATCGAGTCGAGGTGGGCCGGTCCGGTGATCAGCACGACCTGGAGGTCGGAGCGCGCCGACAGGATCCGGCCCGCTCCCGCCGCGGCACGGTCGATGCGCAAGGCCCCCTGGCTCCCCCCGAACACCAGCACGGTCTTTCGACCTTCCTCGAGATCGAGGGCCTCCCGCCCTTCCTTGGCCAGTGCATCCCGCTCCTCCGGGACCCGGAGGATGTCCTCGCGCACGGGGTTGCCGGTCAGCTCGACGCGGAGGCCTCGGGCGAAGGATCTCCTGGCGTCGGGGAACGACACCGCCACCGCCCGCGCCAGGCGGGCCAGGGCGCGGTTGGCCAGGCCGGGGACGGCGTTCTGCTCGTGCAGGACGACGGGGACGCGCTCCTGCCTCGCGGCCAGGACGGCGGGCACGCTGGCGTATCCGCCCATCCCCACCACCACCACCGCCTCCCGGACCAGCGGCCTGCACCGGCGGGCCGCGCCCAGCGCGACCAAGGGGGCCCGGAGCGCCTCGAGCGATACCCGGCGTATCAACGGCCGGGCCGGCATGTGATGGAACTCGAACCCCGCCGCCGGGACCAGACCCGCTTCGAGCCCCTGTTCGGTCCCCAGGAACCGAACGACGTGCCCCCGATCGCGAAGCGTTCGTCCCAGGGCCAGCCCGGGGAAGACGTGGCCGGCCGTTCCCCCGCCGGCGATGACGACGGTCGTCCCGGTCATCGTCGCTTCTTTCGGGAGCTGGCCGGGGCGGTGCGGCGGACCATTCCCGCCTTCCCCACGGAGAGCAGCACACCCACCGCCCCCATCGACACCACGAGCGATGACCCACCGAACGAGACGAACGGGAGGGGCACACCGGTGATCGGCATGATCCCCGTGACGGCTCCGAGGTTCACCACGGCCTGGAGCCCGAGCCAGGCGGTGATCCCTCCGGCCAGGAGCTTCCCGAACATGTCGGGCGCCTTGAGCGCGATCCGGATGCCGGCCCACAGCAGCGTGGCGAACAGCGCCAGGACTGCGAGCTCACCGAACAGCCCCAACTCCTCCCCGAGGATGGCGAAGATGAAGTCGGTGTGGGCGTTGGGGACATACATCCACTTCTGCCGGCTCGCACCGAGCCCCACCCCGAACAGGTGGCCCGATCCAAGCGCGATCAACGACTGCACGATCTGATAGCCGGTGTTGCGGGGATCGGACCACGGGTGGAGGAAGGAGAGGAACCGCGCTCTCCGGTATCCCCACCCCAGGATCAGCACTGCCCCCGCCCCCGCCGACAGCAACAACGAGATCGCCAGGAGACGGAGGCGAACGCCGGCGAGGAACATCAACAGCAACGCCGCGCCGGCGATGACCGTCATCGTCCCCAGGTCGGGCTGGAGCAGCACCAGCAGCGACACGCCGCCCACGATCACGAAGAGCGGCAGCATCCACCGCAGCGGTTCGGCTTCCAGCGTGTTCACGTTTCTCGAGAGGATGGCCGCGGTCGCCGCCACCACCACGAACTTGGCCAGCTCTGAGGGCTGCACCGAGAACGGTCCGACCTGGAGCCACCGGGCCGCCCCTCCCGCCACCGTTCCAGCGGCCGGGTGCAGGACGAGCCCCAATAACAGGACGGTGACGACGAGCAATGGCGCCCAGGCCCTCTTCCACACGGGGTAGGGAAGGCGGGCCCCGCCCAGCAGGGCGATCGTGCCGATGCCCGCGTACAGCAGTTGCCGCTTGAAGAACAGGAAGCTCGACCCGTAGGCGGCGAACGCGGAGACCGAGCTCGCGGACAGCACCATGACCAGGCCGATGGAGGTGAGGGCGGCCGTGGACA
>JBIOUU010000094.1:0-18493 GCA_044867345.1 Actinomycetota bacterium
CCGGGCGGCCCCTTCCCTCTGTGGTTCCGTGCCCTAGCCGACCGGCACCGAGTTGGGGTCGATGCCGTTGTTCACCGCTATGTGGGCGAACGACAGGGCCCCGGAGAACTGGTCGAACTCCCAGTGCGTGACGGAGTCGCCGGTCACCGTGAAAACCGTGGCCCACAGGTAGGGCACCCACGGCACGGCTTCCTCCATCAGGTACGTGTCGAGCTCGACCCAGCAGTTCGTCCGGTCGTCGCCCGTCAACCCGTAGCACTCGTCCATCTTCTTGTCCACCGATGGAAGCGGGGTCTTCCCGTTGTCGGTGGCAGCGTTCCACGCGGCCAGGACCTTCGGGCCGCACTCGGCCGCCTGGTCCTTCGACATGCCGAGCTCGGAGTAGTTCACTTGGCCCGTGCAGGCGATGCCCGCACTGTTGAAGATGAAGAAGTCGAACCCGTACGGGTCGGCGTAGTCCTTGCCCCATCCGGCGTTGGACGCGATGGGGATCAGGTTGTCCACCGTCTGGATCGTCGTGTACGCGGTGCTGGTGTCCAGCTCGCGGATCTTCACGTTGATCCCGATCTTGGCCAGGTCCTCCGTGAGTATCGGGCTCATGCTCACCTGCGGTGTGGAGTTGCGGTTGATCAACAGAACGTTGTTGCAGACGTCCGCGTCGCACTTGCCATCACCGTTCGAGTCGTACTTGGACTGCTTCATCTCGTCCTGCGCCGCAGCCACGTCGCCCTCGTGGTTCGGGCTGGGGTAGGGGTCCGTGTTGGCCGTGGCGTCGAGAACGGTCGGGGGCTCCGGCATCGTGGCGATGTCCCCGTGGGGCGGACCACCCCAGACCTTCTGGAGGGCCGCCTTGTCGATCACGAAGTTGACCGCCTTCCGGACGTGCACGTCGTCGAACGGCGGCACCAGGAGGTTCATCGTGATGTACCAGGTGCGGTCGCCCGAATTGATGTGGAAGTTGTCCTTCAGGTCGGGGTTCGTGAGGTACTGCTGCTCCAGGGTTGCCGGGGGCAGGCTCGCCCACGACCCGTCCAGCTCACCCGACTGGATCCTGTTGAAGATGTCGTCGGTGTTGGTATCGATCGTGATCACCACGCCGTCGAGGTTCGCCGACCGGACGTCGGGGCTGTCCGTCGCTGCGTCATAGTTGGGGTTCCTGACGAACACCATGAACTTGTCGGGGTCCCAGCCGGAGATGGGCTTCAGGGCGTTGCACGAGGACGTGTCCAGCGCGTCCTCTCCCTTGAGCATGTACGGCCCGGAGGAGATCACGAACCGGCCGTAGTCGCCGGCCTTGGTGAAGCACTTCCCGACCTCCTCGGGGACGGGCGCGGTGGCCGGCATGGCCAGCCGGTACAGGAGGTCACCGGTCGGCTTGGTCAGGGTGAAGACGATCGTCGAGTCGTCCGGCATGCTGATGCCCGAGATGGGCGTGCTGGGCGACTTGGCATCGCCGGTCAGCCCCTCGATCACCCCTGCGTAGTAGTTCCCATACTGTGCGATCAACGACTTGGTGTTGATGCGCTGGAACGCGTACGCGATGTCCTTGGACGTGACCGCGCGGTCGAGCGGGGGCCCGAACATGACGCCGGACTTCAGGTGGAAGGTCCATGTGAGCCCGTCCGCCGACGTCTCCCAGCTCTCGGCGATGTCGGGGACGATCTCGTCACCGGCGACGCCGTCGATGTGCTTGTAGGTCACCAGGGTCCGGGAGAGGAGGTCCGAGTACAGGCCCCAGGCCGTCCCCAGGTATTCGCCCGTGGGGTCGAACCCGTCGGTGAACCCGAAGTCCTCGATGGCGGTCCGGTACGTCCCACCCTTCGTCGACGGTCCCGAGGGCGAGGCCCCCCCTCCTCCACCGCCGCCACATGCCGTGGCGACGATGGCGAGCACGCCTACGACCGCGAGAAATCTCGAACTTCGCTTCAAGGTCTCCATTGCCCCCCTCTCTTTCCTTTCGCTCAATCGCTATGGTTTCGGTCAGTGACGGATTCTGCCGTTCGCCCTCCTCTCCTTGTTTCCGACTCCGCTCTGTCGGTCACCCACCCATCCGTGGGTCGAGCGCGTCGCGCAGCCCGTCGCCCACGAGGTTGAAGGCCAGGGTGGTGAACACGAGGGCCATCCCGGGAAACAGCAGCATCCACCAGGCCGCGGTGTAGAGCTGGCCGGCGGCGGCATCGGAGATCATCCTCCCCCATGAGGGCGTGGTCTGTGGGATGCCCACCCCCAGGAACGACAGGGACGCCTCGAACAGGACGTTGTTCGGGATGATCAGGGTCGTGTAGACGATCACCGGAGCCGCCAGGTTGGGAAGGATCTCGCGGAACATGATCCCCGCATTGGTGAACCCGAGAGACCGAGAGGCCTCGATGAACTCCTTCTCCCGGATCGACAGCACCTGGCCTCGTACGATGCGGCCGATGTAGGGCCAGCTGAACAGGGCGATGATCGCGACGACCAGGGAGATGCCCGGCTGGATCAGGCCGCCCAGGCACCCCGCCGCCGTGATGGAGCAGGCCGCCGCGATGCCGATCGCTAACAGCAGGATTGGGAGCGACAGCACGATGTCGATGGCGCGGGACACTCCCGTATCCACCCACCCGCCGAAGAAGCCGGCCAGCGTCCCCAGGATGATCCCGACCGCGACGGCGAGGCCGGTGGCCAGGAATGCGACCGTGAGCGAGGTCCGGGCCCCGTAGATCGTTCGGACGAACACGTCGCGACCCAGCGTGTCGACGCCGAACCAGTAGTGTCCGCTGGGACCGACCGCCGGGAGGCCGATCTCGTTCGTGAGGTCCTGGTTGAGCTCGTTCGGCCCGTGATGGACCACGAACTTGGCGATGAGCGGTGCGGTGATGGCCAGCAGGATCAAAATGACGATGAAGGCCACCCCGAGCAGGGCCACCTTGTCCCTGCGGAACCGCCGCCAGAAAAGCTCCCACGGGGACCGGCCGATGACGGCGGCCGAAACCTCAACCCCCGCATCGAGTTCAGGCTCGGTGACGGTGTCCGTAACCTGGCTCATCCCGGTGGGCGTGCTCCCTTCCGGCCCGGCAGGGCCGAAGTCTAATAGCAGCCCGACTTCCCGAACAACCTGACCCAATCGCGTTATACGTGCGTGTGGGCTCGAGCGGATTGGGCCGGGCCCGGGTGGTGCTCAAGAGCGCATCAGTGCGGCCAGCCGGGGCACGATGTCCACTCCTCGCAGCTGCCCGAGCGACCCGGCAGCAGATGTCCGTTCGCCGAACGCGGTCGAGCCGTCCGGTTGTACGGGTCCTCCGCTCACGAGGAGGGGGACCGGCTCCGCCGTGTGCGCCTTTCGAACGCAGGACGTGGAGTGGTCCGCGGTGACCGCCACGATGGTTCGGCTGCCGTCGATCAGGGGCATGACCTCGCCGAAGAAGGCCCGGTCGATGACCTCGATGATGTCGCGCTTGTCCTCCGCCCGGCCGTCGTGAGCCGGGACGTCCGGCCCCTTGATGTGGACATACAGGGCGTCGAAGCCGTCGAGTGCCTCCGCCGCGAGCGACGCCCACCGCGCGTAGTCCTGTTCGGTCACGAGGCGCGGGGCGTCCACCGGGGCCATCCCGAGGAGCATGGCGATACCGCGTTCGACCGGCATCTCCACGAAGCAGCCCCACGCCGGACCGAACCGCTCCTTGATGGGCTGGAGCTTGAGGACGCGGTCCCCGCCGTCACGGGTCAGGACGAGATTGGCGGGGAGCTTGCCCCTCCTCCGCCGCTCGGCGTTCACCTCTGACGCGTCGAGGATCTTGGCCGCTCCTTCCACGAAGGCGTTGGTCAGGTCGGCGGCTCGCCCCGCCGCATCGCCGTTCTCGAGCGGCTCGCACCGGGCCACCTCGAGCTCGAACGTCTCCAGCGCGACCCCGAGGGACCCCTCCTTGCGATACGCGGGGTCGGTGTTGGTCACTTGCGCAGACAGGGATCCCTCCTCCGCCCGGATCACCAGAACCCCCCGGTGCTCCACCGTGGATCGCAGCTCGAAGGTGGCGCCGGGAAGCTTGAGCTTCTCGTTGACCTCGGCGGCCAGGGCTCGGGCCTCGTCCGACATCAGGTCCCGTCCCACCCGGCGGTCGACGATCCGGGGCCAGTCCGCCGTGGCGAAGTTCACGCGGTAGGCCAGGTCGCCGTCACGGAAGTCCATCCCGGCACCCACGGCCTCGACGACGCCACGACCCGGGTGCTCACCTCGAGGGTCGTAGCCCAGGATGGCGAAAACGGCGATGTCCGACTCGGGCGCGATCCCCGGGCCAACCGTGACGACGGTTCCGGTCCGGCCTTGCGCCGCAAGCGCGTCCAGGAACGGGGTCCGGGCGGCCTCCAGCGGGGTGCGGTCTCCCAGGGCCGGGACCGGATCGTCCCCCAGCCCATCGAGGCAGACGTACAGCAATCGATGCACGCCGCTCCCCTATCGGTATTTGACGATGAGCGCGAACTCCTCAGGGTCCAGGCTTGCCCCGCCCACCAGTGCGCCGTCGATCTCTGGGTGCGCCATGAAGTCGCGGATGTTGCCGGCCTTCACGCTCCCGCCGTACTGGACCCGGACCGCGTCGGCCACCTCTTTCGAATAAGCCGACGACAGCGTCTCCCGGATCAGGCCGACGACCTGGCCTGCGTCCGCGGGCTCGGCGTTGCGGCCGGTGCCGATGGCCCAGATGGGCTCGTACGCGATCACCAGCCGGGCGGCGTCCTCGGTCGCGACGCCCTGGAGGTCCCGCCGCACCTGGCCGGCCACCTTCTCCTCCGTTGCCCCGGCCTCTCGTTCTCCGAGGCTCTCCCCCACGCAGAGGATCGGCACCATCGCGTGGGAGAAGACCGCGCGTACCTTCTTGTTCACCACCTCGTCGGTCTCGCCGAACAGTTGGCGCCGCTCCGAGTGGCCCACGATCACGTACCCGCATTTCAGGGCCTGGAGCATCAGCGGCGAGACCTCCCCCGTGAACGCGCCCTTCTCCTCGTGGTGCACGTTCTGGGCGCCCAGGCCGTACGGAAGCCGATCGCTGTCGATGAGGGTCTGGACCGCGCGAAGCGCGGTGAACGCGGGGCAGATGACCACCTCCACGCGGTCGGCGTCGGCCCTGTCGAGCAGGTACGAGAGCTTCTGCACGTCCCGGATGGCCTCCAGGTGGGTCTTGTGCATCTTCCAGTTGGCCGCGATGATCGGCCGCCGCCTCGTCATCCCCCGACCTCCAGGACCTTCACCCCGGGGAGCTCCCGGCCCTCCAGGAACTCGAGCGAGGCGCCCCCTCCGGTGGACAGGTGGTCGAACCCCTCCTCCAGCCCGAATCGCTTGACGGCCAGGAGGCTGTCTCCCCCACCGGCCACCGAGTACGCGCTCGATCCCGCGATAGCCGTAGCCACCCCTCGGGTCCCCGCGGAGAACGGCTCGAGCTCGAACACGCCCATCGGGCCGTTCCACAGGACCGTCTTGGCCTCGGCGATGGTCATGGCGAACTCCTCGACTGTGCGAGGGCCGACGTCCAGCCCCATCAACTCCTTCGGGATCCGCGACGCTGGGACGGTCGTCCGCGGCGCGTCGAGGGTGGGCTCCGGTGCCGCGACGGCGTCCTCCGGAAGCTGGATGACGATGCCACGTTCGTCCGCCCGCTTCCGCGCTGCCAGCACGTCGTCGAATCGGTCCGGCTCGACCAGGCTCTTGCCGACCTCGCCGCCGTGGGCCGCGATGAACGTGAACGCCATGGCTCCCCCGATCAATAGGGCGTCCACCCTGTCGACCAACGCCTCGACGGTCGAGAGCTTGTCCGAGACCTTGGCCCCGCCGAGGACCCCCACGTACGGTCGGGCCGGCTCGCCGAGGAGCTTGGACAGCGCCTCGACCTCTTTCTGCAACAGGCGTCCGGCGGCCGCCGGCCTCCCCCGCTCCACGAACAGGGCCGGGAGCGCGGCCACCGATGCATGGGCCCGGTGGATGGCGCCGAAGGCATCGTCGACGTACACATCGCCCACGCGTGCCAACCGCTCGGCGAACCCCCGGTCGTTGGCCTCCTCGCCCGGGTCGAACCGGAGGTTCTCCAGCATCACGATCTCGCCCGGGCGAAGACCCGCGCACCGGCGTTCCACCGAGTCGTCGACCACGACGTCCGTCGGCTCGTAGCCGACGGCCCCGCCGATCAGATCGGCAAGGCGCTCGGCGACGGGAGCCATCCGACCCCCCTCGTCGACCTTGCCCTTGGGCCGGCCGAGGTGGGACGCGAGCACCAGCGACGCGCCGGCACGGAGGAGCTCGCGCAGCGTCGGCAGGGACGCCTGGATCCGCGAGTCGTCGGCGACCTTGCCGCCGTCCAGCGGAACGTTGTAGTCGACTCGAACGAAGACCCGCGTGTCGGCGACGTCGCCGAGGTCCTCCAGGGTCCGAAGGGTCACAGCTTGCTCGCGACGAGGGTGGTCAGGTCGACCAGCCGGTGCGAGTAACCCCATTCGTTGTCGTACCAGCCGAGCACCTTGACCATGTTGCCGATGGCCATGGTGGAGAGGGCATCGAAGGTGCACGACGCGGAGGAGCCGACGATGTCCGAGGACACGATGGGATCCTCCGTGTACACGAGCTTGCCGGCCAGCGGACCGTGCTCGGCGGCCACCCGGTAGGCCGCGTTCACCTCGTCGATGCTCGCCTCCCGCTTCAGCGTGGCCACGAGGTCGGTGACCGAGCCGTCGGGGATGGGCACGCGCATGGCCAGCCCGTCCACCTTTCCCTTGAGGTGCGGGATGACCACGCCGGTCGTCCTGGCCGCGCCGGTGGAGGTGGGGATGATGTTGATGGCGGCGGCCCGGGCCCGCCGGAGGTCCTGGTGGGGCAGGTCCAGGATCCGCTGGTCGTTGGTGTACGCGTGGATCGTGGTCATGAACCCCTGGTCGATCCCGAAGGCGTCGTCGAGGACCTTGGCCATGGGAACCACGCAGTTGGTGGTGCAGGACGCGTTCGAGATCACGTTGTGCGACTTGGGGTCGTAGGCGTCGTCGTTCACGCCGAGCACCATCGTGATGTCCTCGCCCTTGGCCGGGGCGCTGATGATGACCTTCTCCGCGCCGGCCGCGATGTGCTTGTCCGCGTCCTCCCGTTTGGTGAACAGGCCGGTGGACTCGATCACGATCCGCGCACCCAGCTCCTTCCACGGCAGGTTCGCCGGGTCCTTCTCCGCCAGCACCCGGAGCTCGTCGCCGTCGGCGATGACGCTGGTGTCCGTGGACGTGACCTCGCCGGGGAACGTCCCCAGCACCGAGTCGTACTTCAGCAGGTGGGCGAGGGTCTTCGCGTCGGTGATGTCGTTGACCGCGACGAAGTCGATATCGAGCCCCTGCTGCTTCGCCGCCCGGAAGAAGTTACGGCCGATTCGACCGAACCCGTTGATGCCGACCTTGATGCTCATGGCGTGCCTCCTGGAGGGGCGGGGTTGACCGCCATCCTAGCCAATCCGGGGTGCTTGCCTTCGGGGGCGCGCGTCCTGGCGAAGGCCCGACGCGCCGCTACCGTGGGATCAGGCGCTCTCGCCGCGGTCCAGGTCCCGATGCTCCACCGACACGGGCAGGCCCTTATCGCGGAAGAACGCGGCCAGCTCATCGGCCACGACCACCGAGCGGTGCTGGCCACCGGTGCAGCCGACCGCCACGGTGAGGTAGGCCTTCCCCTCGGCCACGAACCCCGGGACCATGAAGCCGAGCAGGGCACGGAGCCGCCGCATGAACTCGCGATAGGTCTGCTGACCCTTGACATAGGTCTGGACCCGGTCGTCGGTCCCCGGCAACGGCCGGAGCTCGTCCACCCAGTGCGGGTTGGGGAGGAACCGGACGTCGATCACGACGTCGGCGTCGCGGGGCGTTCCGTATTTGTACCCGAACGAGATCAGCGAGACCTGGAGGCCGGCCTCGGGGGGCGCGTCGGCGAAGGCATCCCGGAGGCGGTCGCGGAGCTCGTGCGGGGTCAGGCCCGACGTGTCGACGATGAGGTCGGCATCGCCCCGCAGGCTCTCCATCATCAGTCGTTCCTTGCGGATGCCCTCGATGACCCGGTCGGCCGGGGCCAGCGGGTGGCGGTGGCGAGTGGCGGCATATCGGTTGACCAGATCCTCGTCGGAGGCCTCCAGGTACAGGATGGCGTAGGGGATGGAGAGTCCCTTGAGCTCCTCCAGAGCCTTGGACAGCTCCCCGAAGAAGACCCCGCCCCGGGCGTCGACCACGGTGGCCACCCGCCCCGGCCCGCCGGGGCGGGCCGCCAGCTCGGCCATCTTGGGGAGAAGCGCCGGCGGGATGTTGTCGACGACGAAGAACCCCAGATCCTCCAGGCACTTCGCCGCTTCGGAGCGTCCCGCCCCGGACAGCCCGGTGATGATTGTGAACCCAGGCCCCTGCGGACGCCGCCGGATCGACCGGACCTTCCCCTTGGACTCGGGCTCGCGCTTGGCCGCCTGTCCCATCAGGCGCTCACCCTCCGCTCCGGGGCGGGGGCGGATCCGTGGAGCCGCTCGGACACGGCCCGGGCGATCTCCGGCCCCACACCCGGTGTCGCCGCGATCTCCTCCAGCGAGGCCCGAGACAGGCGGGCGAGCGAACCGAACCGCTTCAGCAGGGCCTTCTTGCGAGCGGGCCCGATCCCCGGCACGTCGTCCAGCGGCGAGGCCATCACCCTCTTGGAACGTTTCTCGCGATGGTAGGTGACGGCGAACCGGTGAGCCTCGTCCCGGATGTGCTGGAGGACGAACAGGGCCTCGGAGCCCCGGGGGATATGGAGTGGGTCGGGCCGGTCGGGGAAGTACACCTCCTCCAGACGCTTGGCCAGGCCGATGGCCGGGATGTGCAGGTCCAGGTCGGCCAGGACCTTCGTGCCCACGGAGAGCTGCCCCCGGCCCCCGTCCACCACGATCAGGGCGGGTGGATAGGAGAACCGGCGCCGCCTCGGCGCTCCTTCGTCTCCGGACCGCCCGGCCCCCCGATCGCCGTCGGCCCCGGCTTTCAGTCTGGTGAATCGCCGCCGGAGCATCTCCTCCATGCTTGCGAAATCGTCCTGTCCCGGCACTCCCTTGATCTCGAACCGCCGGTAGTCGGACCGCTTGGGGAGGCCGTCCTCGAACACGACCATGGATCCCACGGTGTCCGTGGGCCCGAGATTGGAGATGTCGTAAGCCTCGATCCGAAGCGGTGCCTGGGGCAGGCCGAGGACGGTGGCCAGCTCGGTCAGGGCCCGGGACCGCGCGCCGAAGTCTGACGCTCGTCGAAGCTTGTGCCGCTGGAAGAGCTCCCTGGCGTTCTGGCTGACCACCTCCAGCAGCTTGCGCTTGGCGCCTCGGCGGGGGACCGCGAACGCGACGGGGCCACCCCGCCGGTCCGAGAGCCACATGGCCAGCACCTCGGCCTCGGCGGGCGTCTCCGGAACAAGGATCCGGGGCGGGACCTCCTCCCGCTCCATGTACAGCTCGCGGACGAACGAGGCCAGCAGGCCGGGGCGATCCAGCTCCTCCACCCGGTCCACGATCCACCCCTTGCGTCCCATGGCTCGTCCCTTGCGTACGAAGAACACCTGGAACGCCGCCTCGAGGTCGTCCTCGGCCAGGGCGATGACGTCGAGGTTCTCCACCTGGGTGAGGACCATCTCCTGGCTCTCCAGTGCCCGGCGGGCTGCGACGAGCTGATCGCGCAGCTTCGCCGCGAGCTCGTACTCCTGCCGCTCGGAGGCCTCGCGCATCTCCCGCTCCAGCCGCCGCAGGACTGGGCGCTCGTTGCCGGACAGGAAGTCGGCCAGGGCGTCGACGTGCACGCGGTAGGACTCCTCGGTCACGCCGGTGACCTCGGGCACGCATGGGCCGGCGCACCGCCCGATGTCGTAGTACAGGCACGGCCGCCGAGCCCGGGCCCGCTGGTCGAAGAACGCGTTGGAGCAGGTCCGGACGGGGAACACGCGGGTCAGCGCGTCGAGGGTCTCGCGGATGGCGTAGGCATGGGCGAACGGCCCGAAGTACTTGACGCCTTTGCGCCTGGCCCCCCGCACGACCTGGGCCCGGGGCCACCGCTCCCCCACGGTGAGCGCCAGGTACGGGTAGGACTTGTCGTCGCGGTAGCGGATGTTGAACCGCGGAAGGTGCTCCTTGATCAGGTTGTACTCGAGCATCAGGGCGTCGACCTCGTTCGAGGCCACGATCCACTCCACCGACTCCGCGGACGCCACCATGGCCTCGGTCCGGGGATGGAGCGGCTTTCCCCAATAGCTCGCCAGGCGCTTGCGGAGCGAGGTGGCCTTGCCCACGTAGATCACGCGGCCGTCCGCATCCCGGAAGAGGTACGCACCGGGCGCGTCGGGGATGGTCGAGGTGTCGGGGCGGGCGACGCTCACGCACTCATTCTAGGGGCGGGACCTGCGGCCTTCGGGGAATGTGGCCGCACCTCCACGCCTATTTCACGACCACCTGCCCGCTCATCGTGGGGTGGACGTCGCAGTGAAAGTAGTACGTCCCCGACTTGAGCGCCGGGATCGTGTAGATGACCTTGTCGGGGCCCGTCACCAGGTCCCCCCGGAACAGCGGGCTGCTCAGCTCCGTGGCGCTGGGGAAGATGGCGATGTTGTGCTGGGTCCCCGCGTCGTCGTTGGTGAACGCGATGGAGGACTCCTTGCCCGCCGCCAGGGTGATGATGCCGGTGTCGAACGCCAGTCCCTGCGCCGTCACCTCCGTGGTGGTGCTTCCGCCACCTCCGCCACCTCCGCCACCTCCGCCGCCTCCTCCGCCCCCCGAGCCGCCGCTCACGCGGAGCGTGCCGGACATCTGGGTCGGGTGCACGTCGCAGTGGAAGTAATACTGGCCGGCCTTCAGCGCGGGGACCTTGTAGTCGGCCGTGGCCGGGCCGGTGATGATCTCCCCTTGCTCGATGGGATGGGTGAGGTCGGTCGCGCTCGGATAGACCGATACGTTGTGCGAAACGCCGGCGTCCTTGTTGTCGAAGGCGATCGTGAAGGGGGTGCTGGCGGGGGCCTCGATGCAGTTGGTGTCGAAGGCGATGCCCTGGGCCACGACGTCCACCACCCCGTTCGAGACCTTCGTGCACTGGGACGTCGGCGGGGCGGTGGTCGGTACGGCGGAAGAGGTCGGGCTGGGGACCGCGAGGTCCAGCCCACCCGCTTCGACGTAGGTCCCGAGCAGCAAGTCCTGCGGCGTTTCGGAGTACCAGGCCACGTAGACGGCCGAGCCGTCGGGCGTGGAGGCCACGGTCGGCAGGACGCCGCCGTTCGTGCCCTTCACCTCGATCGGATCGAACGTGTCTTCCGTCGCCGAGGCCAGCTGTGCGCCGTCGGTGCCCGGGTCGTACCAGGTGACGTACACGGTCCCGGCGTCGTCCGCCGTGATCCCCGTGGAGCGCCCGGCCTCGTTGACCCCCTTGCCCACCGTCGCCACCGTGACCGTGCGCCAGGTGATGCCGTCCTTGGAGGTGGCCGCGTGGACCTGGTCACCCGCGAAATACGAGACGTGGATCGTCCCGTCCTTCCCGGTCGTCGCGGACAGGCCGTAGCCGTCGGCGCCGGACTCGACGGTCGACACGGCCCACCCGCCTTCTTCCCCCCCGCCCAGGGCCGCCGCATGCACGCTGGATCCGTTCGAGTAGAGCACCATGGGCTGGCCGGACGCGGAGATCGTGGCGGCGACACGGTATGGCTGCGACGGACCGGACCTCCGCGGGATCGTGTCCAGCACGTCGGTCTTCCATGCCCCTCCCACCATCGTCTTCACCGTGACCTCTTGGCCTCGAGCCGTGGTCATGATGAAGGTCACCCACGGCGTTCCCGACGGCGTCACGGCGACCGCCGGAGGGCCGAGCGAGCCGGCCTGTTCCAATCGCGGCCTCACGGCCTGGAGATGCGTGGCGGTGAACGAGGCCCCCGAGCTCTCGGCGTACCACAGGCCGGTGTCGGCGACCCAGGCCACGTGGAACCCGCCTGAAGGATCGATGGCCAGGGCCGTCCCGTTGACGTTCTGAGCCGTCATCGACTTGACCTCGGGCACGATGGCCGGGCCGAACGCCACGTTCACGTTGGGTATGGGGGCCTGGATAGCCACCGCCCCCCGGGTCCAGATGCCATCCTGCGTGCTGGCCAACAGGACGGCGGGCAGCGTGGGCGCGCCGATGGGACGGGTGGGCGCGATCTCACCCTCCTTCAACTGGGGAAGGAACCCAAAGTAGGAGATGTAGGGCGTGCCCTGGGGGTCCACGGCGACCGACGGGTCCAGGCCCACGTCGTCGAGGAAGTCCGCGACCTGCGGGATGAACTGCTTTCCGGAGCCGAAGGTGACGCTCGGCGGGGTCGGCGTGGCGCACGCCGCCGCCATGATCCCGAGGACGAAGACGGCCGGAAGGATCCTCCTGGACATGAGCGCGGGCCATGCTAGCAAGCCCGGCTGGGGACCGTGCCCGCGCTACGCGTCCTGCGGGATCCGCTCTCGCTCCACTGGGAGCGCCCCCAGGACCTCGGCCAGGAACTGTCCGGTATAGGACCCGGCGTTCGCGGCCACGGCTTCCGGCGGACCCTCGGCGACGATCCTGCCACCGGCGTCCCCACCCTCCGGTCCGAGGTCGACGATCCAGTCGGCAGTCTTGATGACGTCCAGGTTGTGCTCGATCACGAGCACCGTGTTGCCGGCACCGACCAGGCGCTGCAGCACCGCGAGGAGCTTCCGCACGTCCTCGAAGTGCAGTCCGGTCGTGGGCTCGTCCAGGACGTACAGGGTGTTGCCGGTGGCGCGCTTCTGGAGCTCGGAGGACAGCTTGATCCGCTGGGCCTCGCCACCCGACAGCGTTGGGGCCGGCTGCCCAAGCTTGACATACCCCAGGCCGACGTCCGAGAGCGTTTGGAGGTGCCTGCTGATGACCGGGATGTTGCGGAAGAACTCCAGTGCCTCGTCGACGCTCATCTCCAGGACGTCGGCGATCGAACGGTTCTTGTACCTGACCTCCAGGGTCTCGCGGTTGTACCGGTGGCCCTTGCACACCTCGCACGTGACGTAGACGTCCGGCAAGAAGTGCATCTCGATCTTGATCTGCCCGTCGCCGGCGCAGTTCTCGCACCGCCCGCCGCGGACGTTGAACGAGAACCGTCCGGGCCGGTACCCGCGGACGCGGGCCTCGGGAACCTGGGCGAACAACGCGCGGATGTGGTCGAACATGCCCGTATACGTGGCCGGATTGGACCGCGGGGTCCGGCCGATGGGCGACTGGTCGATGTCGATGACCTTGTCGATGCGTTCCCACCCGACGAGGCGGCGGTGCTTGCCCGGGAGGACCCGCGACCGATACAGCTTCTGCATGAGCGCACGGAGGAGGACCTCCTGCACCAGCGTGGACTTCCCGGAGCCGCTCACGCCCGTGACGCACGCGAACAGCCCGAGCGGCAACGCGAAGTTCACATCCTTCAAGTTGTGCTCCCTGGCCCCGAGCACCTTCAGCCACCGGTCGCCGGGGGTCCTGCGGACCTGGGGGGTGGGGATCACGCGCTTGCCGGAGAGGAACGCGCCGGTCAAGGACGCGTCGTCGTCCAGCAGGCCCTTGAGGTCGCCCGAGTACACGATCTCGCCGCCGTCGTTGCCCGCGCCCGGCCCGATGTCCACGATGTGGTCCGAGGCCCGGATCGTGGCCTCGTCGTGCTCCACGACGATCAGCGTGTTGCCCAGGTCCCGGAGGCGGATCAACGTGTCGATCAGCCGGCGGTTGTCCCGCTGGTGCAGACCGATCGACGGCTCGTCCAGGATGTACAGGACCCCCACGAGCCCGCTCCCGATCTGGGTGGCCAAGCGGATCCGCTGGGCCTCGCCCCCCGCCAGCGTTGCCGACGCTCGGGCCAGCGCAAGGTAGTCGAGGCCAACGTCGACGAGGAACCCCAGCCGGGACCGGATCTCCTTGACCAGGCGTTCGGCGATCATCCGCTCCCGCTCGGACAGGTCCGCCTGGTCGAAGAATGCGAGCGTGTCGCGGATCGAGCGCGAGGTCAGGTCGGCGATGTTCACATCTCCCACCGTCACCGCCAGACTCTCCGGCCGAAGGCGCGCGCCGCGGCACGTCCGGCACGGGACCTCTCGCATGTACTGTTCCAGCCGGTCCCGCTGGCTATCGGAGTCGGTCTCCTCGTACCGGCGTTCGACCGCCGGGATGACACCCTCGTACGTGGTCCAGTACGAGCGGGTCCGGCCGTACCGGTTCCGGTACCGGACGTGGATCTCCTGGTCCGAGCCGTACAGCACGATCTCGCGGGCCTTCTTCGGGAGCTTCTTCCATGGCGTCTTGGTGGAGAAGCCGTGGCCCTCGGCCACCGACTCGAGCACCCGGTACCAGTACTCGAGGCGGGTCCCTGCCCACGGGGCGATCCCTCCTTCTTCGATGGCGAGCTCGGGGTCGGGCACCACGAGCTCCGGGTCGACCTCCAGGCGGGTCCCCAGGCCATCGCACGTCGGGCACGCCCCGTACGGCGAATTGAACGAGAAGTTCCTTGGCTGGAGCTCGTCGAACGAGATACCGTCGTAAGTGCAGGCGAGCTTCTGCGAGAAGTTCTGGACGTCCTCCTTCCCATCCGGCGTCTGCACCGCGATGGCCGCGATCCCCTCCGCCAGCTGGAGCGCGGTCTCGATCGAGTCGGCGACCCGGCGGCGGATGTCCGGCTTCGCCACCAGGCGGTCCACGACGACCTCGATCGTGTGCTTGTAGTAACGGTCCAGCCGGATGGGCTCCGACAGCTCGCGGATCTCGCCATCGATCCGGGCTCGGGGGAACCCCCGGCGGGCCAGGTCGCCCAGGAGCTTCTCGTATTCGCCCTTCCGGCCCCGGACGATCGGGGCGAGAACCATGAACCGGGTGCCCTCGGGGAGCTGCATGACCTGGTCCACGATCTGCTCGGGGGTCTGACGCCCGATGGGCCGCCCGCACTTGGGACAGTGCGGATGGCCGATCCGCGCGTACAGCACCCGGAGGTAGTCGTAGATCTCGGTGATGGTCCCCACGGTCGACCGGGGGTTCTTGGACGTGGACTTCTGGTCGATCGAGATGGCGGGGGAGAGCCCTTCGATGAAGTCCACGTCCGGCTTCTCCATCTGGCCCAGGAATTGCCGGGCGTAAGCCGAGAGCGACTCCACGTAGCGCCGCTGGCCCTCGGCGTAGATGGTGTCGAAGGCCAGGGAGCTCTTCCCTGAGCCGGACAGGCCCGTGAACACGATGAGCTGGTTGCGGGGTAGCTCCAGCGTGATGTTCTTGAGGTTATGCTCACGGGCCCCGTGAATCACGAGCGTGTCGGTGCCCACGGGGAGATTGTAGTGGCGGCCCCGACAATGCCCCGCCGTGCCCGGCCACGCCTTCCATCGGGCCCCGGGTCGCCCCGCGGTAGGCTGACCCCGTGACCGAGCGAGCCACGCTGGAGAAGCTTTCCTCGGCCGAGCTGCACGACCGGGCCACCCGCCTTGCATGGCGGCGACTCGACGTGGGCTTCCTGTGGGACCTGCTGAAGACGATCCCCGAGGCCCGCGCGGCCATCGGGGATGAGGAGCGGAGCGAGACCGACATCATGCGGCCGCTGGCCCTCCTGAACGACCTGGTGGACGCCGACCGCGGCACGCTGGCCGAGGCTCTCCGTCCCCTGTACATCGAGTACCTGGAGAAGCACGAGGAACGCGACGATGGCGCCGGGGAAGACACCTGACGGGCCCCCGCGGCGAGGCCGGGCTGCACCATCTGGACCTGAACGTCGGCGACCTCCCTCGCTCCGTGGCGTTCTACGAGGAGATCCTGGGCCGGCTGGGCTATCGCGAGATGGAGCGCGGTACGGGATGGATCTCGTTCGGTGACGGGACCTTCTACATCACGCTCGTCCAGATCGAGGAACGATTCGCCGCCCGCGGGTTCCACCGCAAGGGCATCGGCGTGAACCACCTGGCCTTCCCGGCGCCGAGTGTGAATGCCGTGGACGACTTCCACGCGTGGCTGATGGCGCGAGGCGTTCCGGTCCTGTATGGAAGCCCCCTGGACATGGGCCACCCCGACCAGCCGAACTATGCGGTGTTCTTCGAGGACCCCGACCGGCTGAAGCTCGAGTACGTCCATCGGCCGGGATGAAGGCGTGACCCCCCGGCATGGACCTGTCCTCCTTGCGTGACGAGTTCCCGGTCCTGGAGCGGAAGGCCTATCTGATCAGCGCATCGCTCGGGCCGCTCTCGCGGCGGTCGCGCGGCTACTTGGACGTATACCTCGACGCATGGGCCTCCAAGGGCGCGCCGGACCACGTCTGGTTCGAGGACATCTTTCCCACCATGCGCGCGCTGAAGCATCGCTTCGCGTCGCTGGCCGGCTGCCGACCCGACGAGCTGGCCATCACCACGAACATCTCGATCGCGCTGTCGACGATCGCCTCATGCGTGGACTTCTCCCAGCGTCGCAAGGTGATCCTGTCGGAGCTGGACTTTCCCACCGACGGCCACGTCTGGCTGGGTCAACGATCCAGAGGGGCCCGAGTCGAGTTCCTGAAGTCACCCGATGGGCTGACGATCCCGCTCGAGGAATACGAGCGGGCCATCGACGAGGACACGGCGATCGTCATGGTCAACCGGGTGCTGTACCGCTCGAGCGCGCTCGTCGACGCGAAGGAGGTCTGCCGGATGGCCCGGGCCGCGGGAGCGTGGTCGATCGTGGACGACTACCACGGGATCGGGATCGTGCCGCTCGACCTGCACGACCTGGGGTGCGACATCTACACGGCCGGCGTGCTGAAGTGGCTGTGCGGGGGCCCGGGCCTGGCGTTCCTGTACGCGCGGCGCGATCTGCTCCCGGAGCTTGAGCCCTCGGTCACGGGATGGTTCGCGACCCGCGAGCCGTTCTCCTTCGACACCCAGCACCTCGAGCTCCACCCCACCGCACGTCGACTGGAGCACGGGACGCCGCCCGCGCCGGTCTATCCGGTAGCACTGGGGGGACTCGAGATCATCTCGGAAGCCGGCGTGGACCGGATCCGGGACCGACAGAGCGAGCTGACCGATCACGTGATCGCCAGGGCGGACGAGGCGGGACTGCCCGTGCGCACCCCGCGCGCGCGAGCCGAGCGCGGCGGTGTGGTGAACGTCGGCGTGGGGCCCGGGGCGGGAACGATCTGCCACGCCCTCCTGGAGCGGAACGTGTGCACGGACTTCCGGGGCGACGGGCTCCGGATCTCGCCCCACTTCTTCAACACCGAAGCCGACGTCGACCGGTGCTTCGAGGAGCTCCGTTCACTCCTGTAGGCCTCAGGCCGCCGTGACCACCCGTCCGGCCCGAGCCACCAGCTTCAGGTCGCCGAGCGCCGTGAGGTCCTCTCGGGGATCGCGGGCCAGCGCGATGAGGTCGGCGGGGCCACCGGGCTCGAGCGGCCCGGCAACCAGGGCGTCGAGGATCTCGTCCGCGGTCATCCCGACGGTCTCCCGGAGGAGCAGGACCTCCCGGACGTCGATCCCCGGCGGGATCGCTCCGTTGCCGAGGTCGGTGCCGTAGACGACCGCGCCGCCGGCGGCCCGGAACCGAGCCATGTTGTCGGCCGCCGTCCGAAGCTCCGGCGTGACCGAGCCGTAGCTCCAGATGTCGAGCGTCGACACGATCCGCATGGCCTTTGCCGCCGCCTCGAGCACCGACTCGGAGAGCCGTTCGGTCCACGGACAGTGTGCGAACTCGTTCACCCCCGCGCCCAGGGCCCGCTCGGCCTGCCCGGCGCCTTGCACGTGGGCCGTCACAGGCAGCCCCCGCTCCCCCGCGGCCTGGACGATGGCCGCGAGCTCTCGGTCCGTCGGGGTGGGCCCCGACTCCGCGTTCAGGGACACCTTGATGGCGGCAGCCCCCCGGTCCGCCATGGCCACGACGGCCTTGGCCGCTTCCTCCGGGCCCTCGATCTCCAGCCCGGTCCCGGGCGGCGCCCACCGATCGGTGGTCGGGTAGCCGCCGGGTGCGGTGAGCATGGGGCCGGCCGCCCGGATCAGCGGCCCGTTGAAGGCCGGCAGCTCCGACGCATCGGCGAGCGGGAAGATGAGGTCGGGCGGCCACGCCAGATCCCGAACGGCCGTCACCCCCCCGAGGAGCACGGCGCCTGGGTCCGCCAGGCCGATGTGGACGTGGCGATCGGCTGCCCCAGGCATGAGGAACCCGTCCACCTCGACCTCGTCGTCCGCCTGGGGCGCGAGCCGGGCCGAACCCACCCACTGGATCCGGCCGCCGTCGCAGACCACGCTCACCCGGTCGAGGACCTTGCCCGGCCCCAGCCACGCGAGCGGGGCGCGGACGGCGAGCGTCGGGCTCAGGTTCCGACCCCAGCCTGGCGCAGGGCCTTCAGCTCCTTTCTGAGGTCGTCGACCTCGTCCCGGAGGCGCGCCGCGTACTCGAAGCGGAGCTCCTTGGCAGCCTGGTGCATCTCCTCCTCCAGGCTCTGGATGAGTCGTTCGAGCTCCTCGGTCGGCATCTCCACCCGCTCGCGGCGCCGACG
>JBIOUU010000095.1:0-23076 GCA_044867345.1 Actinomycetota bacterium
TGGTCACGTCGGCGGTGATCCGGTCCTTCAGGGGACAGCCCTCGATCGTGATCAGGACGTGGACCCGGACCGAGCCGTCGTTCACCTCGATGCCCTGGAGCATGCCGATGTCCTCGATCGGCTTGCCGATCTCAGGGTCCAGCACGTTCCGCAGGGCCTGGCGAACCTGGTCCTCGGTGACCAACGAAGACTCCTTCGGATTATCCTGATTCGTACCGTGCGAACCGTTCAATTACCCATGGTACGCCGGAGCGTGGGGAGCGTCGATGCCGGTCCCTGAGCCCAAGCCCCTCGGCGTGCACAAGGCCCTGGCGGACGATACCCGGTTCCGGCTGCACCGCTACCTCGGCCTGTCGGGTCGGCCGGTGTCCGTCCGGGAGCTCGCCACGCGCCTTTCCTTGCACCCCAACACGCTCCGGCCGCACCTGCGACGGCTCGAGCAGGCGGGTCTGGTGGCCAGGGAGGTCCGGAAGGGCTCGACCGTGGGACGGCCCCAGACCATGTACTACGCCGTGGACCAGGACGAGCCCGAGGGCCGCGACTATCGCCTCCTGGCCGAGATCCTGGCCGGCCTGGCCACGGGAAGACGGGCTCAGGATCGCGCCGCGGCGCTGGCCAGGGAGTGGGGTCAGTACCTGGTAGCCCAGGGAGGTCCGAAGCCGGGGACGCAGCTGCCGGCCCGGCGGAACCTGGCGGTCCTCCAGGAGGCCATGGCCCGAGCGGGGTTCGACCCCCGGTTCCGAAGGAAAGGCGGTCAAACGGTCGAGGTCTCGCTTCGGGACTGCCCGTTCCGAGATCTGGTGGAGGACCATCGCGAGCTGGCCTGTGGGATCCATCGCGGGCTGGTGGAGGGTATGCTGGGCGGCCTCAAGCCTCCCCTTCGCCTGGCCGAGTTCTCGCCGCTCGTGGAGCGCTCGGTGTGCCGCCTGGTGGCGAAGGCCGACGACAAGTGATGCGGGCGCTTTAGGTGTCCTCCTCCCCGCGCCGATACCGGTAGGGGCGCTCGCCCGCTCGCGGCGGGCGTGTCGACGTCCGTCGATCGTCGGGAGGGGTTCCGCGTTTGCTTACGGCAGAGGGGATGGAAGGCACCGAGGCCGCGGCGCCGAACGCAGATCTCATCGAGGAGTTCGCCGGCTGGCTGCGGACCCTGGTGGAAGACGAGGGTTCGGACCTGCACCTCAAGGCGGGCTCGCCGCCCAAGATCCGCCAGGGCGACGGCCGACTGGTCGCCCTCGATCACGCTCCGCTCACGCACCAGCACTCCGAGGCCATCGCCAGGGCGATCATCCCGGAGGATCGACGGGAGCGGTTCCACGCCGCCGGGGAGGTCGACTTCGCGTACGGGATCGCCAGCGTGGGCCGGTTCCGGGTGAACGTGTTCCGTCAGCGCGGCTCGACCAGCCTGGTCCTTCGGCGTCTGCGATTCGGGGGCCCGACCTTCGAGGAGCTGCACCTGCCCGACGTCGTCCGAAAGCTCGCCGAGGAGCCTCGAGGTCTCGTGCTCGTGACCGGACCGACCGGGTCGGGGAAGACCACCACGCTCGCGGCGATGATCGAGCACATCAACCGGACGAAGCAGGGCCACATCGTGACGATCGAGGATCCCATCGAGGTGCTCTTCAAGGACGACCAGTCCTCGATCAACCAGCGCGAGGTGGGCAACGACACCGAGAGCTTCCAGTCCGCCCTGCGCGCGGCGCTGCGCCAGGATCCCGACGTCATCCTCATCGGAGAGATGCGCGACACGGACACCGTGCGCGCCGCACTCCAGGCCGCCGAGACCGGTCACCTCGTCCTCTCCACCCTGCACACGGTGGACGCCACCGAGACCGTGAACCGGGTTCTGGATTTCTTCCCGCCCCACCAGCAGCAGCAGATCCGGTTCACCCTCGCCGGCGCGTTGAAAGGGATCGTGTGCCAGCGGCTGGTCACGACGGCGGACGGGGGACGGACCCCCGGCGTCGAGATCATGGTCAACACGGGGCGCATCGCCGAACGGATCGCCGACCCGGACAAGACCTCGGAGATCCACGAGCTGATCGGGGAGGGACGGTTCTACGGCATGGTCACGTTCGACCAGTCCTTGGTCGAGCTCGTCTCGTCGGGACAGGTCGAGGCGGCGGCCGCGCTCGAGACGTCGTCATCTCCCCACGACTTCCAGCTGATGTTGCAGCAAGCCGGCGTGGCCGTACCCGCGACGGCCTGACCGCGGTCAGCCCCGCTCGGCGAGCCGACCGGCGTCCATGGCGGCGGCGATCCCGATCATCGTCTCCCTGGGCAACGTCCCGGACAGGCCCAGCGGCCCGCTCCAGTCGTTCGGTCCGGCCGGCCATGCCACCTGGCTGTACGAGCCGCTCTCGGCGGGGTCCGACGCGATGGCCGGGGTTCCCGTGGTGAGCTGGAGGGGCACCGGGCTGGGACCACACCCGAACCCCCCTTGCCCGTAGAAGACGCTCAGGGTCTCCGGATTCCCCGAGGTCCCAGGGACCACCAGGCCGAGCTGGCCGGTCGTGCGTCCACCCCACGACCATGCGGAGAGCGCGTTGGCCGCCAGGTGCGTCCCCTGAGGAAGGCCGGCCGGTGCGACGACGTCCACGGTCAGCATGGAGCGGAGCAGCCGAACGGCCTGTCCGATCGTTCGAACGTATCGGAGGCCCTGCGTCCGAACGGGGTCGACCACCAGCCGCCCCACGTCGGCGCGCACGTGGAAGGCGACGCGTCGGAACGCGAAGCCGCCATCGGTCCGGCCGAACAGCGTCGCCGGGATCGACCACCCGTCGGCCGAACGCTCTGGCGCCGAGAACGTGAACCCGAGCCGTCGGAACGAGACCAGGTCGGGGTTGCCGCTTTCCTGGAGGAGGAGTCCGGCCCGATCCGGGAACCGGTTCCACGTCCACAGAAGGTGGCGCACGAGCGACGCTGCCGCAGCCGCCTCCAGGGAACCGGGCGCGGGGGGCGCCGGGCTCCACGCGGGATCCCATGCGTAGTCGAGCACGGTCCAGCGACTGGTCGCCGGATCGAAGAGTCCGAGGTCCTTGCCCCCCTGCTCGTCGATCAACGTGACCGCCACGGGCCCGCCCTCGAGCACCGCGGGACGGGCGAACGGCGCGATGCGCTCGCCGGACGGTGGGGTCGTGACCAGGCCGTTGCGCTGGCCGGGGCGGCCGCTGACCACCAGCTCGGGCAGGCCCCCGGTGGTCCGCACGATGGCAGTGTCCTTGCGCCACGAGTCGGTCCACCATCCCGGCGAGAGGGCGGCGGCGAGGTCCTCGCTACCCGAGGACAGCCGCTTCGCAACCCATCGGTCGTGTCCGACCAGCACGCGGAAGTCGGGTGATGCCTCGGCCGAGGCGTCGAGGAGCGAGCGATCGGTCCAGAACGGGGCGGGCCCTCCCGTGCCGACCTGCTCGAACTCGCCGGCCGCCACGTCCAGTGTCCAGATGGACCACGCGCTGCCCGTCGACGGGGACAGCGCGAAGGCCAGTCGAGCGCCATCCGGAGACCACGTGAGGCCGGCCGCCGCGGGCGTCGGCCGGCCTCCGCTTCGAAGCGTTCCCACCTGGAGGAGACGCGAGCCATCCGCTGCGGCCATCCAGACCTGCTGGCCCTCCGGGCGCACCGCGAGGAACGCGATCGTCCGCCCGTCGGGGGAAAACGTCGGGGAGGAGAGGCCGGGCATGGAGAAGAGCCGGTGCGCCGCCGAGCCATCGGGGAGCATCGACCACAGGTTGGTGCATCGAACGAAGGTCAGCCCCGCGGATGGGGCGTCGGCCCGCGGCCACGCCGTCTCGGGGAGTCCGGCGATGGGATCGAGGCTCGTGATCGGGACCGCGGCCCGCGGGATCACCTCGTCGCTTCCCCCCAGAGTCACGGTCAGGGGTACCGCGACGACGGAGACGAGCAGCAGCAGGCCCGCCATCGGGCGCACGGCCCCTCGGATCGGCTCCCAGATCCCGATCCCGTCCCCGAAACCCGGCCGATGGATCGCCGGCACCGAAACCGCTCGCGTGGCCATGGTCCCTCCCGGTGCGAGGTGGATCACCCCGATGTGCGGGGTGCGTTCACCCCGACCCGACCAGCCGAGCGGCGCATTGGTTCCCGGGGAGCCCCTACGAGACCGGTGCCTGCGGCCCTCGCCTTCGAACGACGAGCACGAGGCCCATTGCCACGGCGATCCCCAGGGCGCCGCCGCCGATCCAGGCGCCGATCGACCCTGAACCGGGTCCGGCAGATGCCACCGCGCCCTTCGCCGGAGCGGCGGGGGACTGCACGACGTCCGCCCCAACGGCGACCGTCTGCCCCGATCCCGCACCCAGACCGTCGCCCACGACCACGGCGCCACTCATGCCGGGGTGGTACGTGCAGGCGTACGGGTACACGCCGCCGTTCTCGAAGGTGGCCGTGAAGCTGTGGCCCTCCAGCAGGTCGTCGAAGTGGCCCCAGCTGTTCGCCGTCACGTTGTGGACGAACGGGTCGGTGTTCGTCCAGGTGACGGACTGGCCCGGATCGATGCGCAGGATGGTCGGGGTGAAGCACGCATCCGCGATCTCGACGGCGGTGCCCTTCCCCTGGGTCGACGCCCCATGGCATCCGCCCCCACCCGCGGCGGAGAAGGCCGGGAGCGTGAGGACCAGAAGCACCCCGAAAGCGGCCGAGACGGACAGGCGACGCATTGCTTCCCCCTTTTTCCGGTGCCGAACCCCTCTACACCTCATGGCGGTGGTCCGTTCCACCGCCCGGCTCACGTTCCAGCTGCTACCCGATCGTCTCGGCCAGCGCGATGGCTTGCGCCTTCGGCAGGGCGGTCTCCAGCCGGAGTGTGGTGCCGTCCTGCTCCCAGAGCAACACGTTGCCGGTGACCGTGAACCGCTCCTCGCCCGAGGGTGTGAGGAGCGTGAGCTGGTGCGGTCCGGAGACCCAGAACCCGTCGTGGCTCCCCACCTGGACGGCCTGCAGGGTCGTGTCCGACAGGATGTCCTTGTACGCCAGGGGCTCCATGCTGCCGGGAAGTTCCATGAGGATCGTGCCCCACGGCGTGCCCTCGATCCGGGGGTGCGACGCGTCGGCATCCCAGACGAGCACCACGACCCTCGACGAGAACGCGCTCTCGGCCACATGCACCTCGGCCGGCGTCCCCAACCCTGCCGGGAGGACGAGGGGGAAGCGCACCCGGGCCCGGGCCTGCTCGAGCGTCACCCGCTCGCCCAACGCCGGCCCCGATTCGACGGCAGTGGGGCTGGGGGCCGTCGGCGTGGGGACCACCCGGATCTCGATCGACCCGATGGCCAGGCGCGCGGCGACCGCGGTACCCGCGAGCAGCAGGACCAAAGCCACCGCGAGCAGGAGGACCCGCCGGCGGGGCCACAGGGCCAGGCCGGGGAAGGCCGGACGCCTGGCGGCTGCTCGCTCGGCGAGCAGCCGAGCCGTGACCGCCGGCGCCATGGGCGGTGCCGGTGGGTACTCCAGGGTCGAGCCCAGCGCGATCAGCGATCGCTCCAGGTCGTCGCGGGTCATCCGCTCAGCCATCCGTGGCCTCCAATGGCTCTCGGGCGTCGCCTTCGACCGGGAGCCGGTCCCGGAGCCGGTCCAGGGCCCGGGACAGGCGCGACTTCACGGTCCCCGGGCGGATGCCCAGAGCCCGCGCCGTCTCGGCCTCCGAAAGCTCCAGGAAATACCGGTACGAGATGATCAATCGGTCGTTCTCCTTCAGTCCGGCGAGCGCCCGAAGCAGCGCCTCGTTCCTCTCCACCTCGAGGGCCACCGCTTCCGGGGACGGGGCCGCGTCCCCGGAGCGGCGGTCCTGGGCCGCGCGGAGGGCGAGGCCCTCGCGCCTCCTCGCCGAACGCAGCCGGTTCTTCGCCTCGTTCGAGACGATCCGCAGGATCCACGGCCGGAACGAATCGCGGGCGCGGAATCGCGCGAGCGCGTAGTACGCCTTCACGAACCCGTCCTGGGCGGCGTCCTCCGCGTCCGCGGCGCTTCGAGTGATGAGGAACGCGGTCCGAAACGCGAGCTCCCGGTATCGCCTCACCAGCTCCCCGTACGCCTGGACGTCGCCATCCTTGGCCAGCTCGATGAGCCCAGCTTCCTCCAGTGGACGGCCCTCCACCCGGTCGGTCACCGCTGATACACCGTCCCGGGCCGGGCGGTTCCGGGCCCTGGACTCCTCCGCCGGGTGGGCTGAGCTTGGGCTAGCGCTTCGCGCTTCGCCCCTCGCCCCCGTCCTGGAAGACCTGGCCGGTGAGGCCGACGATGCCCGAGAGCATGTTGGAGAACTCCATCGGGATGATGAACTTGGTCGACGGCGAGGCCCCGATCTGCTTCAGCGCATCGAGATACTGCAGGCTCATCGTCTTCGCGTCGACCGCCTGGGCGGCCTCGTAGATCTTCGTCAGGGCCAGGGCGAAGCCTTCGGCTCGCAGGATCGCCGCCTGGCGGTCCCCTTCGGCGTTCAGGATGGCGGACTGCTTGTTCCCCTCGGCCACGGTGATCGCGGCCTGCTTCGACCCCTCGGCCTCGAGCACGACGGCGCGCCTGGTCCGCTCGGCCGACATCTGGCGGGTCATGGCCTCCAGCACGGTGGGCGGGGGGATGATCTCCCGGATCTCCACGTTCGTGACCTTCACGCCCCATCGTTCGGTGACCTCGTCGAGCTTCACCCGCAGGATCTCGTTCATCTGCTCCCGCTTGGCCAGCACGTCGTCCAGGGGCATGTCCCCCACCACCGACCGGAGCGTGGTCGCGGCGATGTTCTGGGCCGCGCCTGCGAAGTTGCCGACCGAGAGCACGCTCTGCTGCGGATCGACCACCTTGTTGAACACGATGAAGTCGATCGAGATGGACGCGTTGTCCTCGGTGATGGCGGTCTGGTGCGGGATCTCCAGGTACTGCTCGCGGAGGTCGACCCACACCGCCCGGTCCACGATGGGGATCAGGAGCACGAACCCAGGACCCTTCACGCCGATGTTCCGGCCCAGGCGGAACACGATCAGGCGCTGGTACTCGCGGACGATCCGGATGGCCTGCGGCAGGATGAGGATCACCAGCAGCAGCACGATCCCCAGCCCGATGAGAAACGGGATCACGGATTCCCTCCTTCCGCCAACGGCACCGCCGTGGCCTGTTCCTCGATCGGTTCGACGTCCAGACGGAGGCGGTCCACCCCCACCACGCGCACGCGGGTGCCCCTCGGCACGGAGCCGGCCAGCGACCGTGCCGACCATTGCTCGGAGGACACGAGCACGACGCCCTCTGGGTCGAGGTCGTCCTCGACGACGCCCTCCCTCCCGACGATGCCCTCGATCCCCCCGACCGCCGGCATGTGGCGGGCGGCCATGGCCGCCTTCACCACGGTCCCGAAGAACAGGACGAGCACGCCGGCCACCGGCACGATGACCCAGAGCGACACGCGGGCGTTCGGGACGGAGGGGTTGAACAGCGTGAGGCCCCCGAGGACCAGGCACGCCACGCCCCCCACCGTCGCCACGCCAAGCCCCGGATGCTTCAGCTCCAGCAGGAAGAACAGCGCCGAGGCGAGCAGCAGGACGACACCGATGATCTGCACCGGGAGCAGCCCGAAGGTCACGAACGCGGCGACCAGGAAGACGATGCCCATGATCCCCGGCACCGACAGCCCGGGGTGGAGGAGCTCGACGACGATCAAGCCCAGCCCCAAGTAGAAAAAGATGAAGGCGAAGTCCGGCGAGAGGAGCGCATGCAGGATCCGCGCGCCGATGCCCATGCTCAGCGTCTCGATGGACGCACCGGCGGTCCGCAGCGTGGCGGTCCCGCCCGCGGCGACCTCCACCGTCCGCCCGTCGATGTCGGAGAGCAGTGCCGGGACGCTCGGCGCGATGAGGTCGATCACGTTCTTCTGCACGGCCTCCTCGGCCGGGATGCTCACCGCGTCCACAACCGCTTCCTTCGCCCACTCGGCGTTGCGGTCGTTGCGGTTGGCCAGGCTCTGGATGTAGGCGACCGCGTCGTTCGTCACCTTCTTCTGCTCGATGGCGCCGGCCACGCCGACCGGGTGGGCGGCCCCGATGTTCGTCCCGGGGGCCATCGCGGCTACCGGACAGCCCATCATGATGAACGTGCCGGCCGACGCGGCCCGGGCCCCTTCGGGGGAGACGTAGCACACGACCGGCACGTCCGAGTTCAGGATGGCCTGGATGATCTGCCGCATCGAGGAGTCGAGCCCTCCCGGCGTATCGATCGTGAGGAGCACGGCCGCGCCCTGCTCGCCGGCTCTGGCGATACCGCCATCGATGTAGTTGGCCGTGAACGGATCCACCACGCCCTTGAGGCTGAGCTCCACCACGACCGGGCGGTCCTGCGCCCGGGCCGACGTGGCGAGTGAGGCGGTCGCGGCCAGCGTTGCCGCCCCCAGGAGCACGGCGCGGGCGAAGTTGCGCATGCCGTCATCCATCATGCCACTCGGGGCAGGAGGCGTGGGACTCCGTGTACCCGCCACGGCCGGGGGACGTCCGAACGTCCCGGGTCCACCCGCGGCGGGGGCGGTCCAAGGTCCGGGGCAGTCGGGGCTTTCGTGCCCGGCGGAGTGCGCATAATGGGGCAATAGGCTCGCAAGCTCCGACGAAGCGCACGGCCGTATACCGGAAGGAGAAGGCCGGAGTGAACGGCCGCACGGAAGGGCCGCTGCTCGCGCGGGAGGAACAGCAGCTCGTGGAAGGATTACTCGCCGGGAACGAGGACGCCGTCCGGGCGCTGTACGCACGGTTCGCCCGGCCGATCTTCACGCTCGGGCTCCGGCTGCTGGGGAGCTCCGAAGCTGCGGAGGAGCTCACGCAAGACGTGTTCCTCACGGCCTGGCGGAAGGCGGCCCGGTTCGACGCCACCCGAGGCAGGCTGTCCACCTGGCTGATGACGATCGCCCACAACCTGGCAGTGGACCGGCTCCGCCGCGAGACCGGCGTCACCCGCCCCACGCTCGTGCTGGTGGACGAGGTTCCGGAGGTGGCGGCGGCGGGGGACGAGGATCCGCTGCTGGAGCGGGACGCTGCCGTTCGAGCCCTCCAGGCGCTCTCCGATGCCGAGCGCAAGCTCCTCGTGCGCGCGTACTTCGGGGGCCTCACCGCCAGGGAGATCGCCCAGGCCGACGGGATCCCCCTCGGGACGGTCAAGACTCGCCTGCGAACCGCCCTGATCAAGGTTCGCCGGGCCAACCAGGACAAGGACCGGCTGTGAACTGCGTCGCCGTCCGGGACCAGCTCCCCGAGCTCGCGGTGGGCGTCCTGTCCCCCCGGGAGCAGGTCACGTTGGAGCGGCACCTCGAGTGGTGCGCCGGTTGCCGGAAGGAGGCGGCCGAACTGGGCCAGGCCGCGGCGACCTTCGCGTTCGCGCTGGCGCCCGCTTCGCTTCCCGCCGGCCTGGAAGATCGGGTCGTGGCCGATGTCGGCAGGGCGGCGGCGCGACCGCGGACCGGGCGGCGGACACGGACGGTGATCGCCGCCGTCATCGCGGCGGCGATCGCCGTCGCGAGCCTCGGGTGGGGGGCGGTGATGGCCGGGCGCGCCCAGCGGTTCGCCGAGCGCGCAGCGCAGGCCGAACAGGCCAAGTCGCAGGCGCTCGACCAGTTCCAGAGGGTCCTCGACACGTTGCCCTTCCAGGCCCGGCCCGACGAGACCCACCTCGGCCAGCTTGCCCCGACGCCCGCGATCCAGCGGGGCGGGGGAGCCGTCCTGCAGCTCGTCTCGCCGACCAGGCTGGACTTCGTCGTCGTGATCGTGAACGGGCTCCCGAGCGACCCCTCGCTCGCCCCGTATCGGGTCACGCTGAAGGACGCCCGGGGTCGGGTGCTTCAAGGGGGCACGATCGCGGAGCTCGACGCCGACGGGGGCGGGCAGGCTTTCCGCCAGTTCAGGAACACCGACCTGACCGGGTTCACCACCGTGCTGGTCCGCGACGCGTCCGGACGCCTCGTCCTGAAGGGGACCGTGGACCAGACAACCGGGGCGTGAGGCCCCCGGTCGCTCCCGCCTCGACCCGTCCGATCAATCCGACGACAGGACGTTGGCCAGGAAGGCAAGGCTCCTCGGATAGCGGTATCCGATCGACATGTGACCCGCGTCGAACAACTCCAACGTGTGCTCCACCCCGATCGCCTTCATCTCCTCGGACACGGCCACCGCGCCCACGTCGAGGTACCACTCGTCCTTCTTCCCCCCGTCGAGCCAGATGGCCCGCATCGACAGGAGCGCGTCGGCGTGAAGGGGGACCATCCGGACGGGATCCTTCTCCAGCCAGCGCCGCCACACCTCCTCCACGAGCTTCCCGGTGCGAGGGTCGAACGGGAGCCGCACCGTCCCGTCGTCGTCGGCTGAGTAGCAGGCAGCCATGCACCAGTCGTTCATGAGTACCCCGTCGGTCTGCTTCGTACCGAAGGGGCGCGCGCGGACGTCGGCCCAGAAATTCTCGAACGAGCCGTCGTATTCGTCGCGGAGGGCCCGCACGCTCTCCCGGAACTCGGGGAGGTAGCACGCCTCGAACAGGGCGTCGCCGGCGTGGCTGGCAAGGGCCGAGAACAGGTCGGGCCGCAACATCGGCGTGACCATCGCGCCGTAGCCGCCGCTCGACTTCCCCTGGATCCCTCGCTTCTCCCGGCGGGCCTCGGTCCGATAGCGGGCATCGACGAAGGCCACGGCCTCATCGCACAGGTAGTCGTGGTAACGGCCGGTGGCGGCCGAGTTCAGGAATTGGCTGCCGCCGAGGGAGGTCCAGCAGTCGACGAAGGCCACGATCACGGGCGGAGCCTCGCCCGAGGCGAACAGCCGATCGGCGAGTTCGAGATAGTTCGGCCGGAACGCCTCCCGATTCCGCCACATGTCGAGCTGGCCGGTCAGGCCCTGGATGACGAACACGGCGGGGTAGCGGCGATCCGGCTCGTCGTCGTACCCGGGCGGGACGTAGACCCAGAGCGGGCGGACGGCCGGGTCCCCGAGCGGATTGCCTCGCAATACCTCGCTTTCGATCTCGACCTCGTCCACCCGGCCGGCGAACTCCGTTCTCCAGGGCGTCGTCACGGTCCTCATCTCTCGTTCCTCCCCGATGGCGGTTGTCCTTGCCCGAACCCCTCGCGCGGAACCTGGATATCATGCAGGCCCATGCCGGAAGTGTCCGAGGTCATCGGCATCGGCCTGGCGGGCGGCCAAGGTGTCCGGGCCCGTCCGCTGACGCTCAAGGCGCCCGGCTATCTGCGGTCGAAGGCCGCCATGTCGTTCCTCGGACGTCGGCTGATCCGATGGGTGATCGAGATCCTGTCGAGCCAGGGGATCAAGGATTACTACGTGATCGCCCACGGGAAGGAGAACCGGTACCAGATCAAGGTCATGATCGGGTACGGGGAGGGATTCGGCGTCGACGTGAAGTACTCCCCGGTGAAGTACGACCCCTTGTCGATGGGGAGTGCCGACTCGACCCTTCGGATGCTCGATCACTGGGACATCACGCAGACCGCCCTGGTGTTCCCGACCGACTCCATCATCGACTTCGATCTGGAGCCCATGCTCCGGGCGCATCGGGAGGCCGGCGCGGTTGCGACGATCGCCGCCATGGTGCGCGAGCCGGACGAGGTGGCCGAGAAGTACGGTGTGATGCTGACCGACACGAACGGACGCGTCCAGGAGTTCGTGGAGAAGCCCACGCTTGCGGAGCTCCGCGAGCATTTTCAGGTCCCCGACGAGGACGAGTTCCGTCAGTTGCCGCTGCGTACCAACGCGGGGTTCTACCTGATCGAGTCCAAGATCCTCCGTGAGCTCGCCTCGGAACAGGAGATCGTGAAACTCCGGCAACAGCGGCTGGACTTCGGCAAGGACCTCCTTCCGTGGCTGGTCGGCAACGGTTACCTCGTGCAGTCGTATCCGGCGCGACGGATCGGTGACCTGGGCAACGTCGAGGATTACATCGAGACCATGGTCGACGCCCTGAACGGCAACTTCGAGTCGGTGGACCGGCTGCTGGGGCCACCGTTCGACGCCGAGCGCCATGTGTGGATCGCTCCCGAGACGCTGGCGATGCGCGACTCGACGAGCGGGATGACCCTGGCAGAGAAGATCGGTGAGGGGATGGTGACGATCGGGCCCGGGGTGCGGATGGGACGGTTCTGCGAGATCCACCCGGGCGTCACGATCACCGAATCGAACCTCGACGACGACATCGAGGTGCACCGGGACGCAAGGATCGAGCGGACCCAGATAAGGGACGGGGCGATCATCGGCCCGGCCGCGTCGCTGTCCGACGCCGTCGTGGGCTCGATGTCGGAGGTCCGATCGGAGCCGTACAACCCAACCGCCATCGAGGCTCACGTGGCTCTGGGGGACGAGGTCACGGTGTACCCGGGGGTGCATCTGTCGGGGGGCATCTCGGTGTATCCGCGATTGAAGCTCCCGTCGGGGATCCGGGTGCCGCCCGGGACGGAGATGACCGGCCCGGCCGACGTGCTCCGGTACCTGTAGATGCGGTTCGGCCTCGCGCTCCCTCACTACGACTTCTCGCTGCCCGGAAGCGAGCGGATCTCGTTCGACGGCATGGCTCACTTCGCGCAGATGGCCGAGCGGTTGGAGTTCGACTCGGCCTGGGTCTCCGACCACTTCTTCCTGTCCCTCGCCCGGTACGGAGGCCCGCCGGACCTCCAGGGCTCGCTGGAGGCGCTGACCACCCTCGGCGGCCTGGCGGCCGCGACCGAGCGCCTGCGCCTGGGGACCCTGGTGCTCGCCGCGCCGTTCCGCCACCCCGCCGTGCTGGCCAAAGCGGCGACCGCGGTGGACCTCCTCTCGGGGGGTCGGCTCGACCTCGGCATCGGCGCGGGGTGGTACGAGGAGGAGTTCCGGGCCTTCGGGTACGGGTTCGGGACTGTGGGGGAACGGTTCGCCATCCTGGAGGAGACCCTCGAGGTGCTCGGGCAGCTGCTGCCCGGTGGCCCGGCGACGTTCCGGGGCAAGCACTTCCAGCTGCGGGAGGCGTTCAACCACCCGCCGCCGGCGCAGGCCCCTCGTCCGCCGATCTGGCTGGGTGCAAAGGGCGGCGACCGCTCCCTTCGCCTGGCCGCGCAGCACGCCGACGGGTGGAACACGGTGTGGCGGTGGACGCCCGAGGGGTACGGCGATCGAGTTCGGCGGGCCCGGGAGGCCTGCGACGAGGCAGGCCGAGACCCTCGGTCGCTGCGACTCTCGCTCGGCATGTACACGGTGGTGGGAGAGGACCACGACGACGTGGTGGCCAGATTTCGGACGCTCCAGAGCTGGATCCCGGGGGGCGCACTCGATCGGGAGACGATCGAGTCGTTCATGTCCGACACCCTGACCGGGACGCCCGACCAGGTGCTGGAGCGGCTCGCCCGGTTCGCCGAGCTCGGAGTGGAGGAGGTCATCGTGGCCCCAGCACCCATCCCCTTCGCCATGCCCGACCCGTCGATCGTCGAGGTCTTCGCCGAGGCCGTGATGCCGAAGGCCCGCGAGCTCTAACGGTGGAGTTCCTCGACGCAGCCGTGACGGTGCTCCGGGAGGAGGGGAAGCCGCTGCACTGGACGGTGGTGCAGGACCTGGCGCTGAAGCGCGGCTACCTGGATCCGTTCACCCAGCGCGACATCCGAAAGAACCTGTTGGCGGCGTTGGCCGCTGCGACGAGGACCGGAGTCGTGGTGAAGGAGGAGCGGGGGGTCTACCGTCTGCCCTGAGCCCGGCTCAGGCTGCCATCGGCGTTTCAGAGCCGGTACGTGACCCCGGCGAAGCGCTCGAGCTTCTCGAACCGGTGCTCGGCGTCGATGTACCGGACGGTTCCCGACCGCGACCGCATCACCAGGGAGTGGGTGATGGCGCCGTCCTCCGCGTAGCGCACCCCTCGGAGCAGCGAGCCGTCGGTGATCCCCGTGGCTGCGAAGAACACGTCCTCCCCGGCGACCAGGTCGTCGGTGGTGAGCACCTTGGGCACGTCGAAGCCGTCGTCCACGAGCTTGCGCCGTTCCTCGTCGTCCCGCGGAGACAGGCGGCCCTGGATCGCCCCGCCCAGGCACTTCAGCGCGGCGGCGGCGATCACGCCCTCCGGCGTCCCTCCGATGCCCAGCAGGAGGTCGATGCCCGACGATGGGCGGGCGGTGGCGATGGCCCCGGCCACGTCGCCGTCGGTGATGAGGAAGGCCCGGGCGCCGGCTTCCCGAACCCGGGCGATGATCTCCTTGTGGCGGTCCCGATCCAGGATGACGACGCCGATCTCCTCGGGGCGGACCCCTTTGGCCTTGGCAACCAGGCGGACGTTCTCCTCGGGTGACGCCGTCACGTCGATGACGTCGGACGCCTCTGGCCCGGCGGCCACCTTCTCCATGTACACGGCGGCGCCGGGGAAGAACATGCTGCCTCGCTCGGCCAGCGCGATGACCGCCAGCGCGTTGGGCTGGCCGGTGGCGGTGAGGCGGGTCCCATCGATGGGGTCCACCGCGACGTCGACGGCGGGTCCTCCGCCGTTGCCCACAGCCTCACCGTTGTACAGCATCGGCGCGCGGTCCTTCTCGCCCTCGCCGATCACGACCGTGCCGTGCATCGACACCATGTCGATCATGCCCCGCATGGCGTCGACGGCGGCCTGATCGGCCGCTTCCTTGTCGCCCCGTCCCACCCACCGTCCGGCCGCGAGGGCGGCCGCCTCGGTCACGCGGACCAGCTCCAGCGCCAGGTTGCGGTCCGGCCTCATCTCGGTCATGGTGAACGCCACCTCCGGGTGCGTGTCTCGGGCCTCGTCCGTTCGGCCCCGAGGTCTCCATCGTACGCCGACCCCCTCGCCCGGTGTCCCGCCATGCCGTCCACCAGGAGACCCCGAGCCACGAACCAGTCGACGGTCCGGCGGAGGGTCAACTCGAGCGGCGTGTAGACCAGCCCGAGCTCCCGCGTGGCCCGCGATCCGTCGTACCGATGTCCGTGGAGCGCCGCCCTCACCACCTGGCGACAGATCGGAGGGGTCCGCCCCACGGCGTGGGCGGCCGTCTCGACCACGGCGGCAGCGGGCAGGGCCGCGCGGGCAGGGATGAACCAGGTCCTCGAGGGGCGTCCCGTCACGGCGCGGAGCACATCGAGTGCCCGGCGGACCCTGACGAACCCACCGGACAGGACGTAGCGCTCCCCGGGACGCCCCCGCTCCGCCGCTCGTACGTGGCCTAGTGCGCAGTCATCGATGTCCACGAACGAGAGCCAGGCGTCGAAGGCCAGGGGCAGCCGGCCCCTGGCCGCGGCGAGCAGGAGCCCGGCCGTGCCCTCGGCACGGCCCGGCCCCTGCACCGACGCCGGATCCACGCAGACCACCTCGAGTCCGAGCTCGGGCCCCCGATCCAGGACCAGCCGCTCGGCCTCGAACTTGGATCGCTCGTAGGCCGTGAGGAACCACCCTCGATGGACCGTGTCCTCCCGACCCACGGTCCCGGCCTGCTCCCCGATGGCCGCCGCCGAGGACGTGTGCACGAACCGCCGGACTCCGGCTCGGGCCGCCGCCTCCAGGACGTTCCGCGTCCCCTCCACGTTGACCCGAATGAGGGGCGACGGGTCGGGCAGGCAGGAGGCGTTCAGCCCGGCCGCGTGGAAGACCGCGTCGCACCCGGCCGCCGCTCGCAGGATCGCATCGGGTTGCGCCAGGTCACCGAGCGCCGGGCGCGCGCCCGCACGCGCGAGAGCATCGGCGCTCGCCCGTGTGCGGGCCAGCGCGACGACGTCCCAGCCCTGCTCGATGAGTGCGCGGACCACGCTGCCGCCGACGAAGCCGTTCCCGCCCGTGACGAGCGCGGTCCCGGGCACAGCGGTCATTCGCGGCCGAACGGGGACACGTTCCCGGCGAATCGGGCCACATACTCCACCGCCGACACGACCGTGATTGCCGCAGCGGCCAGCATGGCCCATTGGTCCAGATACAGCGGTCCGATCGTCGATCCGATCCGAAGGATCGCCAGGAAGATGGCCACGAACTGGACATTCGCCTTCAGCTTGCCCCAGATCGACGTCCGCATGACCGTGCCGTCGGCGGCGACCACGCCCCGCAGCCCCAGGATCAGCAGCTCGCGGCCGACGATGATCGCGGCGATCCATGCCGAGGCTCGCCCCACCGATACGAGCGCGATCAAGACCCCCGAGACGAGCAGCTTGTCGGCCGTCGTGTCCAGGAACCCGCCGAGCGTCGTTGTCGCGGACCACCGGCGGGCCAGGTAGCCATCGAAGAAGTCCGTCGCAGCAGCGAACGCGAACAGGGCGGCTGCCACCCCGTACGCGTGATCGAACGGGTCGGACAGGAGGAGCCACATCACGATCGGGACCAGGATCACCCGTAGGTACGTGAGGAGTCGAAGGATCGATGCCGCCCGGGCTTCCCGTTCGTCCACTGGTTGTTGACCCCTCGGCAACCCTAGCAGCGGTCTCAGCCCGCCACCGCGGTCCGCACGGCTTCCGCGGAGTCGAGCCCGAGGACGCGGTCGGCCAGGCTGCGCGCCGATCCGAGGTCCGTCTCTCGGACGGCCCGCTTCACCCGTGGAACCGCGGGAGGCGCCACCGATAGCTCCCGGACGCCCAACCCGACGAGGATCGACACAGCGATCGGGTCGCCCGCGATCTCCCCGCACACGCCGACCATCCGTCCATGCGACCCGGCGCCGTGGACGGTCATCCGGATGAGCCGAAGCACGGCCGGGTGCAAGGCGTCGGCGAAACCGGCGACGCGCTCGTTGCCGCGCTCGGCCGCGAGCGTGTACTGCGTGAGGTCGTTCGTCCCGATCGAGAAGAAATCCGCCTCCGGGGCGAACACCTCAGCGGCGAGCGCCGCGGCCGGGACCTCCACCATGATCCCGACCTCGATATGGGACGGGACAAGGCCGCCTGTCGCTTCGACCTCGTGTCGGGCTTCCTCCACGAGCGCCTTCGCAGCTCGAAGCTCGGCGAGCGAGGTCACCATGGGGAACATCACCTTCACGGGATGGTCGGCGGCCACCCGAAGGACCGCGCGGAGCTGGGTCCGAAGGACGTCCGGCCGGGCCAGGCTCAGCCGGAGGCCGCGCAGACCGAGGAACGGGTTCGCCTCTGCGGGCACGGGGAGGTAGGGGAGCGGCTTGTCGCCCCCGACGTCCAGGGTTCGAAGGATCAGCGGACGGCCCCCGAGCGCCTCGGCGATGCCGCGATAGGCCCCTTCCTGCTCCTGCTCGCTCGGCATCGTGTCCCGTCCGATGAACAGGAACTCGGTTCGAAGCAGGCCGACCCCCTCGGCACCGGCATCCACCGCAGCCTCGACGTCGGCCGGCTGGCCCACGTTGGCCAGCACCTCGATCGACGTTCCATCTCGGGTGACCGCGGGGCGGGTCGCCTCGGCCCGGGCGGCGGCCTCCGATGCCCGGAACGACTCGGCCCGGTGCTCCGCCTCGGCGATCTGCGCTGGCTTCGGGTCGGAACGGACCGTCCCCTCCTCGCCGTCGACGATCACGGTCGCCCCCTCCGCGATCTCCAGCACCACGGGGCCCAAGCCGACCACGGCGGGGATCCCGAGCGAGCGGGCCAGGATGGCCGAGTGCGACGTGGGGCCGCCGAGCGCGGTGGCGATCCCCACGACGATCGCGGGATCCAGGCTCGCGGTGTCGGCCGGCGTGAGGTCCGCCGCGATCAACACGCCGCCGCCGGCGAGCGCCGGCCGGGCCCCCTCACCGCCGACCAGGTGGGAGAGAACCTGCGCCCCGACCGCCTCGACGTCGGCGGCCCGCGCGCGAAGGTAGGGATCGTCCAGGGCCCGCCACGTCTCCGCCACCCGATCGACGGCCTCCTTCCACGCCTCCCCCGCGCCCCGGCCACCGTCGAGCACCGCCAAACGAACCGGTGCGATCAACTCCTCGTCCTCCAGGAACAACAGGTGCGCGTCGAAGATCGCGGCGCTCTGCTCGTCGGCCCGGGCGGCGACCGACGCCCGGGTGGCCGAGATCTCCACCCGCGTGGCCTCGATCGCTTCCTCCAGCGTGGCCAACTCCTCCTTGGGCTCGCCGGCCGGCCCGGACGGGACCTCGATTTCCGGAGGGCGGACGTGGCGGGCCGGGCCCACGGCGATACCCGGCGAGGCGGGCAGGCCGGACAGCGCGCCGTCGACCGGGGTACGCGCCTGGGCCTCGACTGGTCCGGCGTCGCCTCGAGCCTCCGCCCGTCCTTGGCTGCCGACGACCACGTCGTCGCCGAACCGTTCGGCCGCCAGGGCCCCGATGGCGTCGATGGCCGCCTGGGCCTCGGGTCCCCGGGCCACCACCTCGATCTCGTGGCCCTGCCGGACACCCAGCGTGGCGACGGCGTTCAGGCTCCTGGCGTTGGCCGGCCCCGCGCCTGTGGTGCGGTTGGTCACACGGACGTCGGCATCGAACCGCCCGGCCGTCTGGACGAACCGCGCGGCCGGCCTGGCGTGCAACCCGAGTGGGTTGTCCACCGAAAGCCGGAGGCTCGCGTGCGGTCCGGCCGCCGGTGAGGCGGCCGGGCCGGATCCCGGGGCCGCCGGCAACGGCGCCGCCGTCCCAAGATGCGCCGCCTTGGGCCCCAGCCCACCCCGGGCCTCCTCGGCGGCCTCCTGGAGGGACCTCCCCAGCTTGGCCGCCACCGCTGCGGCGACGGCGCCCTCGACGAACGGCGCCTCGCACAGCAGGACCCGCTCCTTGCGATCGGGCGGCAACATGTCCAGGGCCATCTCGGCCGAGAGCACGGCGCTTCCCAGGTCCATGAGGACGAGCACGCCATCGTCGGACCAGGCGTGGTCGATCGCCTGCATGACCAGGACCGCGTCGGTCCCCATGGGCCGGTCCGGCAGATCGAGGCCCCCGACCGGCTCCAGGCGGACCTCCGCACCGCCCATCTCGCGTGCCAGCTCGGCGACGCCCTCGGCGACCTTCGGGCTGTGCGAGACCAGGACGATGCCGATCACGTGATCACCGGATCCTCGCCGGGGAGCCTACCGGCCGGGACAGGCCGGTCGCCCCTCACGACAGCCCGTAGGCCCGGTACAGGAGCTCGACCGGATGGACGGAGGGGACCCCGGTCGCCCGGGTGATCTGCCACCGGCATGTCTCGCTGTCGCACGCGGCGACCTCCGTCGCCACCTCCGTGACCTGACGGAACAGCGGCGCGCCCACCTCCATGGCGATGTCGTACTTCTCGGTCTTCAGCCCGTAGGTCCCGGCCACGCCGCAGCATTCGGCGTCGCTGTCCACCACCTCGAGCCCGGGGATCAGGCCGAACAGCTCGAGCGCCGGCTTGCCGATGCCGTGGCCTCGCTGCTGGCACGGCGCGTGGTACGGGACCCGCATGTCGAGCCGGCGGAAGTCGGTTCGAAGCGCTCCGCGCTCATGCAGGCTCAGCAGGAACTCGCAGATGTCGAACATGTGGGCCGACACCGTGCGCAGGTCCTCGTCGTCCTCCAGCTCGAGGATCTCGCGGGCCTCTCGCTTCAGCATCAGCCCGCAGCTGGTCGAGGTGGCCACGATGTCGTAGCCGCGCCGGGCGTACGGATCGAGGTTCCGGGCGAGCTTGCGGACGTATCGCCGCGCGTCGTCGAACAGCCCGTTCGACTGCAGCGGCAGTCCGCAACAGTCCTGCCGGGGAACGATCACTCGGTAGCCGTTGTGTTCCAGAACGGACACGGCCATCTGGGCCACCCGAGGCTCGAAGTGGTTCGCGCTGCACCCGTGGAAGTACACGATGGCCTTCGTGGCCGGCGTGAGCGGGGGGTGGCGTCGGGCCCACGACTGGAACGTCCGGCCGGCGAACAACGGCATGGGCGCCTTGCGGTGGACCCGAAGCGTTCGCTCCACGAGCCACCGGAACGGGCGGTTCTTGAGAAAGAAGTTGGCGATGGGGGCGAGCGGCGTGCCCACCTTCCCCATGGCGCTCGGCCGGGCGATGATCCGGTCCCGAAGCGGGATCCCGCGCTGGGCCTTCATCTTCGCCCGGGCCTGGGAGTTGATCTCGGCGATCTTCACGCCCTGAGGACAGACGGTGGTGCAGATCCCGCAGCCCGAGCAGTAGTCGAGGGACGCATCGGGGGAGCCGTCGTCGGTCCGGAACCGCTCCAGCTGCGGCCCGACGTACTTCGGTCCGGGGAAGAGCGGCGTGACGTTCGACACGGGACAGAACGTCTCGCAGATCGTGCATTTCACGCAGTGGTCCAGCGATCCCCGCACCCACTCCATCGTGTCCATCAGGAGGCCCCCTCCACGATCGCGGATGCCACCGCGAACCCCGAAGCCAGGGCCAGGCCGTTGCCTGAAAGTTCGCGCCACGGCTCGGCGCCCCCGAGCGCGGCGCCGGCGACGAAGAGATTGCGGAAGGCTACATTCCCCTCTGCGTCGAGCGGTCGAAGTCGTTCGTCCACGGCGATCCCGGCCCGGGCCATGGGCTGGTCGTCGAAGTACCGCGGGACGAACCGAGGCTCGCCGGCGGCGGGCACCCCCGACACCGCCAGCCCGAACACCGACTCGTGGACCTCGCCGTAGGAGTCCAGGAAGATGGCGCCCTCGGTGAATCCCCCGGTTGCCAGGACGAACCATCGGGCCTCGATGGGCGTGTGTCGGGCCGCCGCGGTCTGGATCACCACGTGGGTCACGACGCCCTCCTTCGTCTCCGCGCCGGCGGCGGTCGATCCGATCAGGAGCCGGCCTCCCGCGCCGACGAAGGCGTCGCGCAGGGCGTGGAACAGTCGGATGCCCGCGACCGACGGCGGAAGCGTCGGCACCTCGAAGACCGGCCGCCCCAGGCGATCCTGGAGATCGAGCCAGGCTGTTCGGTGCTCGTGGAGCCCGAGCACCGACGGGAACCCCACCGACTCGCCGGGCTCCAGCTGGGGGAGGAGCTCCGCCGCGACCACCGACCGGAACTCCTGATCCTCGAACATCCGCGCGTAGCCGAGAGGGCTCACGTCTGCCTCGCTGCCGGGATCGGCCAGGTGCACTGCCCGGGCGTCCACGGTCACGCCGGTCGGGAGCTTGGCCTGTGCCAGGTTGTCGGCCAGGAACGCGGGATAGAAGTCCTTCAGGGCCCGAAGGCCGGCGAAGGCGAACCGGCCGCCCGATCGAAGATCCCCGGCGGCCATGGCCCCGGGGACGAACGCCGACGGCTTGGGTACCCCCACCGCGGTGGGGAGGAGGTAGTTCTCCTCGATGGTCCCGACGTAGGCGAGCGACGGCACGTGCGTTCGGAGCCACTCGGCGCTCGCCGCGACCGTGTCCGCCGAGAGCCGTGCGTAGGGATGGTCGGGTCGCTCGGCAACGAAGGAAGCAAGCGCGGCGGCGGGGCGCTCAACGAGGTCGGGGGCGTAGCCCAGCACGTCGATCGTGGCGGGGGAGAGATGCGTCGCGCCCGGTCCCTTCCCCACCAGGGTGGTACGGACGCCCGCCTCGGCCAGGCGAACCCCCGCGGTCAGCCCGGCCAGGCCCGCCCCGACCACCAGAGCGTCGGGGCTCATGCGGCGCTCACCCAGCCGCCCGGCAGGTGGGCGACGTCGAGGATCCCCTGGAAGATCCAGTCGTCCAGCCTGGCCTGGCGGAGCTGGTCGCCGTAGAGGATCGGCTGGACCCCCTTCCACCGTTCCTGGAGGAAGTCGAGCAACGAGCGATTGGCGGCCTCGCCGGGGATCCTCTCCACCTGGTGCAGGATCCCCGTGGCCCGATAGATGCAGAAGCCGCCCTGGCATGGCCCCATGCCCAGGCGGATCGTGCGCCGGATGTCGTCCAGGTCGACCGTCTCCCGGCGCAGCATCGCCGCTTCCAGGCGACGGCGGGAAACGAGCTCGCACTCGCAGATCAGCTGGTCCTCGTGGAGCGTGGCCTCCCGCCGTTCCACCCGCGACCCGAGCCAGTAGTACCGGCCGTGCTCGGAATCGGGCAGGGGTTCGTCCGCGGTGCGGCACGGTTGGTCCACGCCGACCTCCGCGCACAGCGCATCGACGGCATCCTCGGCCATCAAGCGGAACGTGCAGAACTTCCCTCCGGTGATCGTGAGGAACCGCTCCACGCCGTCCCGCTGCCGATGGTTCAGCAACGTGTGCGCCCGGGTGACGTCGCGCGTGTCGGCTCCCTCGGCCTTGTCCTGGTACAGGGGCCGAACCCCGCCCCATACGCGAAGCGCCCGAGCCCGGCGAAACCCCGGGACCAGGTTCTCGCCCGCGTCCATCATCTTCTGGACCTCGTCCCCGGCGATCTGCCAGTCGTCGGGATCGGCCACCTTCTCATCCGTCGTCCCGATCACCGAGACGGTGCGGATCGGCACGATGATGTCGCCGTCGGCCGGCATCTCGCACCGGTTGACCACCGTGTTCACCAGCCGGTGGTTCATGGCGATCATGATGCCCTTGCCCGGGAGCACGGTGACGTCGCAGCCCGCCATGGCAGCGATCCGCCCGGCCCATGCCCCCGAGGCGTTCACCACGAAGTCGGCGTCGATCCGGAAGTCCTCACCGCCCCGGCGGTCCTTGACCAGGGCTCCCCGAACCGCCCCGCCCTCGACCGTGAGGTCCAGGACCTCGTGGTAGGGGAGGATCCGGCTCCCGTACGCCTGGGCCGACCGGGCGCATGCCCACACCGTCTTCCACGAGTCCACGCTGGCGTCGGGAACGGTGAAGGCCCGGGAGATCAAGGGGTTCATCCGCGGCTCGCGTCGGAGGGCCTCGGCGACGCGGATCTCCTCGACCGGGACGTCCGCGGCCCGGCATCCGTCCACGAATCGGTCGGCGTACTCCGGTGTGTCGATGGGCGTCGACACGAACAGCCCCCCGGTGTCCTCGATGCAGTCGGCGGCGATCCGCCGCAGGATGCGGTTCTCGTGGATGCACTCCTCGGCGGCCTTGGGGTCCTTCACCACGTACCGGCCGCCGGAATGGAGGAGCCCGTGGAACCGTCCGGTGGTCCCCGTAGCCAGGTCGCCACGATCCACCAGGACGGTGGAGAACCCGCGCATCGCGGCATCCCTGGCCACGCCGACGCCGGTCGATCCTCCCCCGATGACGAGCACGTCGGTCTGGAGCGTGACCATCCCGTCGATTCTCCTACGGGCGCGGTCAAGGGGCCCGGGGTGCGGCGGC
>JBIOUU010000096.1:0-3857 GCA_044867345.1 Actinomycetota bacterium
TGGTCCCCGTCGAAGTCCGCGTTGAACGCCGCGCAGACGAGCGGGTGGATCTGGATGGCCTTGCCCTCGACCAGAACCGGCTCGAAGGCCTGGATCCCCAGCCGGTGGAGGGTCGGCGCCCGGTTCAACAGGACCGGGTGCTCCTTGATGACCTCCTCCAGCACGTCCCAGACCTGCGGGCGAGCCCGCTCCACCATCCGCTTCGCGCTCTTGATGTTCTGGGCCAGGGCCTGGTCCACTAGGCGCTTCATCACGAACGGCTTGAACAGCTCGAGGGCCATCTGCTTGGGCAGCCCGCACTGGTGCAGGCTGAGCTGCGGACCGACCACGATCACCGACCTGCCCGAGTAATCCACCCGCTTGCCCAGCAGGTTCTGGCGGAACCGGCCCTGCTTGCCCTTCAGCATGTCCGAGATGGACTTGAGCGGGCGGTTGCCGGGCCCGGTCACCGGGCGGCCCCGCCGGCCGTTGTCGAACAGGGCGTCCATGGCCTCCTGCAACATCCGCTTCTCGTTGTTCACGATGATCTCGGGGGCCTGGAGGTCCAGGAGCCGCTTCAGCCGGTTGTTGCGGTTGATGACCCGCCGGTACAGATCGTTCAGGTCCGACGTGGCGAACCGCCCCCCGTCCAGCTGGACCATGGGACGAAGGTCCGGCGGGATCACCGGGATGGCGTCGAGGACCATGCCCATCGGCGAGTTGGTGCCCTCGACGAAGTTCGAGACGACCTTGAGCCGCTTAATGGCCTTCAGCCGGCGGGTCCCCTTCGCCGTGGCGATCTGGTCCCGCAGGGACTCGGCCTCCTCCTCCAGGCGGAGGTCCTGGAGCAGGCGCTTGATGGCCTCGGCACCCATGCCGCCGTCGAAGTAGTCCCCGAACCGCTCCCGGAGCGACCGATATACGGAGTCGTCGGCCACGAGCTGCTTCACGTTCAGGTTCTTGAATGCCGTCAAGACCTCGTCCAGGTGATCGGTCTCGCGCTTGGTGGCCTCGGTCAGGCGCTCGATGTCGCGCTGGGCCTCCCTGCGGGCCGCCGAGAGCTGTGCGCCCTTGGCCCCCTCGGCCTCGAGCTCGCGGAGGCGGTCCTCCAGCTCGGCCAGCCGTCCCTTGATCTCCTCGTCACGTTCCGCGTCGAACTCGTGCTTCTCCTCCTCGATCTGCTTCTCGATCTCGGGGAGGTCCTTGTGCCGGCGTTCATCGTCCAGGCGGGTGATGACGTAGGCGGCGAAGTAGATGATCCGCTCGAGGTCCTTGGGCGGGATATCGAGCAGATACCCCAGGCGAGACGGGACGCCCTTGAAGTACCAGATGTGGGTGACCGGCGCGGCGAGCTCGATGTGGCCCATGCGGTCCCGGCGGACCTTGGACCGCGTGATCTCTACGCCGCACCGCTCGCAGATGATCCCCTTGAACCGGACGCGCTTGTACTTTCCGCAGTGGCACTCCCAGTCCCGGGTGGGGCCGAAGATCCGCTCGCAGAACAGCCCGTCCTTCTCCGGCTTCAGCGTCCGGTAGTTGATGGTCTCGGGCTTCTTGACCTCGCCGTTGGACCAGGCGCGGATCTGATCGGCCGTTGCCAGGCCGATCCGGATCTCGTCGAAGTAGTTCACATCCAGCACGCAGGTGCCTCCACTCTGTTAGTCGTAGTCCGCGCCGGCGGGCTCCCGGCGCGAGAGGTCGATGCCGAGCTCCTCGGCCGCCCGGAACACGTCCTCATCGGTCTCCTTGAGCTCGATCTCCTCGCCCTCGGCCGAGCGAACCTCGACGTTCAGGCAGAGGGACTGCATCTCCTTGATCAGTACCTTGAAGGACTCCGGGATGCCCGGCTCCGGGATGTTCTCGCCCTTGACGATGGCCTCGTACACCTTCACCCGGCCGAGCACGTCGTCGGACTTGATCGTGAGCAGCTCCTGCAGGGCGTAGGCCGCCCCGTAGGCCTCGAGCGCCCACACCTCCATCTCGCCGAACCGCTGGCCGCCGAACTGGGCCTTCCCCCCCAGCGGCTGCTGGGTGATCATCGAGTACGGGCCGGTGCTCCGAGCGTGGATCTTGTCGTCCACCAGGTGGAGCAGCTTCATGATGTAGGCCACCCCCACCGTCACCGGCTCCTCGTAGGGCTCCCCGTTTCGGCCGTCGAACAGGGTGGCCTTGCCCACCTCGTCCACCAGCGTCTTCCCGTCACGGTTGGAGTTGGCCTTCTGGAGGGCTTCCAGGATTTCCCACTCCCTGGCCCCGTCGAATACCGGCGAGGCGATGTAGGCCGGGCCCTCGAGGTTTCGGCCGTCCTTGGAGAACCCCATGAGCGAGGCCCACCCCAGGTGCGCCTCCAGGATCTGGCCCAGGTTCATCCGGGACGGCACGCCGAGCGGGTTCAGGATGATGTCGACGGGCGTCCCGTCGGCCAGGAACGGCATGTCCTCCTCGGCCAGGATGGTCGAGATCACGCCCTTGTTGCCGTGGCGGCCGGCCAGCTTGTCGCCGTCGGAGATCTTCCGCTTCTGGGCCACGTAGACCCGGACCAGCTGGTTGACGCCCGGGGGAAGCTCGTCGCCGTCCTCGCGAGAGAACACGCGCACCCCGATGACCTTGCCCGACTCGCCGTGGGGCACCTTCAGCGAGGTGTCCCGGACCTCCCGGGCCTTCTCGCCGAAGATCGCCCGCAAGAGGCGCTCCTCCGGTGTGAGCTCCGTCTCGCCCTTCGGCGTGACCTTGCCCACCAGGTAGTCGCCCGGGTTGACCTCGGCCCCGATCCGGACGATGCCGCGCTCGTCGAGGTCCTTCAGGATCTCCTCGGAGACGTTGGGGATGTCACGGGTGATCTCCTCGGCCCCGAGCTTGGTATCCCGGGCGTCGACCTCGTGCTCCTCGATGTGGATCGAGGTCAGGACGTCGCCCTTCACCAGGCGCTCGGAGATGATGATGGCGTCCTCGTAGTTGTGGCCCTCCCAGGGCATGTAGGCGACGACCAGGTTGCGGCCCAGGGCCAGCTCGCCGGACTCGGTGGAGGGGCCATCGGCGATGACCTGCCCCTTCACGATCCGGTCACCCTCCCGGACGAACGGCTTCTGGTTCATGCAGGTCCCCTGGTTCGACCGGCGGTACTTCTGGAGCCGGTAGGTGCGCGGCCCACTTCGCTCCCGAACCAGGATCTCGTCGGCCGAGACGTCTTCCACGGTCCCGGTCTCCTCGGCCAGGATCACGTCGCCGGCGTCCACGGCCGCCCGGAATTCCACGCCGGTGCCGATCAGCGGGGCCTCCGACTTCAGGAGCGGGACCGCCTGGCGCTGCATGTTGGCGCCCATGAGGGCCCGGTTGGCGTCGTCGTGCTCCAGGAACGGGATCAGCGCCGCCGCCACCGAGATGATCTGCTTGGGCGAGACGTCCATGTAGTCGACATCGTCGGGCGGCACGGACTCGACCTCGCCGCCCTTCCGCCTGACCAGGATGGAGTCATCCGTGAACCGCCCGGTCTTCAGCTCGTACGGCGTGTTGGCCTGGGCGATGACGTGGCGATCCTCCTCGTCGGCGGAGAGGTAGTCGATCTTGTTCGTGACCCTGCCCGCCTCCACCCGCCGGTAGGGGGTCTCGATGAACCCGAACGGGTTGATCCGCCCGTAGGTGGACAGCGACCCGATCAGGCCGATGTTCGGACCCTCCGGGGTCTCGATGGGGCACATCCGGCCATAGTGCGAGGGGTGGACGTCGCGGACCTCGAATCCGGCGCGCTCCCGCGAGAGGCCGCCCGGCCCCAGGGCGGACAACCGCCGCTTGTGGGTCAGCCCGGCCAGGGGGTTGGTCTGGTCCATGAACTGGGAGAGCTGGCTGGTCCCGAAGAACTCCTTGATGGAGGCGACCAC
>JBIOUU010000097.1:0-12030 GCA_044867345.1 Actinomycetota bacterium
GCCGGCTCCCTGTCGCGGTTCGACACCACCGCGATCTTCATCAACCAGCTCCGGGAGAAGATCGGCGTGATGTTCGGCAACCCCGAGACCACGCCGGGCGGCCGGGCGCTCAAGTTCTACTCGTCGATCCGCCTCGACGTTCGCAAGATCGAGAACCTGAAGGACGGCACCGAAGTGGTCGGGTCCCGCACCCGGGTGAAGGTGGTGAAGAACAAGGTCGCCCCGCCGTTCCGCCAGTGCGAGTTCGACATCATCTACGGACAAGGCATCTCCAAGGAGGGGAGCCTCCTCGACGTCGGCGTGGACCTGGAGATCGTGAAGAAGAGCGGCGCCTGGTTCACCTACGAGGGAGACCAGCTCGGCCAGGGCCGGGAGAACTCGCGCCAGTTCCTGTCCGAGCACACCGACATGGCCCGCGAGATCGAGCGGAGGATCCGGGAGGCCGTGGGCCTCACGGCCTTCGGCGACGCGGACGGGGACGGCAACGCGCCGGTCACGGTCGTCCCCGACGCGGTGGTGATCGATGAGTCGCCGCCTTCCTCCAAGTCCAAGGCCAAGGAGAAGGAGCGCGAGGCCCAGCCCGCGCCGGCGTCCTAGGGATCGCGAATGCCGCAACGATCGCGGTCAGGCCGGCCGAAGCGCCCGCTCTCGTGCCACGATCGAGCTCTGCGGCTCCTGGCGGTGCGGCCCTGGTCCCGGCGAGAGCTCGAGACCAGGCTCCGCTCGGCCGGCTTCGGCCTGGAGATGGTCACTGAGGAGCTCGCCCGCCTCGAAGAGGTCGGGTTGCTCGACGACGAGCGGTTCGCCCAGGACTTCGCGGAGCATTCGCTCGGCCGAAAGCTGTCCGGACGGCGTGCCGTGGCTTCCTCGCTCGCGGCCAAGGGCGTTTCCCGCCCGGTGATCGAGCGGGCCCTCCAGGACGTCCAGGGTGACGAGGACGCCCGGGCCGACGAACTGGCCCGGGCCAGGGCTTCGCGGCTGCAGGGCCTGGCCCCGGAGGTGGCCTACCGCCGGCTCGTCTCGTTCCTGGCCAGACGGGGCTACGAGGGCGCGGTGGCCAGGCGGGCCGCGGCCTCGGCGCTGCGGCCGCAGCCGGGGGCCGAAGGGCCATCCGAGGCGTAGCCCCTGGGCGAAACCCCTTGCGCCTCACGCCGCCAGGCCGTAGATTGTGCATTTGAGAGGCTCCTTCAGGAAGACGATCTGTTCGACTTGTGCCTGACACCGTGACCGACACGAAACGCGACGAAGCATTCCGGCTAGGGGGGCGTGAGGGACCCGAGGGTTCCCCGGCGCCCTAGCTTCGCATCATTCGGACGCACGGCCGAACAGAGGCCTGACCGGCCTCTGTTCGGCTTTTCCTATATCTGGAGGCAACCGAGATGGGATCCGCATTCGCAGTCGTGGTGGTCTTGCTGGCCGGCGTGGTGCTGGGCTTCCTGATCCGGGCGGCGTTCGCCCAGACCAAAGCCCTCAGCGCAGAGTCTCGGGCCCAGAAGGTGATCCTCGAGGCCGAGCGGGAGGCGGAGAAGCTCACCCGCGAGGCGCTGGGGGAGGTCAAGGACGAGATCGGCGGCATGCGGCGGGAAGCGGAGCAGGAGGTCCGTTCCCGGCGCGAGGAGATGAAGCGTTCGGAGCAGCGCCTCACCCAGAAGGAGGAGGCGATCGAGAACAAGCTGGCGGACGTGGAGACGCGGTCGACGGAGATGGACGACCGCGACAAGAAGCTCCAGAAGGTACGCCAGCAGTTGGAGCAGGCGGCCGAACAGCACCGCCAGCAGCTGGAGGCCGTGGCCCGGATGACATCGCAGGAGGCGAGGGAGGCCCTCGTCACCCAGGTCGTGGACGAGGCCAAGCGGCAGGCCATGGCCACCGTCCGTGAGATCGAGAACAGGGCCCGGGAGGAGGGCGAGGAGCGGGCTCGAAAGATCGTCACGATCGCCATCCAGCGCGTCGCCTCGGAGCAGACCGCGGAGTCGACCGTCTCGGTGTTCTCCCTCCCGTCGGAGGACATGAAGGGCCGGATCATCGGCCGGGAGGGCCGGAACATCCGGGCGTTCGAGTCGGTGACCGGGGTGAACCTCATCATCGACGACACGCCCGAAGCCGTCGTGCTGTCCTGCTTCGACCCGGTCCGGCGAGAGACGGCCCGCATGACGCTGGAGAAGCTCGTGTCCGACGGCCGGATCCACCCGGCCCGGATCGAGGAGACCTACGAGCGATCGAAGAAGGAGATCGATGAGCAGATCAAGCGGGCCGGCGAGGAGGCAGTGCTGGACGTCGGGGTCACCGACATGCATCCGGAGCTGGTGAAGCTCCTGGGCCGCCTGCAGTTCCGGACCTCCTACGGCCAGAACGTCCTGAAGCATCTGGTCGAGTCGGCCCACATCGCCGGCTCCATCGCCGCCGAGCTCGGCTTGGACCAGCGGGTCCCCAAGCGTGGCGCGCTGCTCCACGACATCGGCAAGGCGGTGACGCACGAGGTCGAGGGATCCCACGCCATCATCGGTGCCGAGATTGCCCGCCGGCTGCGGGAGGCGCCCGAGGTCGTGCACTGCATCGAGTCTCACCACGGCGAGGTGGAGCAGCGGACGATCGAGGCCGTCCTGGCGCAGATCGCCGACGGCATCTCGGGCGGCCGGCCCGGAGCCCGGCGGGAGAGCCTTGAGACCTACATCAAGCGCCTGGAGCGGCTCGAGGAGATCTGCTCCTCGTACCCGGGGGTGGAGAAGACTTACGCGATGCAGGCCGGGCGGGAGGTCCGGGTGATGGTCAAGCCCGGCGACATCGACGACCTCCAGGCCCAGGTGATGGCCCGCGACATCGCCAAGCAGGTCGAGGAGGAGCTCCAGTACCCCGGCCAGATCAAGATCACCGTGGTGCGCGAGACTCGGGCGGTCGAGTTCGCGCGGTGAACGACGGTCCCCGCCTGGCGAGGGGTAGCCTGGGGTGACGATGAGCGGCCGGTACCTGATCCGCACCTTCGGGTGCCAGATGAACGAGCACGACTCCGAGCGGATCGCCGGCCTGCTCGAGTCCGGCGGCTACGTCCAGGCCGAGGACGCCGCACAGGCCCAGGTGGTCGTGTTGAACACGTGCGCGGTGCGGGAGAACGCCGACAACCGGCTGTACGGCAACCTCGGGCACCTGCGACCCCTGAAACAGGCGAACCCGCGCCTTCGGATCGTCGTGGCGGGATGCCTTGCCCAGAAGGACCAGGGACAGATCCAGGAGCGAGCCCCGTGGGTCGACGTGGTGGTTGGGACCCACGCCTTGCCCGGATTGCTCGAGCTCCTGCGGCGGGCCGAGGCCGAGGGCCCCCAGATGGACGTCCGGGAGTTCACCGAGGTGTTCCCGAGCGCGCTCCCGGCCCGCCGCGAGGTGGCCCATCACGCGTGGGTGTCGATCGCCATGGGGTGCGACAACCACTGCACGTTCTGCATCGTGCCGCTCGTCCGTGGGCCGCAGCTGTCGCGAGAGATCGGAGACGTCCTGGCCGAGATCCAAGGCCTGGCCCGTCGGGGCGTCGTGGAGGTCACGCTCCTCGGCCAGAACGTCAACACCTACGGGCGGGACCTCACGGTTCCCGGGTCGAGCAGGAAGCCGCTGTTCGCCGACCTGCTCCGAGCCGTCAACGACGTCGAGGGGCTCCGCCGCATCCGGTTCACGAGCCCCCATCCGCACGACTTCACCCCCGACGTCGTCGAGGCCATGGCTGAGTGCGAGAAGGTGTGCGAGCACATCCATTTCCCGCTCCAGTCGGGTTCGGACCGGATCCTGCGGGCCATGCAGCGGTCCTACCGGAGCGAGCGATACCTCTCGTGGCTGGATCGGATCCGTGACGCGATCCCCGGTGTTGCCGTCACCACCGACATCATCGTGGGCTTCCCCGGGGAGACCGAGGAGGACTTCGGGGGGACCCTCGACGTTGTCCGTGCCGCGCGGTTCGACCAGGCCTTCACGTTCCAGTACTCGCCCAGGCCGGGGACGCCGGCCGGCGCGATGCCGGACCAGATCCCGAAGGAGGTCGTGCAGGAGCGGTTCGACCGGCTCGTCGCATTGCAGGAGTCGATCTCGCTCGAGCGCATGCGCGCGACGGTCGGCCGCACGTTCGAGGTCCTCGTGGAGGGCGTCGGCCGAAAGGGCGGCGCCCAGGGTCGGACCCGGACCAACAAGGTCGTACACCTGCCGGGGACGGTCCCTCCCGGGACCTTCCTGGACGCCAGGATCGCCGCGGCCCACCCCCACCACCTGAGCGGCGAGGTGATCCGCGTGGCGGAGCCCGCCGCCGTCCACTGATGCCCGGCGCGCGCCCCTTCCTTGCCCTGGTCGGGCCGACCGCCTCCGGCAAGAGCGAGGCGGCCGTCGTCCTGGCCGAGCGGCTGGGGGCCGAGATCGTCTCGGTGGACTCCATGCTGGTGTACCGGGGGATGGACGTCGGGACGGCCAAGCCCACCACGGCGGAGCGGGCGCTGGTCCCGCATCACCTCATGGACGTGGCCGAGCCGGAGGAGCCGTTCTCGGTGGCCCGGTATCAGCAACTGGCCCGGGCCGTCGTGGAGCGCCTCGACGCGCGGGGCCGCAGGGTCCTGCTGGTCGGCGGCTCCGGCCTGTACTTCCGGGCCATCGTCGACGACCTAGAGTTCCCCGCGACGGACCCGTCCGCCCGCGGCGAGCTCCAGGCCGAGGCCGAGGTCATCGGACCGGACCGCCTGCACGCGCGCCTGGCCGAGCTCGATCCGGTCGCCGCCGGCCGTATCGAGCCGTCGAACGTCCGGCGGACCGTCCGGGCTCTCGAGGTGGCCGCGGTCACCGGCCGCCCGTTCTCGAGCTTCGCGGACCGGTGGGAGCGCTACCCGCACGATCGGGTGCGGGCCGCGGGGATCGACGTGACGCGTGACTCGCTTGTCCGCCGCATCGAGACTCGCGTCCGAACGATGGTCGACGGCGGGCTCCTCGACGAGGTCCGCGCGCTCCTCGACCGGGGACTGTTCGGGTGGCTCACCGCCAGCCGGGCCATCGGGTACGCTGAGTTCGCGCGGCACCTCCGGGGCGAGATCACGCTCGCGGAGGCCACGGCCGAGACGGTGAGGCGGACGAGGGAACTGGCGCGACGCCAGATGGTCTGGTTCCGACGAGACCCCCGGATCCGGTGGTTCCCCGCCGGCGAGCGCGGCGCGATCGAGCTGGTGGACGAGCTGACGGAGTATCTCCAAGGTGACTGAGCTTCGGGTGTGGAAGTACCACGGCACCGGGAACGACTTCGTCATGCTCGAGGACCTCGACGACGAACGTCCACTGTCCGCCGGGCTCGTCGCGGCGCTGTGCGACCGGCGGTTCGGCGTCGGGGCCGACGGCGTCATCCGCGTGACCCGCGACGGCGAGGGCGCCGGCCGCTCCTTCTTCATGGATTACTGGAACGCCGACGGCAGCGTCGCCGAGATGTGCGGCAACGGCGTGCGATGCCTGGCCAAGCTGGTGTTCGAGCGGGGCCACACGCGTCAGACCGAGCTCGACATCGGGACCCGGGACGGCGTGAAGCACGTCTCGCTCGACGTGCCGGATGGAGTCGTTCGGTCGGTGACCGTGGGCATGGGGCCGCCGGCCTTCGCCCGCTCGCAGATCCCGATGCTCGGCCCAGCGGACGAGGCGTTCCTGGCGGAGCCGTTCGAGGTCCTGGGCCACACGTTCAAGGCGAGCGCGGTGTCGATGGGCAACCCGCACCTCGTGCTGTTCGTGGACGACGACCCGGTCCGCTCGGACGTGGCCCGGATCGGTCCGGCCGTCGAGAACGACGCCCTGTTCCCCGAGAAGTCGAACGTGGAGTTCGTCGCGGTGGCCGGCGACGGGCTGAGCGTCCGGGTGTGGGAGCGAGGCGTGGGGGAGACCATGGCCTGCGGGACCGGGGCCTGCGCCGCGCTCGTGGCCGCGAACGAAGCGGGCCTCGTCCCCGTCCGTTCGCGGGTTCGGTTCCCCGGCGGCACCGTGACCGTCGAGCGCACCGCCGACGATGTCCTGCTGACCGGACCGGCCGAGCGCGTGTTCGAGGCCGTGCTCGACGACGCCTGGCTTGCCTCGCGAGGGCTGGAGTGAGGATCGCGCGGCGGATCGAGTCGCTCCCGCCGTACCTGTTCGCGGCGTTGGACGGCAAGCTGGCGGCCAAGCGGGGGGAGGGGGTCGACGTGATCTCCCTCGGCGTCGGCGATCCCGACCTGCCGACACCGTCGCACGTCGTGGCGGCCATGCAGGAGGCCGTGCGCGATCCGGCCACCCACCGGTACCCCTCCTACTGGGGAAGCATCGAGTTCCGCGAGGCGGTGGCGGCCTGGTACCGAACGCGGTTCGGCGTGGACCTCGATCCCAGGGCCGAGGTGCTCGCCCTGATCGGCTCCAAGGAGGGCCTCGGCCACCTGCCGATGGCGTTCGTGGACCCGGGCGACGAGACGCTCGTCCCCGATCCCGGCTATCCGGTCTACGGAGTGTCGACTCGCCTGGCGGGCGGCACGCCGGTGCCACTCCCGCTGCTTGCGGAGGAGGGTTATCAGCCCGACCTCGACGGGGCGCCGGTTTCCGGCCGGACCAAGATCCTGTGGCTGAACTACCCGAGCAACCCCACCGCCGCCGTGGCCGACGGGGCCACCTTCGAGCGCGCCGTGGCCTTCGCCCGCCGGCAGGACCTGTTGCTCGCGCACGACGCCGCCTACTCGGAGATCACGTTCGACGGCTACGTGGCGCCGTCCATCCTCCAGGTTCCCGGGTCCAAGGACGTCGCGCTCGAGTTCGGCTCGACGTCGAAGTTCTACAACATGACCGGGTGGAGGATCGGATGGTGCGCGGGAAGCGCGGAGGCCATCCGGGCCCTGTCGGTCGTGAAGACGAATCTGGACTCCGGCCAGTTCACGGCGATCCAACGAGCGGCCATCGCCGCGCTCACCGGGCCCCAGGACCATCTGGACGAGCTCCGCGCCGTGTACCAGCGGAGGCGCGACGTGGTCGTCGGCACGCTGAACTCGCTCGGGTGGTCCCTCAAGCCACCGCTCGGGTCGGTCTACGTGTGGGCGCCGGTCCCCGACGGCACGTCCTCGGTCGACTTCGCCGACCTGCTCCTCGACCGGGCCGGAGTGTTCGTCGCCCCGGGCAACGGATACGGGGAGCGCGGCGAGGGATACGTCCGGTTCTCGCTGACCGCGCCGGACGACCGGCTGGCCGAGGCCATGGACCGAATCGCCGGGGTGCTCGGCTGATGGTCCAGCGGAACGGGAAGCGGCGCCGGACGACCGTCCAGGAGTCGCCCCTCTCGGCGACCTGGACACCGAGGGTCCGCGAGCGGGCCGTGCTGGTGGGAGTGGGACACGGGATCGAGCCGTCGGATCTCGACGAGCTGGCCGCGCTGGCGGACTCGGCGGGGGCGGAGCCGGTCTCGCGCATCGTCCAGACCCGGTCCGACCCCGATCCGGCGACGTTCGTGGGCAAGGGCAAGCTCGAGGAGATCCACCGGGCGGTCCACTCTACCGGGGCGGACGCCGTGATCCTGGACGACGAGCTCACGCCGGGCCAGCTCCGGAACCTGGAGAGCCGGTTGGGGACCAAGGTGATCGACCGAACCGCGCTGATCCTCGACATCTTCGCCTTGCACGCCAGGTCCCGGGAGGGCAAGGCGCAGGTGGAGCTGGCGCAGCTCAACTACCTCCTGCCCAGGCTCCGCGGCTGGGGCGAAGCCATGTCCCGGCTGGGAGGCGGCATCGGCACGCGCGGGCCGGGCGAGACGAAGCTTGAGGTGGACCGGCAGCACATCAAGCGGCGGATCTCCAAGCTCCGGCGGGACATCAAGGATCTGGCGCGCACGCGCGACGTGAAGCGGGCCCGCCGCGAGGGCTCCGGCGTCCAGCAGATCGCCATCGCGGGCTACACGAACGCGGGCAAGTCGACGCTCATGAACGCCCTGACGGAAGCGGGCGTGCTCGTGGCGGACCAGCTGTTCGCCACCCTCGATCCCACGATCCGGCGGATCGCACTGCCCGGGGGGCGGCACGCCACCATCTCGGACACCGTGGGGTTCGTCGGCAAGCTGCCGCACGACCTGGTCGAGGCGTTCCGTTCGACCCTGGAAGAGGTGAGCCGCGCCGACCTCGTGCTGCACGTCGCCGACGCATCTTCATCTGAGGTGGCGCAACAGGTCGAAGCCGTCCGGGGCGTCTTGGGTGAGATCGGAGCGGGAGCCATCCCGGAAGTCCTCGCGCTGAACAAGGTGGACGTGCTTTCGGAGATGGACCGGGAGCGTGCGGCTCGGCGGTTCCCCGATGCCGTGGCCATCTCCGCCCTCACGGGTGAGGGACGGGAGCCGCTCCTGGAGCGCGTTGCCCTCGAGCTTCCGCGGCCCCCGGTCGAGGTGACGCTCCTCGTGCCGTACGGGCGGGACGAAGTGATCGCGCTCCTCTACCGAGATGCCGAGGTCCTCGAGACGGAACCGGGCCCCGACGGGACGCTCGTCCGCGCTCGGGTGGGTGACCGTGAGCTCGCCGCCGTCGGCGATTACGCCGTCCAGACACGGCGCCGCCGAGCCTCGGGTCTCTGAGCCGCCGTCCTCGGACTCCAGAGCCCCTAGATCGCGGGCGACCCGATGGCCCACAGTGCCGGGTCGGCCCAGGCCCCGGTGATGACGCGGTCGGGGTTCTGCGCTCGAGCCTCGGCGAACCGCAGGGCCAGGATCTGTAGGCGAACCGTGAGCGGGATCTGGGCCAGGAGCGGCGGCAGGTCGGCCGGCTCCGCGAGAGTGCTCACGCGGATCCCTTCGCGCTCGGCCGCGTCCCCGACGGCCCGGACCAGCCCGTCGGTGTCTGGAGGGGACAGCGCGACGAGGTGATCGTCGTCCCCGAGCGGCACCGCGGAGCCGTGGAGCAGGTACTCGACGTCGAAGCCCTCGGCCGGGAACCGTGAGGCCTCGCGGAGCTTCAACGCGCCCTCTCGCGCGGTGACCGAGGCCGGGCCCTCTCCGAACAGCACGAGCAGGCGTCGGGGGGCGACGATCCGGTCGAGCCCCGGGTCCTCGATGGCCTCTGCCACGGCTCGGGGGACCCTCGCGACAGCCTCGGGGCTCAGGCTCTCGGCGCCAAGCGCGTTCGCGATGCGGGCAAGCAGCAGGAGGACGGCCGTGTAGCTCACGGTGTAGGTCTCCGATGTCTCCTTGGGGACCGTCTCCACCGCATCGGGAAGCTCTGCGCCCTGACGCGTGATCGCGAGCACGCGAAGGCCCGCGTCCTTGGCCTGGCGGTACGCGGCGGCCGCGTAGGCCGTCTCCAGGCCGGCGTTGTGGCTGATCAGCACCATCCCGTCGCGATGGTCCACGGGGGGCGCCCAGTTCACGAAGTGCATGGAGGGGATGGCCTGCGCCGCACGACCGGCCTCGTAGAGCATCACGGCACCGAGCTCGGCAGCATGGAGGCTCGTGCCCGTCCCCACCAGCCAGATCCGGCGGCATTGGGCCAGACGCTCCACCGCTTCGTGGCCCAGGGGATGCGTCGCCAGCCGATCAAGCTCCTGGGGTTGCGAACGGATCTGGCTCTCGAGCGCCGCCTGCTCCATGGAGGTCCCTTTTCCCTACGAAAGGTATCGGCGCGGAGCTTAGAGTTTCCGCAGGACCGCCACGACCTTTCCCAGGATCCGCCCGTCGGTCATCTGGATGGGGGAGAAGGCCGGGTTCTCCGGATGCAAGGTCACCTTGCCTTCCCGCCGCCGAAGTCGCTTGATCGTCGCCTCCTCCTCCGCCATGCCGGGCAGGAGTGCGGCCACGACGTCGCCGTCCCCCGCGCTGTCCTGTCGGCGGACCACCACGACGTCGCCGTCCAGGATGCCCGCCCCGGTCATCGACTGGCCGACCACCCGGAGGGCGAAGTGCTCTCCCCCCTTGGCGAAGCCGGCGGGGACGGTGAGGTACTCCTCGACGTTCTCGGTCGCAAGGACGGGCGCTCCCGCGGCGATCCGGCCGAGTACGGGGACGACCACTCCTTCGGGCTTGATGCTCTCGTCGGCGAGCCCGATGGCGCGGGGCTTGGTCGGATCCTTGTGGAGCAGACCCTTCCGCTCCAGGTTCGCCAGCTGGCTGTGGACGCTGGAGGAGGACGTGAGGCCCACCGCCTCCCCGATCTCGCGGACGGTCGGTGGATAGCCACGGTCGCGGACGGTGTCGGCGATGAATTCCAGGATCCTGTGCTGCCGCGCCGTGAGGTCGTCGGTCTCGGCCATGTCAGACCCTCCTCGTAGGCTCCCGGAGGCTAACACGACCCGGCAAGGGGTTCAAACATATGTTCGGTGTTCCCCTCTTGACCCCGAACAGGCGTTCGATAGGATGGGCGTCGATGAGTCGAACGCACGTTCGTCGGCGGCTCCTGGCGATCTCGATGCTGGGCCTAGCCAGCGGCCTGGCCTGGGTGGTCCCTGCGGGAAGGGTGGCCGCGAGCGCGGACCGGTCGGCGCAGCAGCGGTACGTGGTGCGGCCCGGCGACACGCTGTGGTCGATCGCCCGGGGGATCCAGGACGGCGACCCTCGACCGCTGGTCGACGCGATCCAGGCGGCGAACGGTGCCGACCCCGGCGCTCTGGCCCCTGGCCAGGTCCTGCTCATCCCGGCGCTCGGCTGAGCCCGGCACCGAAGATCGGCAGGGAGGCCACATGTGGCGGCTGGCATCCGCCGACCCACCAGATATTGTGGTGGGTGTGATGCGATGCCCATGGTGCGGCCACGGGGAGGATCGGGTGGTCGATTCCCGGCCGGCCGAACGCGGCGCGGCCATCCGGCGCCGCCGGCAGTGCCTGTCCTGCGGGCGGCGATTCACCACGTTCGAACGGATCGAGGAGGTCGGCGTGATGGTGGTGAAGCGCGACGGCTCGAGGGAGCCATACGCGCGGGAGAAGGTCCTGGCCGGCGTGCGAAAGGCCATCGTCAACCGCCCGGTCACCGAGGAGCAGGTGGACGTGCTGGCCGACCGGGTGGAGGAGCGGCTGCGCCGCAAGGGGCCCCAGGTCAGCTCCCATCAGGTCGGCGTGGAGGTGCTCTCCCAGCTCCAGAAGCTGGACCAGGTGGCCTACATGCGGTTCGCCTCCGTCTACAAGGACTTCCAGGAGATCACGGACTTCGAGCGGGAGCTTGGGGCCCTCCAGAAGCGCGTGCCGGCGAAGCCCCGGAGCCGGTAAACTACTACATCTAGTGGTAAGGGCTGCGAGAAAGCACTAGATGTTCCGCCCAGGGCCCTTGACCGGGGACCAGGGCGGGTACAGAATCACGGGGCTGTAATTCGGTCGTGAGGCTTCCCCGGCTCGAGGGGAAAGGGGGCGTTCCGGTGGCGACGAAGGAAGGGGACGTGGAGGTCGTTCGAAGCGGCCTGACGTTCAAGCGGCACTTCAGCACGGAGGGCGTTCACCCGTTCGACCAGGTCGAGTGGGAGACCCGCGATGCGGTCATCCCGAACTACAAGGAGGGTGGCAACGCCTTCGAGCAGCGCGGCGTGGAGTTCCCCAAGGGCTGGTCGCAGAATGCCACGAACATCGTGGCGCAGAAGTACTTCCGCGGCACGCTCGGGACGCCCGAGCGCGAGTCCAGCGTGCGCCAGCTCGTGGGTCGGGTCGTCGACACCATCCGCGGCTGGGGTATGAAGGACCGCTACTTCGCCACCGAGAAGGACGCCGAGGTCTTCGGCGAAGAGCTCACGCACCTCCTGGTGACCCAGAAGGCCGCCTTCAACTCTCCCGTCTGGTTCAACGTGGGCCACGAGGAGAAGCCCCAATGCTCGGCCTGCTTCATCCTCGCCATCGACGACAGCATGCGGTCGATCCTCAACTGGTACTCCGAGGAAGGGATCATCTTCAAGGGTGGGTCGGGCTCGGGGATCAACCTCTCGCCGCTCCGGTCGTCCAGGGAACAGCTGAAGGGGGGCGGAACCGCCAGCGGTCCGGTTTCGTTCATGCGAGGAGCGGATGCCTCTGCTGGGACGATCAAGAGTGGGGGCAAGACGCGGCGGGCGGCCAAGATGGTCGTGT
>JBIOUU010000098.1:0-2373 GCA_044867345.1 Actinomycetota bacterium
CGGGCAGCCGGCGTTCCGATCCGGTACGAGAAGGTCTTCGCCTGGTCGGCCCAGTCGTTCAGGGTGACGTCCGCGTGCTCGACCATGCCGTACGCGGCGACGTGGTCGATCTTGTCGCCCGCGGTGAGCCCGCCCAGGCTGGCCAGAGGCACGCTGATCGTCACCTGGTTGCCGTTCACGCTTCCCGTGGCCGTCCCCGAGGGCGCGTAAGTCAGGAACTTGGGTGTCGGAGCTCCCAACGCCGGGAAGTCGATGCTGCTCACCCTCCCGTACTCGAAGACCGGACCGCCCTTCCACTTCATGTACCAATGCGAGTGGAAAGGCGGCGTCATGCTCGAGGGGCCGATCCCACCCCTGCCCTGCCACCACGTGACCATCCAGGAGGGCGTCCCCCCGGCCGTGGCCGCGTCGGCCAATGCCGCGGCCGAGAGGTCGGCCATCGTGAGCTTGAACGTGAGGTTGGTCCCGTCATCGCCTGCCGAGGCCTCCAGGATGTCCAGGGCCGGGTGGTTCGGCCCTGGCTGCCCGTTCGGGAGCCATACCGGGAAGCGGGCATCGCTCGCAGGGTCGGTAGTCCAGTTCCCCGGTGGCAAGCCGTGGGTCCCGCTAACGGAGAGCGCTGAACCGTTCAGGGAGACGGAGCTGATCGCGACGTTCGCCGGCGTGGGGTCGGGCAGCAGGTTCCCCTGGGTCGCGAACACGCTGGGGCCCGTGCGGAGCCGGATCACCGCATTGATGGGCTTGCCGATGAACTGGCCCGGGGTGACCTCGGAGAGGTCGCTGTTCTCGTTGTAGGCGATGAAGATGCGGCCCTGCGGGTCCTTGTCCACCATGAAGAAGTCGGCCATGGATCGGTCGGAGTTGTGCAAGAGGCAGCCGGGGAAGCCGCCGTTGCAGATGGCACCCCGGTGCATGACGTGTTCGGTGGCCTGCACCTGCGTAAACGTGGGCTCCGGGGCCAGGGCGTTCGTGCTGATCGACGCGTAGGCGTGCCACAGGGCATTAGGGCCGCCGTACGCCGGCACGCTTGGATCCCGCTGGGTGTCAGTGGTGCCGTAGAAGACGACGGCCACGCGGCCGGGGTCACCCACAGTGAGCCACACGAAGTCGGTCTGGCTGAGGCCCGGATGGCTGACCTGGATCGGACTGTGCCATGTCTGTCCGCGGTCCAGAGAGTAGGAAACGAAGGCCTTCTGTGTGTCCGTCCAGGCCTGCCACAGGTTGCCTGCGGTATCGAGGACGAGGGGGGCGAAGAAGTTGCCCACGGCGCCGGGACCCGGAAGCTTCGTCCAGGTCACGCCGCCGTCCGTTGACTTGCGTGTTCCACCGGAGACGGGGACGAAGATCTCCCCGTTGTTCGGATCCACCGCGAAGCGTCCGATGCAGCTCCCCCCGATGTTGGCCGCGGGGTTGTTGAGAGGGTCGGGCGGCACGTAGGTGACCCCGTTGTCCGTGGACACCAGGACGTAGCAACCGCTGAAGCCGGCCACGTGGTTGGCGCCCAGGTAGATGCGCCGATCCTTCGCCCTGCCGTTCGGGTCGTACACGCCCATCCACTGGCGGTCGGTCTCCGGGAAGCAGCCTTCCCCGGGGATGAAAGTCTTGCCCTCGTCGTAGGAGCGGAACGTGCTGTTGCACTGGAGCGTCTGCAGGTCGGAGGCGAACACGTCGCGGTTGTTGGCGATCGTGATCTCGGTGTCCCCGCCCCCGTTCTGGCAGTTCGACTTGGCGGGGCACCCGATCAGGTGCCACTGGATGCCGTCGTCATCGGACTTCCAGAACCAGGAGGCCTGCGTGGTGCTTCCGCCCGGGCCGCTGACGTAGGTCCCGCCGTGGTTGTCGATCACGATGTCCGGCTCGCCCACCATGCGCACCGGGTCGTTCAGGTTGGCGTGGTCGAACGTGATCCCGTTGGAGGAGGTCGGGAGCGGTGGCGGAGGAGGCGGGGGGGCGACCGTCTGGACCGTCAGCGTGCCCATGTAGTCCTGCGGAGCCGGGCCGCTCAGGAAACCGCAGGCGATGACCTTGTACGTGCCCGCCTTGAGGTTCGTTCCGCGCACCGTCTCGCTCGGCTGCCCGGTATCGCTCGAACCGACCACGCGCCCGTCGGGATCGACGACGGTGAGGATCTCGTCGTTGGACGCGTCGGGCCAGGTGATGTTGAACGTGAAATTGGCCTGGACCGTGTCGTAGGCGCCTGCCGGGACGTTCACCGTCACCGAGTGCTGGTCGGCCAGCGTGGAGTTATCGACGAACGGCGAGCAGTCGCTCGTCGCGTTCGTTCCGGGCGGGATCGTGCCCGTCCAGGTATCCGTGACGGTCTGTCCGGCGGTGGACGGAACGGTCACGCTGCTCGTCGGTGGCGTCGATGCA
>JBIOUU010000099.1:0-15295 GCA_044867345.1 Actinomycetota bacterium
CGATCGACGAGCCCCTTCGCCGGTTGGCCGAGGATCCCGCGGCCTTCCTTCCGGCGGAGCCGGGGGAGGAACGTATCGAGGATGCCCGCTTCGTGATCTGGCTCCAGCCTGAGAGCCATCCCTGGTCGGTCGGTGTCCAGCGGCTGCGACTGGACCCGAGCGAAGTGGGGTCCACGGTCGCCGAGATCCGTGACGTGCTGACCGCGCGAGGGCGCTCCGCCTCGACGTGGAGCGTGGGTAGCTCAGCCCTGCCGTCAGATCTGCCGGATCGGCTCCAGGCCCTCGGCATGGTTCCCGAAAACGGCCCCGGCGAGGCCGCGATGGTGTTGGTACGCCCGCCCGAGCCCCTGCCTCCGACATCGTTCGTGGTCCGGCTGGCAGAGACGGCAGACGAGTACCGCGCCGCGGTTGATGTGATGGTCGAGGCGTTCGGCTTCGACCCGTCGGACGCCGCGGAGGCCCGCGCCCAAGCCGAGATCCGGTTCGAACGAAACCGGGCTTCCGGTCACACGCGGTTGGCGCTGGTCTGGGAGGACGACGTTGCGATCGCAACGGGGCGGGTCACCTTCACCCCGTGGGGCTTGTTCTTGGGCGGAGGGGGAACCCTTCCCAGTGCCCGGGCGCGCGGAGCGTTCAGCGCCCTGATCCCCGCCGCCTGGCGGGAGGCCGTCCGCCGCGGGACGCCGGCCCTGGTCACGTGGGCCCGGCGAGATACCTCCGAGCCGATCCTGGCACGACTGGGGTTCGAGGAGGTGGCGACGATCCGCCAGCTCCGTGACGATCTCGGCGTGGGCGCGGGCGCCTGAGCTCAGCCCCCGACCGGCACCTCCGGGAGCCTCGCCAGCGCAGCCTCCTCCGCGGACGGGTCGAACTCCACCTCCGGGAGTCGGGCGTTCAGGTAGTCGTCGTAGGCCTGCATGTCGAAGTGCCCGTGCCCGGACAGCCCGATCAGGATGACCCTCTCCTGCCCGGCCTCTCTGGCCGCGACGGCCTCGTTGATCGCTCCACGGATGGCATGGGCGGACTCGGGCGCCGGAATGATGCCCTGCGTCTGCGCGAACTGCACGGCGGCGTCGAACACCTCGTTCTGCGAGTACGCGGCCGCCTCCATGTGGCCCTCCCGGACGAGCAGCGAGAGCGACGGGGCGTCGCCGTGGTACCGCAGGCCCCCGGCGTGCACCGGGGCCGGGACGAAGTCGTGGCCCAGCGTGTACATCGGCAGGAGCGGGGTCATCTGGCCCGTGTCTCCGAAGTCGTAGGCGAACTTCCCCTTCGTCAGCGTGGGACAAGCGGCCGGCTCGGTGGCCACGAACCTGGCCGTGGACGTCCCCCGCAACCGCTCGGCCATGAACGGATAGGCCAGCCCGGCGTAGTTCGATCCGCCGCCGACGCAGCCGACGACGACGTCGGGACGTTCCCCCGCCATGTCCATCTGTTTCTGGGCCTCCAGGCCCACCACGGTCTGATGCAGCAACACGTGGTTCAGGACCGATCCCAGCGAGTAGTGCGTGTCATCGTTCGTGGCGGCAACCTCGATGGCCTCGCTGATGGCGATCCCCAGCGACCCGGTCGAGTCCGCGTTCGCCTCGAGGATCTTCTTCCCCGCCTGCGTCGTGCTCGAGGGCGAGGGGCGTACCTCCGCCCCGAACGTCTCCATGAAGATCCGCCGGTAGGGCTTCTGTTCGTAGGAAGCCTTGACCATGAACACCAGGCACTCGAGGCCGAAGAACCGGCACGCCATCGAGAGCGCCGAGCCCCACTGCCCCGCCCCGGTCTCTGTGGAGATGCGCCGGACCCCCGATTCCTTGTTGTAGAAGGCCTGGGCCACAGCGGTGTTGGGCTTGTGCGACCCGGCCGGCGACCCACCCTCGTATTTGAAGTAGATGCGCGCCGGGGTCTGGAGCGCCTGTTCGAGCCGGACCGCCCGGTGGAGCGGCGTCGGTCTCCACAACCGGTAGATGTCGAGCACGGGCCCGGGGACGTCGATCCACTGCTCGGTCGAGACCTCTTGCACGATCAACGCCTCCGGGAACAGCGGGGCGAGCAGGTCGGGACTGATCGGCTCCTTCGTCCCCGGATGCAGGGGCGGGAGGGGCTGGATCCCCGCGCCGACCATATCCGGCATGATGTTGAACCACGCCGTCGGGATGTCCTCGGGCGAGAGGTCGAACCTGATCGGCTCCGCCATCGGGATGCCTCCTGTTGCAGGGAAGTGAGGGCGGAGAGCGTACCCGAGTGCACCGTGCCGGCGCCACCCGTCCTGACACCGCTCGGATCATCGGTGGCTGTCTACCTGTCGCTCGCGACGACCTCGAACACGTCCATTGGCACGCTCGTTCCGGTGTTCAGCGAGATGATCTCGGCGAGCGTGTGTCGATAGGTGATCCCGAAGTCCTGGTCGATGCGAGTGAGATCCGGGTCGTTCCGGTAGAAGAACCGGTCGCCGTCACGAAGCGCCTCGAACTGCTTCTTCCACATCGCGAGCTGGAGCGGACCGAACTCCGTCCCCGAGACATGGCGCTCGGACAGCATGCCGACGAACGCGTCGATCCTATCCACGCTGCCGTAGATGGCCTTCAGGCGAGCCGCGAGGGTCGTCCGGCGGATCCCGATGACGGCTTCCTCCTGGCTCCGCGGACTGAGCGGTCGGAGCGCGTGCCCATCTCGGTCCCGGAGCCGGATGAAATCGAGAATGTTCGGGTCGTCGAGAGGATCGGCGGGGTCGATCCTTGGATCCGACGGGAACCGGGCGGAGACCTCCCCGGTGACGGCGGTGAACGACCGTCTCGGCGAAAGCCCGTACGCGCGCCGAAGGTCGTTGTAGGAGGGCATCCCGTGATCGCGACCGCGCGCGATATCGATGGCACCGAGGTCCTGCACCGCCGCGTAGCAGCCCGGCTGCACCACCGGCTGCCCGCACGCAGATGGGGTCGCCATCCCGGGGGTCGGCACCTGGAACAGCACGCTTCGGAGCGCGTTGTCGATCTGCTCGTCGTTCCGGTACTGGCGCTCCTGGCTCAGGCTTCGTAGGACCCGCCCCATGCCGACCTGGGTCAGCAGATCCGGGTTCCCGAACGCGACCGTCAGCGGGATCTGGAGGGACGGCTGGCCGTCCTCCTTTCGCATGCCCACTCCTTGCGCGCGGAACGTGTCGAGCTCCGCGGTGGAGAACGTGCCCGGGCGGAAGCGCACGTCGAACTGGCCGTGGACCATGCTGTGGCCGCGATACCCGACCGTGGCGAACTCATTGGACACACCCGCATCTACGGCCGGATCGTAGCCGTGATAGGGATCGAGGACGACGCCGAGCGCCGGGAGGAACTCGTTGTACGTGATGAACTGGATCTCCGCGCCCACGACGCGGCGAGCGATCTGGAACTTCTCCTCTTCGGACAGAGAGCTGGGCAACGCGGCGACGATCCGGTCGTGTTCCCGGGCGAACAGCGTCTGGACGGCCAAGAGCGCGATGTTCTCGTTCGCCCGCACGTCGCCGGCGATGCGCGCGACCTCGGGCGTCGCGGCCAACCCACCGAAGAGGTCGACGGAGGGTGCGGTGATCAGGTCTGCCCGAGCGTCGGCTCGCGGCAGGTAGCCGCCCGGCAGTAGCAGGAGGGCCGCGTTGTTCGCCAGGTCACCGTCGACCGGACCCTCGCGGAGCCATTCCAGGCGTGCGGTGTCGATTCCGTACACGGCCGAGCCGTCGAGGTAGCCGCTCACCGTGTTGATCTGTTGGCGGGGCGAGGTGACCCCCGTGCCGGTGGCCGCGGGGGTGCGTGAGAAGCCCATCGCCTCCAGGTCGTTCGTGAACGCCTCGAGCGGATCGTTCGGGTCGAACGGGATCGGAACGGACTCGGCCGGCGTCTCGTCTCGGAGCCCGATGTCGTGGTCGACGAACTGTCCCCAGACCCACCCCCACTGCGAGACGTCGTTCTCGGAGAACAGGTTCTGGCCCACGTCGTTGAAGACTCGGTTGCTGATGTACCGGGGCGACGGACCCGCCACAATCTTGTTCACGCCGTCGGCGTAGTTCGGGGCGGTGACGCGCGGATACTGGGTGCCGGCCTCCCCCCAGCTGGGATGATCGGTGTCGTTTCCGCTCCCGTCGAGAGACCGGGCCTCCATCGACGTGGCCCGCGGATCGGCGGTGGAGGCGCCGGGCGAGCCCGCCACCGCAATGACCACGATAACGGAGGCGAACGTCAGGATCCTTCGCATTGGGGGCCAAGCCAACCACATGGGCCTGGGGCAGGCATCAGCGGGCGGTGAGAGTTCGCTCAGAGTTCGAGCGCTCAATGAGCGTGCGCCGGGGTGGCGTGCCACCGGTGGGGAGCGATGAGCGCGTCTGCCTCGGCCGGCCCCCAGCTTCCCGGCTCGTACTCCACGACCGGCGAAGGATGGTCCAGCACCGGCTGGAGGATCTCCCAAGCCCGGTCGACCCCGTCCTCGCGCAGGAACAGCGTGTGGTCGCCCTCCATGGCCTCCAGGAGGAGCAGCTCGTACGCGTCGGCGATCTGGCCTCCGAACTCCTCCTCGTAGTCGAAGTCCATCGTGACGCGCTCCAGCTCGAGACCCGGCCCCGGCTTCTTGGCGTTGACGGCAAGCGTGATCCCCTCGTTCGGCTGGATCCGGATCGTCAGGTGGTCGCGCATCGGCAGATCCAGGTCCGTCCCCCGGAACACGTTGAACGGGACCTTCAGGAACTTGAGCGTGATCTCGCTGCACTTGGCGGCCATCCGCTTGCCGGTCCGAAGGAAGAACGGGACGTCCGCCCACCGCCAGTTGTCGATCTCCAATCTCAGCGCAGCGAACGTCTCGACGGTCGAATCGGCGGCGACGCCAGCTTCCCCTCGGTAGCCGCGGTACTGGCCCCGGACCACCTGCGTGGGGTCGCAGGGCTGGGCGCTCCGCAGCACCTTGACCGTCTCGTCCCGAAGCCGGTTGGGCTCGAATGACACCGGCGGCTCCATCGCCAGGAAGGTCATGACCTGGAACAGGTGGGTGACGACGAGGTCACGGATGGCTCCCGTCTGCTCGTAGAAGGCCCCCCGACCCTCGATCCCGATGTCCTCGGCTACGGTGAGCTCGACGTGGTCGAGATACTTCCGGTTCCACACCGGCTCGAAGAGCCCGTTGGCGAACCGGAAGGCCAAGATGTTCTGGACGGTCTCCTTGCCCAGGTAGTGGTCGATCCGGAAGATCTGGGACTCGTCGAAGACCTCGTGGATCTTTGCGTTCAGCTCCCGGGCCGAAGCCAGGTCGTGGCCGAAGGGCTTCTCGAAGATGATCTTGGCGTCCCGGTGGAGCCCCGCCTCGGCCAGGCGCCGCACGATGTCGGGGTTGGCGGTTGTCGGTGTGGCCGCGTAGAAGAACCGTCCCCCCTCGGTGCCGAATTTCTCGTCGACGGAGGCGAGATGCCTCTCCAGCCGCTTCATCGCGCCCTCGTTCGCGAACTCGCCGGGGAGGTACGAGAGGCGCTCGGCGAACTCCGTCCACGCATCGTCGCCCGGAGGCATGCGACAATACAGCTTGACCGATTCGCGGGCCTGCTCCCGGAACTCGTCGTCGGTCATTTCCGTACGCGCGTATCCCGTGATGGCGAAGCCCTTGGGGAGCAGGCCCTGCAGGAACAGGTTCCAGAAGGCCGGCAAGAGCTTGCGCTTGGTCAGGTCGCCGGACGCCCCGAAGATGACGACGGCCTGCGGTCGCAGCTCGGCGCTCAACCGGTGCTTCGCCCCAGGCTCACGAGTCGCCTCCTGCGGGGACCGGTACCAGCTCGATCCATCCCTCAATAAGCCGGACCGGGAACGTGGGGACGGGATCCTGGGCCGGACCCTCGACCGGCTCACCGGTTCGCAGATCGAAGGCGCTCCCGTGGCACGCACAGACCACGGTGTCGGCGGACTCGTCGACCTCTCCCTCCGACAGCAGGCACCCCTCGTGCGTGCATTCGTCGCCCAGGGCGAAGACCTCGTTCTCCACGTGGGCTACGGCGATCCTCCCCGAGGGGAGCTCGAACCCGCGGAGCTCCCCTTCGGGCACTTCGGCCAGCGACGCGACCCGGATGTATTCGGCCACCGCCCCTTCCTTCGAACCGTTGGCGGACCCTTGGCGGACCGTTCGGTAACACTACCGCTGTGCCCGAGTTGCCCGAGGTCGAGGCGTACCGCCGCTTCTTCGCCGAGCACGCGAAGGACCGGACCGTGCGGGCCGTCGATGTCCTGGACCCGGCCATCGTGAGGAACGCGGGTCCGGATGACGTCGGCCGCGCGCTGGCCGGCCGCAGATTCGAGGAGCCCGGGCGACACGGGAAATGGCTCGTGTGCCCCGCAGCGGGCCCAACCCTCTTGTTCCACTTCGGCATGACCGGGGACCTCGTCTGGTCGGCCGACGAGCCCGATCGTCATCGTCATGATCGGCTGGTGCTCGTGTTCGAGGACGGCGAGCTGCGCTACCGGAACATGCGCCGGCTGGGAGGCGTGTGGGTGGCCCTCGACGACGACGAGCTGAAGGTCGTTCTGGGCCGTCTCGGCCCCGACGCGCTCGCGGTCGAGCAGGAGGAGTTCCTGGGATCGCTCTCGCGCCGGCGGGGAGGCGTGAAGGCCGTCCTCATGGACCAGCAGCTCGTGGCCGGGATCGGGAACCTCCTGGCCGACGAGGTCCTGTGGCAGGCCAGGATCCACCCCCGTCGCCCCGTCGAGGAACTGGACGCGAAGGACCGCGTTCGCCTGTTCCGAACGATACGGCGGGTCCTCGCCACGGCCGTCGAGGACTTCGACTACCTCGAGAGCCGGAGGCGCTGGCTCAGCCGGTTCCGGGGACGGCCCGAGGGCAGGTGCCCTCGGTGCGGGACGGCGCTCTCACGGACCGTCGTGGCAGGGCGGACGACCTACTTCTGCCCGTCCTGCCAGCGCTGATCCTCGGCGGGGCGCGACAGGCGTCGGAGCGCCGACCATCCTCGCTGCAGCATCGTGGCGCCTCCCAACAGCACGAGCACCACGAGCATGGGCACCAGGGCGCCCGGCACCATGAGCCCGATGATCATGGCCACATATCGCTCGAGCCGCTGGAAGAATCCCTCGGAGAGGGAGATCCCCATGGCCTCGGCCTCCGCACGCAGGTGGCTCACCATCAGGGCCGTAACCAGCGTCGCGAGCGACAGAGCAGCCGCCAGCACGTGTCCCTGGCCCTCCTCCGACCAGTACAGGCACCCGAACAGGAGCATGTCGCCGATCCGGTCGAGTACCGAGTCCAGGAACGCGCCGACCCGCCGGTCCTCGCCTCGCAACCGGGCGACCGCTCCGTCGAAGACGTCGAACAATCCGGCCGGGATGAGCAATGCGCCGGGCAGGAACCGGCGCCCCGTGAGCAGGAGCCAGCCGACCAGGACGTTCGCCACGAGCGACGCCAACGTGAGCTGCCAGGGACGCACGCCTGTCCGGTACAACCCCGCCAGGATGGCCCGGTAGGGCCAGGTGAACACGAACCGCATGGCGGGACCGAACACGCCCGCGGTCTTCCGGGGGGCCGGCATGTCCCGCACGCGGGGCGCGGGCGCCTGGGGCTCGGTCCCGGGCGACTCGCTCATCCTGGTAGGGGAGGCTACCCCTCCGGGGAAGCGGCGGCGAAGCTACCCGCCGTTCGGCCGGAAGCTCACCACCACGCAGCGGAAGGTGCCGCCGGGCGCCTCGTAGGAGACCTGATCTGCTGGGCGGGCCCCCATGAGGGCCTGTCCCAGCGGTGACGTGGTGGTGATGGTTCGGACCCCGGCGGCCCGCTCCTCCGCCGACTCGGCCAGCAGGTACGTCTCGTCGTCGGAGTCCTCATCGTCAATCGGCCTGACCGTCACGAGCATCCCGGGCGACACGACATCGGAGCTCGACGGCGCCTCGATGATCTCTGGATCACGAAGCATCCGCTCCAGGTTCCGTATCCGCGACTCCATGAGGGCCTGCTCGTTCTTCGCGGAGTCGTACTCGGCGTTCTCGCGGATGTCGCCGAGCTCACGCGCCGCCTTCAGCCGTTCCGCCATGCGTGAGCGGCCGGACGAGGTCAGCTCGTCGAGCTCGGCCCTGAGGCGTTCGTACGCCTCGAGCGTGATCGTCGACGAGGGTTCCTGTCCGGACTTGCGCGGAGGCCGGCTCGCCAGCTCTTCGGGAAGATCCATCGAACGCCGAATCTACCAATCGGCGGCCACTCATCCCCCTCTCACGGCGGATCCCGTTCCTGCCCCGCCGGCCGGTGGTCGATGATAGGCATCCGCGGACCGGCCTCACGTGGCCCGCTGGAAAACGACCGAAGGAGGCGAGGGGATGGCCCGGCTGGACGGCAAGGTGGCCCTGATCACCGGTGGGGCGAGCGGGATGGGGAAGGTGGCTTCGCACCTGTTCGCGCGGGAGGGGGCCGAGGTCGTGCTCACCGACGTCGCCGACGATGCGGGCGAGGCGGTGGCGGCGGCCATCCGCGAGGAAGGCGGGCGGGCCGCCTACGTGCACGCCGACGTGTCGCGGTCCTCCGACGCGGAAGCCATGGTGCGCTTCGCCGTGGACACGTTCGGCGGGCTCACCGTCCTCTACAACAACGCCGGGGTCTTCCCCGAACGGGACGGCTCGGTGACCGAGACGCCCGAGGAGGTGTGGGACCTCACGATCGGCATCAACCTCAAGGGCGTGTACCTGGGGTGCCGGTACGGGATCCCCGCCATGATCGAGTCCGGAGGCGGCTCGATCGTCAACGTGGCCTCGTTCGTGGCGCTCATGGGGGCGGCCACCCCCCAGATCGCCTACACGGCGTCGAAGGGTGGCGTGCTCTCGATGACGCGCGAGATCGCCGTCGAGTTCGCGCGCAAGGGCGTGCGCGCGAACTCGCTCTGCCCCGGGCCGATCGAAACCCCGCTGCTCCAGGAGTTGCTGGCCGACCCGACCCGGCGGCAACGGCGGTTGGTGCACATCCCGATGGGCCGCTTCGGCCAGGCCGAGGAGATCGCCAATGCGGCCCTGTTCCTCGCCTCCGACGAGTCCTCGTACATGACCGGGACCGCTCTCGTCGTGGACGGTGGGATCACCGCGGCCTACGTCACGCCGGAGTGAGGTGCAACGAGGACTCTTCTCGGGCCGCACGACGTACGATGAGGTGTCGTGCTGGGCTTCGGGATCGATGCGTGGCCACGGCCCGAACACGCTATCTACGACTTCAAGCCACTGATCGGAGCGATCGTGGCCCTGTTCATAGCGCGCTTCGTGCTGGGGTTCACCTTGACGTGGGCGACCGCTGCCATGGCGTTCGTCGCCGGGACGGCGTGGGGCTGGGCGGTAGACGCGTGGGGCGTGGTCCTGCCGACGTCACTGGCCGTCATCGTGCTTGCGATCGTGCTCAGCCGGCCGCGAAGACGGGCTTGAGGGCGAAGTACAGGTCGCGATAACGCCGATAGGCATCGGCGTATGCCTCCCGGTGCTCGGGATCCGGCTGGTGCTCCTCGGGCTCGTAGGCCACGAACGCATCGACGGCCGACGCAACGGTTCGATGGACGCCGGAGCCGACCGCCGCCAGGATCGCAGCGCCGGTGGCCGTGGTTTCGACGCTGGTCGGGATGCGGACGGGGAGGCCGGTGACGTCTGCTTTGATCTGCCGCCAGAGGGCGCCCTTGGCCCCGCCACCGACCATCGTGAGGCGGCGAACATCCAGTCCGGCGTTCCTCATGGCGTCGAGGATGTCGAGGAGCGCGTACGCGCTCCCCTCCAACACTGCCCTGGTCATGTGCGCTCTGCTGTGCGCAAGCGTGAGCCCGTAGAAGACACCCCGGGCGGCCCCGTTCCACTCGGGAGCCATCGCGCCCTGCATGCACGGGAGGAACAAGAGTCCCTCGGAGCCGGGCGGCAGGTCCGCCGCCTCGCGAGTCAACAGCTCGTAGGCGTCCCCGCCTCCTTCGGCTTCCGCCCTCCGCTCCAACGGAGCGAATTGATCCCTCCACCAGCGGAGGTTCCCCCCGGAGACGAACCCGGGGTTCTCCAGCAACCAGGTATCGGGGTCGGCATGAGGGTGGCATTCGACCAGCATCGTGGGATCCTCCCGCGGCTCACTCGACGCCGCGCAGACCGGCTCCGCCGTTCCCACCACGTCGCACACCTCGCCCGAGGAGTACACGCCGGCACCGAGCGTGGCGGCCATCTCATCACCGCATCCCACCGCCACCACCGTGTCGGGCGAGAGACCAGTGGCCTCGGCGAACGCGGCGGTGATGGTCCCAACGGCCTGCGTCCCAGCGGCCAGTTCCGGCAGCATCTCCGGCCCCAGGCCGGTCACCTCGAGGACCGGCTCGGACCACGTGCGCGTCCTGGGGTCGAGCAAGGCCAACGAGGACGCATTCGAGTAGTCGACGGCCAGGACCCCCGTCGTCTCGCGAAGGACGAAAGAGCCCGGTGGCATGACGAAGGCTGCGTCCGCGAAGACTTCGGGCTCCTCGTCCCGAACCCACAGCGCCTTGAACACCGCGTGAGACGAATCGAGATTCGCACCAACGTTGCGGTAGAAGTCTGCCGGGGACATCCGCGTGGTCAGCTGCGCCGCCTGGGCCTCCGCGCGCCGATCCATCCAGATCATCGCCGGCCGGAGGGCGCGCCCGTTCGCATCGCACACCACCATCCCGTCGAGCTGTGACCCGAACGAGAGGCCCTTGATGGCCTCAGACCGTTCGTGGAGGCCTGCGACGAGCTGGCCGATCGTGCTCATCAGGGCCTTCGACCAGGCGGATGGGTCCTGCTCCGCCCAACCCGGGTGAGGGAACGACAGGTCGTACCCCTCGTAGACCGAGGCCACGAGGGTTCCATCGGCCCCGTAGAGGGCCGCGTTCGTACCCTGGCTGCCGACGTCGCAGCCGATGAGGTAGGGGCCGCTCGCCGAACTGCTCACGGGATGATCACCATCTTCAACCCGGAGCCGGTCCTGATCGTCTCGAAGGCCTCGGCGATGCCCTCGAGCGGGAACCGGTGGGTCACCACCCGGCCCAACTCCTCCTGGCGGCGATCCAGGTACCCCATGGTGATCCGGTATTGTCGGTTGGTCGCGCCGTATGCACCGAGGATGGCGAGCTCCTTGTAGTGGAGCTGGTTCATGTCCAGGTGGCTCACCGGGTCGTGTTTGGGCAGCCCGGCGAAGTAGACGATCCGGGCTCGTTTGGCCGCCATGATCAGCGCGGCGGCCTGGGCCTCCTTCGACGGCGCCGCCACGCTGATCCGATCTGGTCCCGTTCCTCCGGTGAGCGACATCACCTCGGACACGCCGTTGTCCTCCCCCGCGATGAAGGCCTTGTCGACGGCGTGGCCGATGGCTCGCAGGGCGATGTCCAGGCGCTCGGCGCTCACGTCGGTCAGGTACACGCTGCTGGCACCGCGATCCCTGGCCATGACGGCCTGCCAGCACCCGATGGGGCCCGACCCGACGATCACCACCGTGTCCCCCAGCCGGATGTCGAGCGCCTCGATGCCGTTGAGCGCACAGGCGAACGGATCGGCCACGGTGGCCAGGTCCGAGGGAAGCTCGGGGGGCAACTTGATGAGGTTCTTCGTGGCGATGGGAGGGACCGCGGCGTGCTCTGAGTAGGCGCCGGGGAACGGATCGTAGCCGTAGAGCAGGTGGTGCTCGCAGAGGTTCTGGAACCCGTCCACGCACCATCGGCACTCGCCGCACGTGAGGATGGAACCGAGGAACACGCGGTCGCCCTTGGAGATCCCGGGCGGGAGGTCGGCGTCGGCACCCACGTCCTCGAGCGTCCCCACCGGCTCGTGACCGAGTACCCAGGGCGCCGGCGCCCCGGGGTCGCCGTTGAAGAAGGTTCGGGCATCCGTCCCGCAGATCCCGCAGGCCTCGACCTTGAGGAGGGCACCGGCGGGATCCAGCTTCGGCTCGCCCGTTTCCCAAACGTCCACTGCGTTCACCCCGGTCATGAACGCTGCCCTCATGCCCGACTCCCCGTCTCCTCGAGCAAAGCCTCATGGGCCTTCTCGGCGGACCAGCGCTCGCGGATCACCCGGGAGAGCGCCCGCGTGATGGCCTCCGGCGACGGGTGCATGAAGATGTTCCGACCCACCGAACAGCCGATGGCGCCTACCGACATCGCCTGCTCCATCCGGCCGAGAAGCTCCACATCCTCCAGGCGAGAGCCGCCGGCGAGCACCACGGGGATCCCGTTCGTCGCCTCGACGAGCTTCGCGAACGACTCGCGATCGCCCGGCCAATTCGTCTTCACGATGTCGGCCCCGAGCTCGGCGCACAGGCGCACGTTCCGGCGAAGGTACTCGAAGCCGTATTGCTGCTTCAGGTCCTCCACGGAGGCATAGGTCGTGGGGAACTCGGCCTCCGCGATGAACGGCATGCCCAGGACGGCGCATTCCCGGCCCACCGCCGAGAGGATCCTCACCATCCCGGCCTCCGTCTCCCCGCCCAGCGCCGTGAACAGCACGACGGCATCGGCTCCGGCCCGCAGGGCCTCCTCCACCTTGGCGATCTGGACGATCTGCGGCCGATCGCCCCCGGGATCCGCCGATGCCGAGAGGAGGAGGGCGAGCGAGGTCGTCGGGGAGAATGCCGGTGCTGCCATCCGGATCATCCCCTTGCTCATCATGATCACGTTCGCGCCCCCCGCGACGGCTTCCGAAGTACGCACATGGATGTCCGCGAGGGGCTCCAGGAAGGCCGGCGAGGTCATGCCGTGATCGAGGGCGCAGATGACCGAAACGCCCGCGCCGTCGATCACCCGCTTCAGCCGCATCGTCTTGCCGACCTGTGCCGTCACCGCGACCCCCTTCCCGGGCCCCGCCGAACCACCGTGAACTCGAATGCGTCGGCCACGTGGTACTCGTCCGATGAGAGGACGGCGCGACCCTCGTCGTCGTAGTCGACCTGGCGAAGGTGGAGCAGCAGGGTCCCCGAGCGGATCCCGAGCTTCGACGCGATCGAACGCGAGGCCCGTACGGGAGCGAAGCTGGCCTCCCCGTGATGGATCACGATGCCGAGCTCGCGCTCCATGAGCTCGTACATCGATCCCCGCCCGAGGCGGGGGATGACTTCGGGATGCTGGGCCGTCAGCCTGGCCGGCAGCACGTCCAGGGAGAAGACCACCCGGCGGCCGTCGGCCGTCCTGACCCGCTCGACGACGACCACGTCCTCGCCGGGGTCCAGTCCGAGGCGCCCTCCCCTCTCGACCCCTGCGGGCTCGATCATCGTCACTCCCTGCTCGAACCCCGGTCTCATCCCGGCCGCCCTGATGGCGTCGGTCACGCCGAAGTTCAGGTCCAGGCTGTTCTTGAGCCGGGGCCGATGGGCCAGGAACGTTCCGGTTCCCCGGGTCCGGGTGACGACCCCCTCGTCCTCGAGGGACCGAAGGGCTTCCCGCAGCGTCGCGCGCGACACGCCGAGCTCGGTCGCCAGCTGCGGCTCAGGCGGAAACTGGCTCCCCGGTCGGACCCTCCCCCTCGTGATCAGGGACAGCAGGTGCTCGCGAGCCGAGCTCGAACGGCTCTTCGCTCGACCCTTGGAGACCAAAGCGCCCCTCCTGACCTGCGCCCGATTTGTCTGACAAACTACCCCTCGCGTCAACCCCTTGTCAGACAAAGCGACTTGACAGCCGCACCGCTCCGGTGCTGAATACCGCCAACCGGGTGGCTGGGGGGTGCCACGTGTCGCAGCAGAAGAAGATCGGGTCCGTCACCTACCAGGAGGTCGGTGACGAGTATTTCCGCAAGCGGGGCCTCCGGCGTCATGCCGCCTTCTGGTCCCTGTGGTCGCTGGGCGTCGCAGCGGTCATCTCGGGCGACTTCTACGGATGGAACCTCGGGCTGGACGCCGGAGGGTTCGGCGGGCTGATCATCGCAACGATCTTCATCGCAGCGATGTACTACGGCCTGTGCTTCAGCATCTCCGAGATGTCCCCGGCCCTTCCGCATACCGGCGGCGCGTACTCGTTCGCTCGGTCGGCCATGGGTCCGTGGGGAGGGTTCATCACCGGCCTCGCGGAGAACATGGAGTACGTCATCACCCCGGCGGTCGTGGTCGGGGCGATGGGCTTCCTGATGCACGACATCGTGAAGGGGCTATTCGACATCGCTGGCGAGCCCTGGTTGAACAGCCCGGTCACCTGGTGGGCCGTCTTCTACGTGGTCTTCGTATGGATCAATGTCGTCGGGATCGAAGCGACGATGCGGTTCACGGTCGTCATCAACGCGCTCGCACTCGGGATCCTTGCGGTCTTTTTCATCGCGGTGCTGGTCAAAGGGAAGTTCGACTCGGGCCTGCTGACCAACATCCCACCCGACGAGGGCGGCTCGAAGTGGCTGCCTCACGGGATCGGAGGCATCTTCCCGGCGATCCCCTTCGCCATCTGGTTCTACCTGGCGATCGAGGAGTTACCGCTGGCCGCCGAGGAATCGCACGACCCCAAGCGCGACATCCCGCGGGCCACGATCTGGGGCCTGACGACCCTGGTCATCACCGGAGCCCTCACGCTGTTGCTGAATACGGGCGTGGACGGGGGCGCCAAGGTGATCGGCATCTCCGCGACACCGTTGTTCGACGGGTTCAAGGGGGTGTTCGGCGCGGGGACGGCAGCGGAGCTGCTTGCGCTGATCGGGTTGGTCGGCCTGATCGCCAGCTTCTTCACGATCATCTACGCCTACGGGCGGAACACCTTCTCGCTGTCGCGGGCCGGCTACTTCCCCAAGGTGCTGTCGATCACTTCTGCCAAGCGCAAGACTCCGCACGTCGCCCTGATCGCGGGGGCGGTCGTCGGGTACGCGCTTGCCGTCCTCATCTACCAGCTCAGTAAGGCCGGCGGCACGCTTGCGGGACAGATCGTGGGGGCGCTGCTGTACATGGCCGTGTTCGGCGCGGTCGTCTCCTACTTCATGCAGTGCCTGTCGTTCATCATGCTTCGCCGGAAGCTCCCGAACATCGAGCGCCCCTATCGGAGCCCGGTGGGCGAATGGGGGGCGGGGATCGCAGGGGCCATCGCCCTCGTATCCCTTATTTCCCTGTACCTGAACAAGGACTACAGGCCCGGGGTCGTGGGGACCCTGATCTACTTCCTGCTCGGGATCCTCTACTTCGCCATCGCCGGGCGGCACCGCCTGGTGCTGTCGCCCGAGGAGGAGTTCGCTCTCACCAAGGGCGAGCACGGCCATCCGGAACGAGAGGGGTACGGCACCACGCACGTCGAGGAGGTCCAGGCGTAGGCGCGAGACGAACGAACGTGGGTGGACGAGGGGCGACGGGCCGGGAGCGGCGCGCCGCCCTTCCCTTCCTAGAG
>JBIOUU010000100.1:0-24605 GCA_044867345.1 Actinomycetota bacterium
GACGTTCCCGGCCGCCGTTCCGTTCGGCCAGCTGGTCCGCGAGGTGCCGGCGTCGTCGCCGCAACCGGACCCAGGGCGGGCCCCCACGGTGGTCATCCCGCGCGGGAGGCGTGCCGGACGACGGCGGCGAGGCGCATGGCTGCTCGGCTCGATCCTCGCGGTCCTGGCCCTGGGGGCGGCGGCGTGGGGAGCGTGGACGTATCTGCTCCCGCACAACGTGGACATCCCACGCGTCGTCGGCCTTCCGGTCGCCGCGGCAACGGCTCGCCTGGCCGACGCCGACCTCGAGGTGTCGGTGGGGGCCGGTCGGTACTCGCTCCAGGTACCGGCGGCCCATGTCCTCCAGCTCCAGCCGCCCCCCGGCACGGTCGTTCGGACCGGGACGAAGGTGACGCTTACGCCGTCCCTGGGCCCTCCTCCCGTGCCGGTTCCCGACCTCGTGGGCAAGACGATCTCCGAGGCTCGAGGACTCCTGCGGAAGGCCCACCTCACGCTGGGCAAGCAAACGCCCCGATTCAGCGACCGGTTCCCCGAGGGCAGGGTCGTGAGCCAGAGCGAGCCCCGGAGTGGCACGGCTCCGCAGGGGAGCGCCATCGACGTGGTCGTGAGCAAGGGCCCCACGCCCCAGCCGGTGCCGAAGGTGGTCGGAAAGTCCGAGGAGCAAGCTCGGAGCATGTTGACCGCTTGGGTGGTGAAGAAGGAGGGCGCGTACTCCGACAGCGTGCCCCGTGGCCAGGTGGTCGCCCAGGACCCCGACCCCAGGACCAAGCTCCAGCCGGGCCAAGCCGTCACCATCGTGGTGTCGCTGGGGCCGAAGTTCTTCGACGTTCCCAACTTCGTCGGCATGAAGAAGGACGAGGCGATCGCCGCCATCCAGGCCTTGGGGCTCCGCGCGCAGTGGTACCCGGTCCCGGGCTCCAACGGCGACACGGTCGTGAGCCAGCTGCCCGAGGGGGGGACCAGGGTCCGAGCCGGTTCCACCGTAACGATCTACGTGGCGTGAGGATCGGGGCCCACGTCCCCACCAGGGGCGGCCTCCTCTCGGCGATCCGCGCTGCCCGTGAGTGCGGCGCGGACGCCATCCAGGTGTTCCTGTCCAACCCGCGAGCGTGGGCGCCGCCCCGGATCTCGCGGAAGGAGGGCGACGCCTTCCGCCAAGCGTGGGGCGAATCCAGCCTGGGTCCGATGTTCGTGCACGCTCCCTACGTCGTGAACCTGGCCTCTCCCGTTCCCCAGTTCCTGGAACGCTCGATCGACGTGATCCGGCAGGCAGTGGCCGCCGCCTCCAGCGTCGGCGCGAACGGGTACGTCGTCCATGCTGGGTCCGGCGGTCCGGGTGAGCCCGCGGAGTCCTTCCACCGGGCCGTGTCCGCGCTGCGGGCCGTTCCGGCGCAGGGTGCCTGCGACGTGGTGGTGGAGCTGACCGCGGGCACCGCCGGCTCGGTTGCCGCCACGTTCCCCGAGGCGGCTCGCCTGTTCGAGGCGGTGGGCGATCCCCGGCTCAAGCTCTGTGCCGACACGTGCCACCTGTTCGCCGCGGGGTACGCGCTCGACGAGCCCGAGGGAGTTGCCGCGTGCTTCGAGGAGCTGCATGCGAGCGGCCTGGCCGATCGCCTGGTCCTCATCCACGCGAACGACGCGAAGTACGAACGGGGAGCGCGTCGCGATCGCCACGAGCACATCGGACGGGGCGGCATCGGCGTCGAGGGGTTCTTCGAGATCCTGCACCGCCCCGAGGTGCAGGATCTCGCGCTGGTCGTCGAAACGCCGGGCCGCCTCGAGGATCACGCGCGCAACATCGCGACCCTCCGCCGCCTCGCCGCTGACTGACCGCTAGGGTTCGAGCTCGGCGCGCGAGTCTTCCTGGTAGGAGTACCGCTCCTCGCGCCAGGGGTCGGCGTGGACGTGGTACCCGCGGACCTCCCAGAATCCCCGCTTGTTGTGCTCGGCGAACTCCAGGCCGCGCAGCCACTTCGCGCTCTTCCACGCGTAGCGCTTGGGGACCACGAGGCGCAGAGGGAACCCGTGCTCGGGCGCGAGCGGCTCGCCGTTGTGCGCCCAGGCCACGAGGACGTCGTCGTCCAGCATGGCCTGGAGCGAGAGGTCCGAGGTGTACCCGTAGTCGCAGTGGGCGATGACCCACTTCGCCTCGGGCTTGTGCTTGGCCTTCTCGGCCAGGACCCGGAACGGGATACCGGTCCACTCGTTGTCCAGCGTCGACCACCCGGTCACGCAGTGCATGTCCGCCTGGACATCGGCGGGCCCGAGCGCCTTCAGCTCGCCGTAGGTGAGCGTGTACGGGCTCTCGACCGCCCCCGACACTTCCAGGTCCCAGGCGGCCTCGTCGAACTTCGGGATGGGCCCGTAGTGGAGCACGGGCCACCCCTTCACCAGGCGCTGCCCGGGCGGGACGCGCTTCGCGACCTCCTCGGGGTACCGCTGGCCGAACAATTTCATCGATCCTCCTCGCGGGCGGCCGCCGCGACCGTTCGCCAGGCCGCGATGGCCGTCTCGATGTCCTGGTCGGTGATGTCGACGTGCGTGACCATCCGGACTTTCCCGGACACGAAGGTGGCGCCCACGCCCCGTTCCTCCAGCCGGGCGATGGCTTCGAGCGGCTCCATCCCCGCGCCTTCGGTGTCCGCGTACACCATGTTCGTTTCAACGGCGGCCGGATCGAGCGAGCCGGGGAGGGCCTCGGCCACGCCTTCGGCCAGCCGACGCGCCCGGACGTGGTCTTCGTGGAGGCGCGTGGGGCCCTCCTCCAGGGCCACGAGGCCCGCGGCGGCGACCACCCCGGCCTGCCGCCATGCCCCTCCGAACAGGATCTTCAGCCTGCGGGCCTCCCCGACCATGTCGGCCGGCCCGCACACGAGGGAGCCGATCGGCGCGCCCAGGCCCTTGGAGACGCAGAACATCATGGTGTCGACCTCGGCGCAGAACTCGGCCACGTCGGTCCCACTCGCCACCGCGGCGTTGAAGATGCGCGCCCCGTCCATGTGGACCGGGAGCCCGGCCTCCTGGGCCACCTTGCGGATGTCCCGCAGATCCTCCACCGACATCACGGTGCCCCCCGCGTGCCCGTGGGTGTTCTCCACCGAGACGAGGTCGACCACCTCCACGTCGTAGGGCTCGTCGGGCTCCAGGGCGAGGCGCACCTGATCCGCCGAGATCTGGCCCCTGCCGTCACCGGCGATGGCCTTGAAGGCGATCCCCGACAGGGCTGCGGCGCTCATGACCTCCGTCGTGGTCACGTGGGCCCGCGACTCCGCCACGACCAGGTGGCCGGTCCCCCGGAAGTGCAGGCGCAGCGCGATCTGGTTGGCCATGGTCCCCGTGGGGACGTAGAGGGCAGCCTCCTTCCCGGTGACCTCGGCCGCCCGGTCCTGGAGTTGGTTCACGGTCGGGTCATCGCCGAACCAGTCGTCGCCAACCTCGGCCTCGGCCATGGCCTTGCGCATGGCGGGCGATGGCGTCGTGACGGTGTCGGAGCGAAGGTCGACCAGGTAGGTGCCCACGGTCCGGCCAGTATATGGGCCGTCTCAGTACAGGAACATCGGCTTGCCGTCGACGTGCTGGATCTTCGGCCGGTAGTTCTGGACGTCGTACAGCGCGCCGACGTCGACCCGCTTCACCCCTTGGCGGACCACGGCGATCGGCACGTTCACGTAGTTCCCGTTGCGCAGTGCGACCAGGCGCCCAACGTTCCCCTCGATCACCAGGTCCGAGGCCATGACCGCGTAGTTGATGGCCACCATGAGGTCGAGCGAGTCCGGCGTGCCCGACCGCATGAGGTATCCGAGCTGCTGGTAGATGATCCCCTCGCCGGTGATCTGCTTCAGGGCCTCGCCGGTGATCTGGCCGATGCCCCCGAGCTTGCCGTGCCCGTAGGCGTCCTCGTGCTTCCCCATCACCATCTGGCCGCCGACCACGGTGGCGCCCTCGGAGATCGTCATCATGGCGTACCGGCTGGGGTTCGCCGCCTTGTCCTGCATCAGCAACCCGGCGAGGCGCTCGATGTCGAACGGGACCTCCGAGATGATGGCCCGGTCCACGCCGGCCAGGTAGGCCGAAACGAGCGAGGTCTCGCCGCTGTACCGACCGAACACCTCCACCACGGCCAGGCGCTCGTGCGAGCCCGCGCTGGTCCGGAGCTGATGGGCGAAGTTCACCGTTCTGGTGATGGCCGTGGAGAATCCGATGCAGTAGTCGGTCCCGTGGACGTCGTTGTCCATGGTCTTAGGGATGGCCACGACCGGCACCCCCTCGTCGTGGAGACGGAGCGCGAACGACAGCGTGTCGTCCCCCCCGATGGGGATCATGGCGTCAATGCCGAGGCGCTCGAGAGCCTTCAGGACGTGCGAGGTGTGGTCGCGAGGCTCGTCCTCCGGCCCCTCCGTCTGCAGGAACGCCGGCTCGTCCTTGGCCTTTACCTTGGCCGGATTGGTCCGCGAGGTATGGAGGAATGTTCCCCCGGACCGGTCGATCGTGCGGACGACCGCGGGCGTAAGCGGGACGATGTTGGCCGATACCGACTGGGCGTCGTCGGGATCGCACTCGAGGAGCCCGGCCCATCCCCGACGGATGCCCACCACCGAGTGCCCATCTTCGGACGCCCGGTTGGTCACGGCCTTGATGCAGGCGTTCAGCCCCGGGACGTCGCCCCCGCCGGTCAGCACGCCGATCTTCATCCGAAGAACACCTCGGCCATCCGGTAAAGCGCCTCCGGGACCCGACGGACCTCGGCGATGGCTTCCTTCAGCGGCACGGTGGTGATCTCGTTCCCCCTGGCGGCCACCATCGTCCCCCACTCCCCCCGGGCGGCGGTGTCCACGGCGGCGATGCCGAACCGAGTGGCCAGGATGCGGTCGCTCGCCACCGGGGTGCCGCCCCGCTGGACGTGGCCGAGGACGGTGACGCGCGTCTCGAACCCGGTCATCTGCTCGATCTCCGGCGCGAGTACCGCGGAGATGCCGCCGAACCGTGGGAACCCCCGCTCGTCGACCGGGTACTCGGGAAGGATCACCGTCCCGGGCTTGGGGACGGCTCCCTCGGCCACGACCACGATGGAGAACGACCGTCCCCGCGAATGCCGGCGCCGCAGGTGCGCGGTGACGTCCAGGAGGTCGAACGGCTGCTCGGGGATCAGGATCGCGTCCCCGCCGCCGGCGGTGCCCGCATACAGAGCGATCCAGCCGGCGCTCCTGCCCATCACCTCGACCAGCATCACGCGGTTGTGGCTCTCCGCGGTGCTGTGCAGCCGGTCGATGGCGTCGGTGGCGATCTGCACGGCCGTGTGAAACCCGACGCAATAGTCGGTGCCGGAGAGATCGTTGTCGATCGTCTTGGGGATCCCGATGACCGGAAGGTCCTCCTCCGTCATGTTGGCCGCCGCCCCCAGGGTCCCCTCCCCGCCGATCGCGATCAGCCCGTCGATCTTCAGCTCCTCGAACGTTGCCCGGACCCGGTCGATCCCGCCCTCGTGGTACGGATTCGCCCCGGAGCTGCCGAGGATGGTTCCCCCCCGGTGCAAGATCCCGCGCACCGATTCGGTGGAGAGCTCGAGGACATCGCGGTCCATCACACCGCGCCAGCCATTCCGAAACCCCACGACCTCCAACCCCAGGCCCCCGATGGCGCTTCGGACAACGGCACGGATGGCCCCGTTCAGCCCGGGACAATCGCCTCCGCCCGTCAGGACACCTATGCGCTTCATCGAAACGGCTCCCTTGGACGGACGGCCTGAGGAACTTGCCATGGCGGTCCGACCGATTCTACGCTGGGCCCCTCGTGCGCCCGTCATGGAGGGGGCGGACGAGGCGGGGGAAGCATGCGAACGAGGGGCTCCGCCCTGATCGTCGCGCTTGCGGCCATCCTGGTCTCGGCGCCGGCCGCTGCATCCCCGATGGGACAGCAGCTCTCGCAGGCCCGGGCGGACCGGGAGGCCAAGCTCGGCAGGCTGGCCCAGCTCCGCGACCACCTGCACGCCCTGAGCGTTCGCTACTCGGTCTTGGAACGCCAGGCCGGCAGGGCTTCGCTCCGACTGGTGGAGGCGACCCGGGAGGCCGATGAGGCTCGGGTCGCCGCGGCGGCGGCCCAGGCTCTCCTCGACCGGCACGCCAGGACGGTCTACGAGGTCGGCCCGAGTGGCGTCATCGAGGCCCTGCTCTCCGCGGAGACCTTCGCCGACGTGGCCGCTGCCAACGAGTACTCGGCCCGGGCGCTGGGAGCCGACGCCGGCGCCCTGCAGGCCATGGAGTCGGCCGGGGCCGTCCTGGTGGTGAAGCAAGCGGCGGCGGCCCGGGTGCGGCAACGCCTCGTCCCAAAGCAGATCGCACTGGCCTCGATCCTGGCCGAGATGCGGAGCGCGGTGACCGAGGCGGAGCGCCTGGCGGACCGGGCCGGGCGGGCCGTGGCCTTGCTGGAGGCGCAGCAGGCGGCGATCGCGAGCGCGTCGCAGCGGGAGGCCGGCCGGGACCTGGTCGTCGGCGGGGCGATGGGCGCGGACCAGTCCAAGCTCCTCGCGCTCCTCGGGCCGACGGGTGGGCGAACATGCGAGATCCCGGAGGGCCTGCGCGACACAGGCAAGAGCTTCTCCGGCGTGGCCACGTGGTACGGATGGGAGTTCGCCGGGCAGGGCACGGCGAGCGGGGCCATCTTCGACCCTCGCCTGTTCACCGCGGCCAACCGCTGGTTGCAGTTCGGGTCCTTCGTCCGGGTTCGCTCCGGCGGGAAGTGCGCGATCGTGCTGATCAACGACCGGGGACCGTTCGGCGACGCGCATCGGGTGCTCGACCTGTCGATGGCGGCGGCGAGCTACCTGGGGGTCGGGGTGTCGCCGGTGCGGGCGGACGTCCTGGTCCCGGTGGGCGGCATCCCCGGGTGAGCGGCCGAGGAGGCGCCGTTCGGTACAGTTGAGAGCCATGGTCGCGGCCTGGGGCTTGCTGGAGTGGTTCTTCGTCATCGCGCTGCTCGGGCTGACCGGCGCCGTGGGCCTGGCCTTCCTGTACATCGTGGCCCAGCTGTTCCTGAACCCCGGCCGCAAGGCCAAGCGCACCTGAGATTCGAGGCTGGCCGAACCGCCGGAGGCTCAGCCGGCCTCCGGCGAGCCCCCGGGCTCGGGCAGCCGGAGCTCCGCCACGACCGGCAGGTGGTCCGAGGCCAACCTCGCGTCTGGTCCTGGCGGGACGATCACTCGCAGAGCGCCGATGCCCTGCGACACGAACAGGAAATCGATCCTGGCCGTGGGATCGGTGGCGGGGAACGTCTCGCCCGAGACGTCTCCGCCCAGCAGCCAGGCGTCCCAGTACCGCTTGGCAAGGAAGGCCACGGCCTTCCCGTCGGGCAGCTCGTTGAAGTCCCCGCCGATCAGGACCGGACCCGCAAGCCCGCGGGCCAGGTCGGAGATCTCCTCGACGCTATGGATCCGCTCGAGGGGATGGAGCCCGAGGTGCACCGCGATGGCCCACACGCGAAACCCCGACCGGCCGACCTGGGCGATCAGGGCCCCCCGCGGATACAGGCGCCGCCGGACGTCCCTGAATCGGTGGAGGCGGCGCGACACGATCCGCCACGGCGGGCGCACGAGCACCGCGTTCTTCACCCTGCGGCGAAGGGGAGACCACGGGTCGCTCGCCGCGTCCATGCCCAAGGACTTGGCGAACCGGCGGAGCCGGCGGCGGGACCCGGTCTCGTTCAGCACGACGATGTCGGGCTGGAAGTGGCCCACCAGCCGGATCATGCGGTCCGATCCGTCCCGGAACCCCCGGACGTTGTACACGACCACCCGGAGCTGCACGGGGGGAGCCTATCCCGGGCCCGACCGGCCCTAGGGGACGATGACCGTCCCGGCCCGGCCCGCCAGGGCCTCCTGCGCCTCCTCGAGGTCGCCGATGAACGCCCGGCGGCCTTCGTCGGCGTCCACGAACTCGATGGCGGCCTGGACCTTGGGACCCATGGACCCGGCCGCGAACTCACCGTCGTTCAGGAACTCCCTGGCCTGTGCCACAGTGAGCCGTTCGATCGATTCCGCGTGATCGGTCCCGAAGCCCTTCACCACGTTCTTCACGTCGGTCAGGATCAGGAGCACCGAGGCCTCGACGTCCCGGGCCAGGATGGCCGCGGCAAGATCCTTGTCCACCACGCCCTCCACACCCACCAGCCTGGGGCCCTCCTCGATCACCGGGACTCCGCCGCCGCCCGAAGCGATGACGATCACCCCGTCGGCCACGAGCGTGCGGATCACCGCGGCCTCCACGATCGAGTAGGGCGCGGGTGAGGGAACGACTCGCCGCCATCCACCGTGGGGATCTGGGCGCATCACGTAGCCCCGCTCGGCCTCGAGCTTCTTCGCCTCGTCCTCCTCATAGAAGGGACCGATCGGTTTGGTGGGGTTCCCGAATGCCGGGTCGTCGGCCCGGACCCGCGTCAGCGTCAAGACCGCCGCGACCGGCCGCTCCATTCCCCGTTCGTAGAACACATCGCCGATCGTGACCTGGAGCAGATACCCGACCTGGCCCTGGCTCTCGGCCCCGCAGACGTCGAGCGGCATGGGATGGACCCACCCGCGGGCCGACTCCTGCTGGAGGAGGATCCGTCCGACCTGGGGCCCGTTTCCATGGGTCACGACCACCTCCCATCCGGCGGATGCGATGTCCGCGACCTTCTCGGCCGCCCGGCGAGCCGAGTTGTACGCGTTCTCGAACGTGTCCTCCTCGCCTCGGCGGAGCAGCGCGTTCCCGCCGAGGGCGACGACCACGCGTTCCATGGGGAAGGCCTCCTGTCGGGTCGGCGAACTAGAGCACCGGGGCCAGCGCGTCCGCGAGCGAGGGCGAGCCGTCGAGCACCTCGAGCTCGTAGCGCACCCGCACCCCGGGCTTCGTGATGTTGATGAGATGCCGGAGGTCGATGGGCGACGCGATGACCACGAGGTCCGCATCGACCATCTCGATCGTCTTCTCCATCTCCCGGAGCTGGACCTCCGAATAGCCCATGGCCGGCAGTACCGGCCCGACGTCGTACTTGCGGTAGGTCTCCTCGAGCGTCCCGACCGCGTACGGGCGGGGGTCGACGATCTCGGCTGCGAGGTTCCGCTTGGCCGCTACTACTCCCGCCCCGAACTTCATGCCGCCGTGGGTGAGGGTGGGCCCGTCCTCCACGACAAGCACGCGCTTGCCGGCCATCTCCTGTCCACCCTCCACCGTGACCGCGCTATTCGCCTCGACGACCATGGCTCGCGGATTGACCCGGCCGATCGTGCTCTCGACCTCGGCGACCTGCTCTTGGGTGGCGGAGTCGATCTTGTTGATGACGACGACGTCGGCCATCCGAAGGTTGGCCTCACCTGGATGGTAGGTGGTCTCGTGACCCGCGCGAAGCGGGTCGGCGACGACGAGATGGACCGTGGGCCGGTAGAACGGCAGGTCGTTGTTCCCCCCGTCCCACAGCAGAACATCGCACTCGTCCTGGGCCTGCCCGAGGATCTCCCCATAGTCGACTCCCGCGTACACCACGGTGCCGGCGTTGATGTGTGGCTCGAACTCCTCTCGCTCCTCGATCGTCACGTTGGCCCGGTCGAGGTCCTCGAGCGTGGCGAACCGCTGGACCCGCTGGGCCACCAGGTTCCCGTAGGGCATGGGGTGGCGGACGGCGACCACCCGCTTGCCCGCTTTCCGAAGGGTGTCCGCAACGGCGCGGGTCGTCTGGCTCTTGCCCGCCCCGGTTCGAACGGCGCATACCGCGACCACGGGCACCGCGGCGTCGAGCATGGTGTCCCCCGGGCCGAGCAGCACGAAGCTCGCGCCCGCGGCGAGGACCTGGCTCGCCTTGTGCATCACGTCCTCGTGGGAGACGTCCGAGTAGGCGAACACCACATCGGACACGGCGAGCTCCCTGATCAGCCGGGTGAGCTCGCGCTCCTCGTAGATGCGGATGCCCTTGGGGTAGAGGCCGCCCGCCAGCTCCGCCGGGTAGATCCGATCGTCGATGAACGGTATCTGCGTCGCGGTGAACGCGACGACCTCGTACCGCTTGTCGCCACGGAAGACGACGTTGAAGTTGTGGAAGTCGCGCCCCGCGGCACCCATGATCAGCACGCGACGCGGCATCGACGGTTCCTTTCCAAGGGTCCGAGGAGGTGTGATGCGCGGGGCGGAAGCGACCCGCTCTTCACCACGAGCCTACCGCACGAACGGCCGGGATTCCATCCACCGCAAGGGTTCCGCTTCGCCGGGCCGGCCCAGGCCAGCGTCAGGCCGAGCCGCGGTTCCGGTTGGCGGGGCTCCGGACGGCGGAACGGCTCCCGTTCTCCGAGCCCACCAGGCTGACGACGTCGGCCCTTGGCATGCTGAAGGAGAAGGTGGACCCCTCACCGGGCTTGGAGACCAGCCACAGCCGGCCGCACATGGCCTCGACCAGCTGGCGGGCGATGTAAAGGCCGAGACCCGTGCCACCGGTGCGCCGGTCGGCTCCGTTCTCCACCCGGAAGAATCGGTCGAATACCCGGGTCTGGTCCGACAGCAGGATGCCCGTCCCCCGGTCCCGCACGGAGACGACACCCTCGCCGCCGACCGAGAGGACGCTGACCTCCACGGGGGCGTCCGCCGGTGAGTACTTGACGGCGTTCGACACCAGGTTGGCCAGCACCTGCTGGACCCGGAACCCGTCTGCCTTGACCAGGATCGGGGTGTCCGGCTCGATGAACGTGATCGAGCGCTTCGGATGCTGGGCGGCGATCTCCGCGGTCTGCTCCGCCACCAGCCGGGTCAGCTCGATGGGCGAGGTGTCAACGAGCAGCGCCCCTGAGTCGATCTGTGAGACGTCGAGCAGGTCGGTGATCAGCCGCTCGAGCTTGTCGGCCTGGCGCAGCATGATCCGGTAATACTCGCGGCGAGCCTCCGGGGAGTCCTCGGCCGTCCCCTGGAGCAGACTGGCCAGGAAGCCCTTCAGCGGCGTGAGGGGCGAGCGGAGCTCGTGGGACACCATGGCCACGAAGTCCTTCTTCATCTGCTCCGTCTGCACCTCGGTGGTCACGTCGTGCGCCACCACCACGCAAGCCTTCGGTGCGCCCTCGCGGTCCCTGATGGGGGTGCCGGTATGCCGGATCCACCTGCGCTCCCCGCCCTTGGTCACGAGCAGCGAGTCGCACGCCTCCCCGGGCTCGGTCCGATCGAAGGACGCCACCAGCTCACCGCCGCCCCGGGCCGGGCCACCGAGGACTTCCTCGTACACGCGCCCCTCAACCTCCTTCTGGATGAACCCGGTGATCCGCTCCATGGCCGGGTTCCACGACAGGATGCGGCCGTCATGGGAGATCACGAACACGCCGTCCGAGGTGTGGTCCACGATCTCGGCCAGCTGGGCCTGCTGGAAGGTCTGAGCGAACAGCCGGTGGTTCTGGATGAGCACGGAGATCTGCGACGCCAGGGTCTCCAGGACCGACCGCTCCGCTGGGGTCAACGGCTCCCTCCGATACACGGCGAGGACCCCATTCGCGTCCTCCTGCCCGCCGATCAGCGCGATCTGGGGACCGAGGCCCTTGTGCACCCGGACGAAGGCCTCGAGCCGGCTGCGAACCCCGTTGCCCCCCGGTTCCGGGGTGAAGGAGCGCTTCCCCTCGCAACCGTGCACCGTGATCCGCTCATCCTCCAGCACCACGAGCTCGACCGCCTCGGCCTCGAGCATCTGCTCCAGGACGACGAGGAACGGTCGGAAGTCGTCGGCGGCCGAGAGCGGCGCGGCGAGGGCCCGTCCAGCCTCGTACAGGTCGCGCATCCGGTTGCGCTCGCGCACCGTTCGGACCCACTGTCGGTAGGCCAGGTAGGACAGGACCATGGGGAACACGAGGAGCGGCAGGCCCGCCGGGTTGGTGGCCCACATGATCGCTCCAAGGATGCCCAGTGCCGTGTTGCCCGCCCAATGCAGGACGTTCAGCCCGAGCGGCGGGAGGAGCACGGTCAGGAAGCGCTTCCGCTCCACCAACGAGACCACGAGCACGACGAGAGTCGCGTTCACCAGGAAGTAGGCCGACATCGCGATGGCCACCGAGGCCCACGTCCACGGCTGGAGCGGGGTGCCCGGGCCAAGCGCATGGAAGGCGATCTCGGCCAGAGTGATGCCGACCACGAACTGGCTCATGTTGAAAGCGATCTTCAGCGGGGCCCAGCGCCGTGCAACCTGGCCGACCAGGACGCCCGCCGCAACCGAGAAGGTGAGCACGCTGGGATGAGCGATCGGAAGGGCCGCCGCCCACAGGCCGTCTGTCAGCGAGAAGTTCACGGTCTCCGTGCGATGCCGAAGCGGGATCGAGAACTGTTCGGCCACCGCGATGGCCGCCGTCAAGGCGGCGAAGGCCAGCACGTCCTTCGTAGTCCACGAGGGCGTGTCGGCCAGGCGCACGCCCAGGGCGAAGGCACCGGCCGCCACGGTGGCCAGGATCAGCCGGCGGGCGGAACGCGGAAGGCTCGCTCGTTCCCGCATGAGGTCAGCTCCAGGTGGTCGCGCTCCAAGAGATCGCGCTCCAGGAGATCGCACTCCACGTCGTCCCGCTCCACGAGGTACTACTCCAAGAGGTGCTGCTCCACCCGGAGGAAACCGAGGTCAACGAGCACCACATCGACTGCGACCAGGAGAGCGCCGACCATGACATCGCCGACCACGATTGGCCCAGGACGTCGATCTCGCCGGTGACGAGCTCCAGAACGCCGTCCCCGTTGATGTCGGCCATCACATGGAAGGACCCTCGGCTGGCTTCCAGAGACCCGGTGCCGGTGGATGGCACGACGCCCAAGTTGGCCGGCGTGACGCCGCCGATGTGGGTCACGGCCTGGATGGCGCTCCCCACGTCGACCAGCCCGGCGCCCGCGGTGGGCCACTTGTAGCTCGCGTTCCTGAACGCGGTCTTCATGAGGGCGCCCTTGGCCAGGTCGGGTGTGAGGGATGGGTTGGCCTGGAACATCAGCGCGGCCACCCCCGAGACGATGGCTGCGGCCTGCGACGTCCCGGTCCCCTTGAAATAGGAGTTGTCGATCCGAGCGTCGGGGTATGCGACGTCGATCGTGCTCCCGGAGTCGCGGATCGACACGATCGTGATGCCGGGTGCCACGACGTCTGGCTTCATGAACCCGCCGGGAGATCCCCAACTCGAGAATGGCGCTACCGTGGCGCTGCTTCGGTCCGGAGTGCCGTGGTTGTCCGCGGCCCCAACCGTTAGGACGAAGGGATCATCGCCGGGCTTGTTGATCGTGCCCCCGTCGGGCCCCCGGTTCCCGGCCGAGGCCACCACGAAGATTCCCGAGAACCACGCCTGCTCGACCGCATAATCGAGGGGATCGATGCTATAGCTCTGCTTCGAGTCGGTGCCGAAGGCAAGGTTCAGGACCCGGATGTTGTAGGTCGATCGGTTCGACACCACCCATTGAAGACCGGCGATGACGACCGAGACGTCGGTGGAGCCATCGGAGCCCGCCACCTTGACCGAAACGAGGTTGGCGCCGGGAGCGACGCCTCTCCACTGGCCACCCGAGGCCGCACCCGTTCCGGCGATGATCCCCGACAGGTGCGTGCCGTGGCCGTACCGGTCGAACCCGTCATGGTCCGGTGTCAGGTCAACACGGGCCAGGACGCGGTTACCCAGGTCGCCGGACTGCGACACCCCGGTGTCGAGCAGCGCGACCGTGACACCGGTGCCGTCGTACAGGCCATCGACCTGATTCAGCCGGATGCTTTGCCGCCAAAAGGTGTTGGGATCCTGGCTGTTGTAGGGGGAGGTTGAGCCACTCATCCGGATCTGGCCATCGCCCCACACCACGCTCACCGATTCCGACCGGGCGAGGTCCGCAAGCGCGGAACCGGGAAGCTGTGCTGAGAACCCGCCGACGATCGGAAGTTCGTACGTCACGTTCCCGCCGAGGTCCTTCACCAGTTGCTCGGCGTCGTCCGTAGCGGGCACGCTCTCCCGAACGATCACGTGCAGGGTCGATGCAGGGGCGGCCGCGGCATCCGCGGCCAGACCTGGATCGGCCTTCGCGGCGATGGCTGAGGAGGCGTCGGCCTGAGGCTGGACCGCGAGGATGGCCGCGAGGGTGAGGGCCACTGCGCCGGCGAGCGAACGTATGGTCCTATGTGAAAGGACCGAGGGTCGCGCGATGATCGCCGCTCCGACCGCCACCGTCATCCGACCGCTCATCCCTCTCTCAGGGCAATTTCCCGATACGACGAACGAGGGCCAGTGTCCGGCTCGTGGGGCCTACGGCGCATCGTCCGCCTGGTCACTCATCCAAGGTGGGCGGGTGATTCTCCTCGTACCGGAAGTCGTAGGGCCGACGCGACCGAGAGGGGATCGCTCGGCGGGTCCGTGCCTAGCCGCCCAGATCCTCCGGCCGGTCGATGTCGCGAACCGTGGTCCCCTGCGGATCGAGCGCCCGCCACGCGCTCTCCATCAGTCTGCTCGCCCGGAGAGCCGCGAGGAGTCCCATGAGGCTCCGCTCTCCGCTCGCGAGCAGCGACTGCGCCGCCACGCCCGCCGGCTCCGCCCGGAGGACCACCGGGAGTGGCCGCGGCGTTCCTCCCTCCTCCAGGGCCGTGGCCTCCGCTCCCGACTCCCGCGCCTGGGCGAGCATCTCCACGAGCACCGCCCGGGACAGGTCCGGCATGTCGCCGGCCGCGACGAGCGCGAGCTCCGTCCGGACCTCGCTCAGCCCGGCGGCGACCCCGGCGAGCGGGCCCCGGCCTTCGACGAGGTCGCGCGCCAGGCGCAGGCTGGGACCGATCGGAAGATCCGGTTCCGATCCTTCCGGGCCCACGACCACCACCACCTCCCCGCAGACCTCCGCCAGACGGAGCACGGCGTGATGCAGGAGCGGCACGCCCCGGTAGAGCTCCCTCAGCTTGTCTCGGCCGAACCTTGAGGAACGCCCACCGGCTAGGACGATGCCCGTGACGGCACCGGGGTCCCCCAGGGTCAGCGCTCGGCCTCGGGCCGGGCCGGCTCGCGGTTCTGCACGAACTCGAACCCGAACCGGCCCTTGATGCACAGGTGCCCCCGCGTGATGTCGTGGTCCATGGGCGAGGTGACCTTCACGATGGCGTTGTCCTGGACGTGGAGCTCGAGGTCGCACCCCACGCCGCAGTACGGACAGATCGTCTCCACGACCGTCTGCTCCGACTCCTCCCAGGTTCCATCGCGTCGCATCTCGTGCTCGGAGCGGAACATCAATGCGCCGGTGGGACACACCCCTATGCAGTTGCCGCAGTACACACAGGCCGAGTCGGGAAGCTGCACGTCGTACTCCGTCGAGATCCGGGCGTCGAACCCCCGGCCGGCGACGGCGATGGCGAACGTGTTCTGCGCGTCCACCCCGCACGCCTCGACGCACCTGTAGCAGAGGATGCAGCGCGAGTAGTCCCGCACGTAGAGGTCGTTGTCCACCTTCACCGGCTGGTCGACGGTCTCGGCGGCCGCGCCGCCGGTGACCTGGTGGTGACCGGGGTGCCGGGCGTCGCGTTCCCCGGCCTCGGCCGGCGGCGCGGCCTGCCCGTAGCGCTCGGGCTGGGCCCCGTACTCCCCCATCCACCGCCGCACGTCATCCGACGCGAGCGAGAGGTCAACCGACGAGGCCAAGAACTCCAGGACCAGGCGACGGGAATCGCGGACCCGCTCGGAGTCCGTCACGACCTTCATCCCGGGCTCGACCGGGCGGGAGCACGCGGGCGCGAGGACTCGCGCTCCCTCCACCTCCACCACGCAGACTCGACATACGTTCACCGGCGTCAGGTTCTCCAGGTAGCAGAGCGTGGGAGTATCGATCCCCTCGCTCCGACACGCGTCCAGGATCGTTGAGCCCTCGGGGACCCGCACCGGCTTCCCGTCGATCTGCGCGTCGACCAGCCGCTTCGGCGGGGCGAGGGGGACGGGCTGGCTCACGAGCGGCCTCCCCGGTCGAGGACGTGCAACTGCTTGACCGCCGACTGGACGGCCGAGGCCGCCGTCTGCCCAAGGCCGCAGATCGAGGCGTCACGCATGACCTGCGCGATCTCGTCGAGCAACAGGAGGTCCCGCTCACGCGACCCGTTCCGGTCGCCATCCACGAGGCGGCGGAGCGCCTCTTCCTGACGGACCGTCCCAACACGGCACGGGACGCACTGACCGCACGACTCGTCGCGGAAGAACGCCGCGATTCGAAGGACGATGTCCACGAGGTCAACGGACTCGTCGAACACCATGACCACGCCGGAGCCCAGGGTCACGCCCGCCGCTCGCGCTCCTTCGAAGGAGAGCGGTAGGTCCAGCCCATCCGGCGTGATGAAGCCGCCGGCAGCCCCGCCGAGCAGGATCGCGTTCATCTTCCGGCCGCCGCGCACTCCCCCGGCCAGCTCGAGCAGATCCCGGAGCGGCGTGCCGCACTCCACCTCGTACAGGCCCGGCCGCTCGACGCAGCCCGAGAGGCAGAACAAGCGCGTGCCGGTGGAGTCCGGCGTTCCCGTCGCCGCATACGCGGGCCCGCCCATCCGTAGGACCTCGAGGACGTTGATGAGGGTCTCGACGTTGTTGATGCCGGTGGGCTTGCCGAACAGGCCGTGGGTAACCGGGAACGGCGGCTTGTTACGGGGCTCGGCCCGCTTGCCCTCGATCGAGTTGAACATCGCCGTCTCCTCGCCGGCGATGTACGCGCCCGCCCCCCGGCGAAGCTCGATGTCGAACGAGAACCGCTCGCCCATGACGTCCGGGCCGAGGAAGCGACGCGCCCGGGCCTGGTCGATGGCGTTCGATAGCATCTCGGTCGCCAGCGGGTACTCGCCCCGGACGTAGAGGTAGCCACGTTCGGAGCCCGTGGCGAACCCGGCGACCGTGAGCGCCTCGACCAGGGCGAACGGATCGCTCTCCATGACCACCCGGTCCTTGAAGGTGCCGGGCTCGGACTCATCCGCGTTGCATACGAAGTAGTGGGGTCGCACGGGCTGCTTCGCGACGGCCTCCCACTTCACGCCGGTGGGGAAGGCCGCGCCACCCCGCCCCAGGAGCTTGGAGTCCTTCACCTCGCGGATCACGCCCTCGGGCCCGAGCTCGATGGCCGCGCGGAGCGCGTCGTATCCGCCGTGCGCCCGATAGTCGTCGAGCGATCGAGGATCGACGACGCCGACCCGGCGAAGGAGCCGTAGCCCCGCTCGTGGCTGCCGGCCCAGGGAACCACCGCTGGGGCTTTCGATCCACCCGCCGCCGTGGAGGAACGGGTGGAGCATCTCCACGGTCACCTCGCCGATGGAGACGTCGCTCGCCTCGTGCCCGGCCGATTGGAACAGGGCCGCCGGGGCGCGCTCGCACATCCCCAAGCAGGGGCTCCGGACGAGCCCACCGGGCCGGCCGGGGCCGAGCGCCGCCTCGAGTCCCTCGATCAGCGGCTCGGCACCGTTCACGCGGCACGCGATGTCGTCGCACACATGCACGACGGTCTTCGGCCCCGGCTTCACGGAGAGCATGGCGTAGAAGCTGGCCACGCCGTACGCCTCTGCCGGCGGCACCGACAGCCGCAGGCAGACGTAGTTCATGCCGCCTTCGGAGATCCACCCCACCCGGCCTTGAAGCGCCTGCAGCGCGGGCAACAGCAGGTGCCGCCGCTCGCGGGCGGCGCGCCCCGCATGGGCGACGTGGCCCTCCAGGTCGATGTTGCGATCCCCGCCGTGCCACCCGGATTCCGGCGGGCCGAGGACCTGGTCGACGGCAGCGCGTTCGTCTCCGGTGGCGACCGCCTGCATCAGATGGAGGTCCAACCGACCTCCCTCACTCTCCGCCTCCGCCCCCGGCCGCCTCGGCCGGCTGCTCGATCCGATCGATCCGGATCGCGCTGGCCTTGAACTCGGCCGTGCCCGACTTTCGGTCCCACGCTTCGATCGTGAGGGCGTTCGTGTCCACGTCATCGGGGAAATGCAACGTCATGAAGGCCAGGCCAGGCCTGAGCGTGCGATCCACGTGCACCGGGGCCTCGACCTTTCCCCGCCGCGAGGAAACCAGCACACGCTCGTCCTCGGCCACGCCCAGCCGCTCCGCATCCTCCGGCGAGACGCATACCGCCTCCTTCCGCCGGAGCGGCGACGAGTACGCGCCCGACTGGACGCCGGTGTTGAACGAGTCCAGGCGCCTTCCGGTCGTGAGCCGGATGGGGAACTCCTCGGACAGCTCGTCCACCGGCGGCTCGAAGGGAACAACGCTGAACGGGGCCGGGGCCCCCCGCCTCTGCGGATCCTCCTCCCACAGCCGCCCGTGGAGGAAGGTGGAACCGGGGTCGTCCTCGTCGAGGCACGGCCACTGGATGCCCTTCATGGCCTCCAATCGCTCGTACGTCATGCCGTGGTGCATCGGCGACAGCGAGCGCAGCTCGTCCCAGGCCGCGCGGGGGGTGAGCTCTCCCCATTCCACGCCGAGGCGCTTGGCCATCTCGGCGATGACCCAGATGTCGTCCTTGGCCAGGCCGGGCGGCTCGAGGGCCTTGCGCACCCGCTGCACCCGGCGCTCGCTGTTCGTCACGGTCCCTTCCGACTCGGCCCACGCGGCGGCCGCCGGCAGGACCACGTCGGCCATCTCCGCGGTCTGGGTCAGGAAGATGTCCTGCACGATCAGACAGTCCAGGCCATCGAGCAGGTGCTTGGCCCGGTTCGCGTCGGCCTCTGATGTGGCCGGGTTCTCTCCGATCACGTACAGGGCCGTGAGGTCGCCTCGCTCCATGGCCTCGAACATCAGCGTCAGGTGCCAGCCGTACTTCGGGGGAATCGTGCATCCCCACGCGTTCTCGAACTTCGCCCGGGCCTCCGGCATCGTCTCGATGTCCTGGAAGCCGGGAAGCTTGTTGGGGATGGCCCCCATGTCGCCGCCGCCCTGCACGTTGTTCTGGCCTCGGAGGGGGTTCAGGCCGGAGCCGTACCGCCCGACGTGTCCGCACAGCAGCCCCAGGTTGATCAGGGCCAGCACGTTGTCCACAGCGTTGTGATGCTCGGTGATGCCGAGGGTCCAGCAGATCTCGGCCCGGTCGGCGCGCGCGTACGCATGCGCGAACTCCCTGATGACCTCCGCCGGGACCCCGGTGGCGCGTTCGCCTTCCTCCAGCGTCCACGGCTCGACCGACGTGGCGTAGTCCCCGAACCCGGAGGTTCCGATCCGGATGAACGTCGGGTTGTGGAGCCCGGCGTGGATGATCTCGCGAGCCATCGTGTTCGAGAGCGCGATGTCGGAGCCGACATCGATGCCGAGCCACACGTCGGCCCACTCGGCCGAGGTGGTTCGGCGGGGATCGACGACGTACAACCTGGCGCCGTTGCGGATGCCCTTCAGGACGTGATGGAAGAAGATCGGATGCGTCTCCCGCGCATTCGACCCCCACAGCACGATGAGATCGGTGTTCTCGATCTCCCCGTACGAACTGGTCCCGCCTCCTGCTCCGAACACCGTGGCCAGACCGACCACGCTGGGAGCGTGTCAGGTACGGTTGCAGCTGTCGATGTTGTTGCTGCCCAGGACCTGACGCATGAACTTCTGCGCGACGAAGTTCATCTCGTTCGTGGCCTTCGAGCAGCTGAACAGGCCGACCCCGTCGCCGCCGTTCCGCTCCCGCGCCGCACGCAGGCCCGCCGCGGCCCGGTCCAGGGCCTCGTCCCAGGTCGCTGCGCGAAGCGCGCCGTTCTCGCGGACCAACGGCTCGGTGAGTCGTGTCCGGCCGTTCCCCATCGAGCTGGCCTCCTTCCTGTCCGAACGCACTCGATTCTAGTCCGGGGCGTCGAGCCTCAGGCCAGGGCGATGCGCTCGGGATGCGAGTAGACGTTGAACCGGCCGTCGCGGACGAAGCCGACCACGGTCTGGCCCAGGCGCTCTGCCAGGTCCACCGCGAGCGAGGATGGGGCGGACACCGCCGCCACGAGGGGGATCCCGGCGACGCCCGCTTTCTGCACGATCTCGAAGGACGCCCGTCCCGAGACCAGGAGAATCCGCTCCGAGAGCGGCAGGTCGCCGGCCAGGAAGGCCTCCCCGATGATCTTGTCCACCGCGTTGTGGCGACCCACGTCTTCGCGGAGCGACAACAGCTTGCCGGTTGGGGCGAACAGCCCGGCCGCGTGGAGCCCCCCGGTCTGCTCGAACACCTTCTGGGCCCGGCGAAGCTCGTTCGGCAGGCCCTCGATCACGTCGCGCGCCACCTCCGGTCCCGGACCGACCGAGGCGCACTGCACCTCTACGTGCTCCAGGCTCGCCTTCCCGCAGATGCCACACGAGGAGTTGGCGTAGAAGTTCCGGGTCAGCAAGTCCGGATCGAACGGTCGAGCGAGGTTCACCGTGACCACGTTGTAATGCTGCTCGTCCTGGTCCAGGTCCTCGCAATAGCTCACCCTGCGGACGTCGTCACGGGACCGGATCAGCCCCTCGGTGAACAGGAACCCCACCGCGAGGTCGAAGTCCGCCCCCGGCGTCCGCATGGTGACGGCGACGGAAACGGGGTCCTGGCCGGGTCCCTCGGCCCGGATCTCCATGGGCTCCTCGGTGGCTAGCCGATCGGCCAGCTCGTGCGCCGCGCCGTCCCGGACGGCCAGGACCCTGGCCTGGGTGACGTTCCGACGCAGGGGGGCTGGCTGGGCCACGGCACCCATTATGCGACTCGGCGCTCCCGGCCGGCCGCAGAGTATCCTCACGTGCGTTTGAACGGCGGGTCAGTCGATGGAGGTCGTGGGACGGATGAAGAGCGGGCTCGAGATCGCGCAGGAAGCCGTCCTTCGGCCCATCGCCGAAATCGCCGCGGCCGCGGGGATCGAGGAAGGCGAGCTCGAGCCCTTCGGCCGCTATCGGGGGAAGGTTTCCCTCTCGGCGGTGGAGCGGCTGTCCGGCCGGCCCGACGGGAAGCTCGTGGTGACCACGGCCATCACCCCGACCAAGGCCGGCGAGGGCAAGACCACCACCTCCATCTCGCTGACGCAGGGGCTGGGGAAGATCGGCCGGAAGGTCGTGCTCTGCCTCCGAGAGCCCTCGATGGGCCCGGTGTTCGGCATCAAGGGTGGGGGCACGGGAGGCGGCTACGCCCAAGTCGTGCCGATGGAGGACATCAACCTGCACTTCAACGGGGACTTCCACGCCGTCACCACGGCGCACAACCTGCTGGCCGCCGCGCTCGATGCGTCGATCTACTTCGGGAACCCGCTCGGCATCGATGCGGGGACCATCACATGGCCGCGGACCCTCGACGTGAACGACCGCGAGCTCCGATACACGGTAGTCGGGCTGGGCGGTAAGGCCCACGGCGTTCCCCGCGAGAACTCTTTCGTCATCACGGCGGCATCCGAGATCATGGCCGTGCTCGCGCTGGCCTCGGATCTGCAGGACCTTCGGACCCGTCTGGGTCGCATCGTGGTCGGGGACACCGTCGAGGGCAAGCCCATCACCGCGGAGGATCTGAAGGTGGCGGGGGCCATGGCCGTGGTGATGAAGGATGCGATCAAGCCTAACCTGGTGCAGACGCTCGAGGGCCAGCCGGTGCTGATCCACACCGGACCGTTCGGCAACGTGGCCCACGCGAACAACTCCATCGTCGAGGATCGGATCGCCCTCAAGCTCGCCGACTACGTCGTCACCGAGGGCGGCTTCGCCAGCGACCTGGGGTTCCAGAAGTTCGCCGACATCGTGTGCCGGTTCGGCGGGTTCGTCCCCAGCGCGGCCGTCCTGGTAGCCACCGTTCGCGCGCTGAAGTTCCACGGCGGCATGGCCTTCGAGGAGCTCGGCCCCGAGGACCTGGAGGCCCTTCGCCGGGGCTCCGAGAACCTGGCGGCCCACATCGAAATCGTGAAGGCGTACGGCCTGCCGTGCGTCGTGGCCATCAACCGGTTCCCGACCGACACCGACGGGGAGGTCGCCCTGGTCGATGAGCTGGCCACCCAGGCGGGCGCGGAGCGGGTCGTGCTGAACGACGGGTTCGCCCGGGGAGGCGAGGGAGCGGTCGACCTGGCCCGGGCCGTCATCGAGGCGTGCGAGCGGCCGAGCGCCTTCTCCCAGCTCACCCCGTCCGGCGCGCCGATCAAGGATCAGGTCGAGGCCATCGCCACGCGGCTGTACGGCGCCGACGGGGTGGACTACCTCCCGCAGGCCGAGAGGGACATCGCCCGGATGGAGTCGCTGGGCTTCGGCCGGTACCCCGTCTGTATGGCCAAGACCCAGCTGTCACTGTCGCACGACCCCACCCTCCTGAACCGCCCGAGGGGGTGGCGACTGCCGGTCCGAGGTGTGGTCCCGTCGGCGGGCGCCGGCTTCGTGGTGGTGCTGTGCGGAGACATGCAGCGCATGCCCGGGTTGGGCCGGACCCCGGCCTTCATGAGCATCGACATCGACCGGGACGGCCGTACCATGGGGCTGTACTAGCCGGCGAGCAGCGATCCTCCCTCGACCCGGATCCACGCGGCCCGGCTGACCACGTCGTTCCTGTCGAAGTCGAAGATCCCGCCCCGTTCGGGGGCGGCCTCCCAGATCGCCCCACACGCGGGGCAGGTCCACAGGCTCTGGGCCTTGGGCTCCGTGTGCATGGGCGGGGCGCACGTGTGCAACGGCATGATCCGACCTCCCGGCTCGAAATCACACGCCTGTGATTCCGAAGAACCCTATCGCACGGGAGGGCCGATGTGGGGAAGGGAACCGGACGAGTTCAGCTGCGAGGCCGGACCTTCTCCGTGTCGTAGAGAGGAAGGACGTCGACCGTGGCCGGGACCGTTCCCTCTCCGACCGTCACCTCCGCCGCGTTCCCCACCTTCGCCTGGTCCGCCCGGAGCACGGCGATCCCGATCTTGCCGTACCTCGGGCTGTCCGTCGGGCTGGTGAGCACGCCCAGGTCCTCGCCGTCCTTTGTCACCGTGGCGCCGTATTCGGGAAGCTCGCCGGCCTCGTATCGGAGGGTCACCAACCGGTTCGGCGGCCGCTTCGCCACCTCGCGGAGCTTGTCCCGGCCCAGGGGCTCCCCCGGCGCGTCGAGCTTGATGAACGGGTCGAAGTTGAAGTCGTAGGGAGACCGCTGATGCGCCTCGTAGTCGTAGTCCGTGACGATCAGGCCCGCCTCGATGCGAAGGATCTCGATGGCGTCCGCCCCGAACGGCGTGATCCCCGCCTTGTTCACCACGACGTCCCACAGTTCCTCAGCGTTCGCCGGATCTGTGAGGAACAGCTCGTAGCCGAGCTCGCCCCCAAAGCCGGTGCGCGAGAGGAATACCGGAACACCACTCATCTCGACCGGCTCCGGGATGAACCGGAAGTACCGGAGATCGCTGATGTCGACCTCGGTCAACTCCTGCACGACGTCTCGCGACCGGGGTCCGAGGACGCCGAGATGGGGCATCCGGGGGGCTATCCACTCGAACTCCACCCGCAGTCCCTTCAGCGCCTCCCCGAAGTAGTCGTGGTGATCCTTCCCGTTCGTCATGACCCAGGCATGGTCGTCCGCCAGCTTGAAGACCGTCCCGTCATCGACCATCAGGCCGTTCTCGTCCAGGAAAGCGCCGTACCGAACCTGTCCCACCTCGAGGCCCATGATGTCGTTCGAATGGACCCGACGAGCGGCTTCCAGCGCGTCCGGCCCTCGGAAGTCCCACTTGTTCAGGGGCGAGACGTCCCACACGGCGACGTCGTCGCGCACCGCGTCGTATTCGTCCCGTACGTTGCCGAAGTTCTCCGTCCACATCCACCCGCCGTCGGCGACGTGCGTGCCGCCGGCCGCCACGATGACATCGTGGAACGCGGTCTTCAGGGCCTCTTCGTCCTCGGCCATCTGCTCGCCTCGTTTCCTCCGTGTCCGGGCCTATCGAATCACGGTCCTGACTCGCCGTTCAACCCCCGCTCGGTCACTACCAGGTCGACCGGCCGGTCACCTCGCCCATGCGGCACGTCCTCCACCAACTGGACGGAGAAGCAGATGCCCACCGTGAGTGCGTGCGGGCGCAGGAGGCCAAGGAACCGGTCGTAGAACCCCCGGCCGTATCCGACTCGGTGGCCGGAGCGGTCGAAGGCCAGGCCCGGCACGATGACCACGTCGATCTCCTCCGGACCAACCGGCTCGCCATCCGCCGGCTCGACCGCCCCCAACGAGGACGCCATCACCGGGTCGCCGGAGCGATACGAGACGGGCACGATGGCCCGGCCCTCCACCCGGGGAAGCACCACTCGCCGTCGATCGCGGGCCAGCCCCTCGATGATCGGGCCGGTGTCCACCTCCGAACCGAACGAGGCGAACGCCATGACCGTTGTGGCGTCCACGACCGCGGGAAGGGCCAAGACGGTTCGGGCCACCTCGTCGCTCATCCGCTCACGCTCTTCCGGGGACAGCCCATCCCGGCGGGCCCGGGCCTCCCTGCGGAGCGCGCGCTTGCGCCGCTTGAGATCCTCCGAGCTCACGTCCGGGGTCGGGCGCTCGGGAGGGCGTGCTCGGCGATCAGCTCGACCCGGTCCCGGGGACCGGCCGCCACCAGGACGACCCAGGAGGCACCCGCGCCTGACAGCCCTTCGAGCCACCAGGCCAGGGAGCGGACGCTTCCGGCCCACACGTTGGTCTCCAGCAGGCCCTTCCGGTCCCGCGCGTCGAGGAGCCGGCCGGCATCGTCCT
>JBIOUU010000101.1:0-3030 GCA_044867345.1 Actinomycetota bacterium
GGGATCATGGCCTTCGGGGAGGAAGCCCACGTCACCACCATCGCCGTCGACCCCGAGCATCAGCGGCGAAAGATCGGCACGCGGATCCTGTACGAGCTGGTCCAGGAGGCCATCCGGATGGGGGCCCGAGCCGTCTCCCTGGAGGTCCGGGTGTCGAACTGGGGAGCCCAGCGGCTGTACAGCCGGTTCGGGTTCCGGCCGGTGGGGATCCGCAAGAACTACTACCAGGAGACCGGCGAGGACGCCGTGGTGATGTGGGTGGACAATGTGCGGAGCCGCGACTACCACGAGCAGCTCGACGAGATCCTGAGCGGCGTCCCGGACGGGATCCGCCCCGACTAGCGACCCTTCCCGGATGCGAGTCCTGGGCATCGAGACCTCGTGCGACGAGACAGCCGTGGCGCTCGTCGAAGACGGCCGGACGATCCTTTCGAACCTCCTGTCCAGCCAGGCCCATCTACACGAGCGATTCGGTGGCGTGGTGCCGGAGGAAGCGGCCCGGGCCCATCTCGAGGCCATCAACCCGCTGATCGATCTGGCCCTGCGCGAGGCCGAGACTTCCCTCGGCCGCATCGACTCGGTTGCCGTGACCGTCGGTCCGGGCCTGGTGGGGGCCCTGCTGGTCGGGATCGCCGCGGCAAAGGCGCTGGCCCTGGCCCTGGACGTCCCGCTCATCGGGGTGAACCATCTGGAGGGCCATGTCTATGCCAACTTTCTGGGACGGGATCCTCTGGAGGAGCCGTTCGTCGCCTTCATCGTCTCGGGGGGCCACACCATGCTGGTGCACGCTCCGAAGCCGCACGCCTACGAGCTGCTCGGGCAGACACTGGACGACGCGGCGGGCGAGGCCTTCGACAAGGTGGCCCGGTTCATCGGGCTGGGTTTTCCCGGGGGGCCGGCCCTGGATCGCCTGGCCCAGGGCGGCAACCCCGAGGCCATCCGGTTCCCACGGGCCGCCACCGAACGGGGCTATGACTTCTCCTTGTCGGGCCTGAAGACCGCCGTGGTGCGCTACGTCAAGGCCGAACGCGCGGCCGGCCGCGAGCCCGCCGCCCAGGACCTGGCGGCCTCGTTCCAGGAGGCGGTGGTGGAGGTGCAAGTGGAGAAGACGATCTCGGCCGCCCTCGACCGTGGAGTGAAGACCGTCGTGCTCGGTGGGGGTGTGGTGGCCAACACGCGGCTGCGGGCGCTGATGGCCCAGAAGGCCGGCGATCATGGCCTGGACCTCCTTATCCCTCCCCCGGACCTGTGCACGGACAATGCAGCGATGATCGCGTGCGCCGGCTATCACCGCCTGGCCCGTGGGGAGCGAACGGGGCTCGAGGTCGGAGCCGACCCGAGCCTGTCCCTCGGGTGAGGCAGTCCGGACGATGACGACGTTCCTCGTGACCGGCGGGGCCGGCTTCATCGGCTCGCACCTGTGCGACCGTCTCCTGGCCGAAGGACACGGCGTCGTGGCGATCGACGACCTCTCCTCGGGCCGGCTCTCCAACATCGCCGAGGCGAGGACCTACGGAGGAGACCGATTCGCCTTCTCCAGGATCGACATACGGGCCGAGGGCCTCGGTGCGTTGTTCGAACGCCACGCCCCCGAGGTCGGGATGCACCTGGCGGCGGTGAGCGCTCGCCCCGGAAATCCCTGCGGCCCGATGGAGGAAACGAGCGTGGGCATCCAGGGGCTCCTGGCAGTGCTCGAACAGGCCGCGCGGTGCGAAGTCCGGAAGGTGGTGTTCGCCTCGTCCGCCTCGGTGTACGGCGGCGCGCGGGTGGTCCCGACCGGCGAGATGGCTCAGGCTGGAGCGGGCCCCGCCACACCAGGGACCATGTCCAAGAGGGCGGCCGAGGACTACCTGCGGTTCTACCGGCGGGCTCGAGGGGTTGACTTCGTCTCCGTGGTCATGCCGGCCGTTTACGGTCCGCGGCAGGATCGCGAGGGAGGCCTGGTCGCGACGTTCCTGGACGCGATGCTTCGCAAGGAGCATCCGGAGATCTTCGGCGACGGGGAACAGACGCGGGACTTCCTGTTCGTGGAGGACGCCGTCCACGCCCTGTGGCTGGCCGCAGATCGAGGTTCGGGAGAGACCGTCAACGTCGGGACGGGCGTGGAGACCAGCGTAAACACGGCGTGCGAGATGCTCATCGAATTGACCGGCTTCCGGGGCCGGCCGGTATTCGGGCCTCCCCGGGCGGGGGACATCCGCCGGAGTGCGCTGGACGCCTCCCTGGCCGGTACGGTCCTCGGCTGGAAACCGTGGACCCACCTCGAGGACGGGCTGAAGGAGACCGTGGCCTTCGTGCAGACTCCCTGAGGGAGAGGAGGCCGGAACATGGCCCGGAGGCCGCGTTGACTGCCTGGCGACGCGCCGGATAGACTGTTAGCACTCGCAAGTCCAGAGTGCTAAGTCGTCGGCGCAAGGAGGAGGGTCAATGGCCAAGAAGTTCAGCCTTCAGCCGCTGGAAGACCGGATCGTGGTCAAGCCCAGCGAGGAGGAGGAGACCACCGCATCCGGATTGGTCATCCCGGACACGGCAAAGGAGCGCCCCCAGGAGGGTGAGGTCATCGCCGTCGGTCCCGGCCGGTTCAACGAGGACGGGGACGAGCGCGTCCCGATGGACGTGAAGGTAGGGGACAAGGTCATCTACTCGAAGTACGGCGGGACCGAGGTCAAGATCGAGGGCGACGACTACCTGATCCTTTCGGCCCGGGACGTCCTGGCCATCGTGACGAAGTAGCGGGGAGGCGATCGAATTGCCGGCGAAGCTACTGAAGTACGAGGAGGACGCCCGGAGAGCCCTCGAAGCGGGCGTGAACAAGCTGGCCGACGCGGTGGCCATCACCCTCGGTCCGCGGGGGCGCAACGTCGTCCTGGACAAGAAGTGGGGCGCCCCCACCATCACCAACGACGGGGTGACCATCGCCAAGGAGATCGAGCTGGACGACCCCTGGGAGAACATGGGGGCCCAGCTGGCCCGGGAGGTCGCCACCAAGACCAACGACGTGGCCGGCGACGGCACCACCACGGCGACCGT
>JBIOUU010000102.1:0-4390 GCA_044867345.1 Actinomycetota bacterium
ACGGGCTCGTCCCTGTTCGCGATCGGCGGGATCGCGACGGTCCTGTTCCTCTTCATGGACCGGTCGGAGCGCCGCGCGCTCGCGGCCGGCCGCGAGGGCGCGCCCGCCCCGATCATGGGGGGCGCCGTCGACGTGGACGCCCCTCACGACCTCCTTCCCGATCCCGAGGACCCCGGGGTCGCGCCCGAGCCGCGGCGGAGCGGCATCCTGCCGCCCGCCGCGGTGCTCGACCGCGTGGCCTACCGGGTGATCGCGTTCGGCTTCCCGATCTGGACGTTCGCCGTGATCGCCGGCGCGATCTGGGCGCAGGAGGCGTGGGGCCGCTACTGGGGCTGGGACCCCAAGGAGACCTGGTCGTTCGTCACGTGGACGATCTTCGCCGGCTATCTGCACGCGCGCTCGACGGCAGGGTGGAAGGGGAGGCGGGCGGCCGTGATCGCGCTGGTCGGGTTCGTCTCACTCCTGATCACGTATTACGCGGTGAACCTGTGGATCGTCGGACTCCACTCGTACAAGCTCGGATGAGCCCTCCGGGGTCGCGGGACCTCGGTGATACAGTGCGCGCGGGGCCGTCCGGCCCGACCTCGACAGAGCTCCGGGAGACCGAAGGAACCGTGCGGAAGACGCTGCTCTGGGCGACCGCGGTGCTCGGGTTGGCGCTCCTGTTGGGTGCCTGCGCCCCCAACGCCACGCAGGACAGCCTGAAACCCCAGGGGCCGTACGCCGAGGAGGAGAAGGCCCTCTTCGTCCCGGTCTTCTGGGTCGCCGTGGGCGTCTTCGTGGTCGTGGAAGGCGCCATCGTGTGGATCACGATCCGCTTCCGGCATCGGAAGGGTCGGGACCGGATGCCGGCGCAGACCCACGGCAACACGAGGCTGGAGATCGGTTGGACGATCGCCCCCGCGCTGATCCTCGCGGGCGTGATGATCCCCACGGTCGCGACGATCTGGGACCTGGCTCGCACGCCGCCGGCGGGAGCGTTGAACGTGACCGTCCGCGGGCTCCAGTGGTGGTGGGACTTCGAGTACACCGACCAGGACATGCGCGCCGACTACGGCGACGACACGCAGATCCGGACCGCCGACGTGCTCGTGATCCCCGAGGATCGCGTGGTCTACCTCTCGCTCGTGGGCGCCGGGGGGCAGATCGTGAACCCCGACCCGGAGCGCTCCGACTACATGGTGATCCACTCGTTCTGGGTCCCGGAGCTCGCCGGCAAGCAGGACGTCATGCCCGGTCGGACGAACCACATCCTGTTGCAGGCTGACCATCCCGGCACCTACACCGGCCAGTGCGCGGAGTTCTGCGGGCTCCAGCACGGCCGGATGAAGTTCCGCGTCGTCGCGCTCACGGAGGATGACTGGGAGGCCTGGGTGGCCAATCACAAGCGTCCCGGCGTCACGCCGACCGATCCGCTCGCGCGCAGGGGGATGGACCTCTTCCTCGGGCAACTCTCCGGGGGACGGGGCTCCTGCGTGGCCTGTCATGCGGTCGGCGGCACCGACGCATCCAGCCCGGCGGCCCCCAACCTGACGCACTTCGCCGACCCGACGCACCAGTGCTTCGCCGGGTGCAACTGGGAGACGACCGACCGGAAGGCCCTCGAAGCGTGGCTCCGCGACCCGAACGCCGTGAAGCTGGGCGCGAAGATGCCCAACTACCATCTGACCGACGACGAGATCGACGCCTTGGTGGCGTATCTCACCAGCTTGGAGTGACGGAGCGATGGACCTGAGCATGCCGGCGCGGGGAGAGGGGATCCTCCGACGCCCCACGGCGACGACCGGCTTCTGGGCCTGGTTCACGACGATCGACCACAAGAAGATCGGGATCCTGTACGGGGTGACGGCGTTCCTGTTCTTCCTGATCGGCGGGGTCGAGGCATTGTTGATCCGCGCGCAGCTGGCTCAGCCGGACGGGACCCTGCTGAACGCGGCCCAGTACAACGAGGTCTTCACGATGCATGGGATCACGATGATCTTCCTCTTCGTGATGCCGATGTCGGCCGCGTTCTTCAACTTCTTCATCCCGCTGATGATCGGGGCGCGAGACGTGGCGTTCCCGCGGCTGAACGCCTACAGCTACTGGGTCTTCCTCCTGGGCGGACTCTTCCTCTACTCCAGCTGGTTCCTGGGAGGGGCCCCGAACGGAGGGTGGTTCGGCTACGCCCCGAACTCCACGACCGATCCGACGATCGGCATGACCTTCTACGCCCTCGGCCTCATCATCACCGGCATCGCATCGACCGCCGGCGCGGTGAACCTCGCCATCACGGTCGTCAACATGCGCGCGCCCGGCATGTCGCTGTTCCGCACCCCGGTGTTCGTCTGGATGGGGCTGGTGGTGCAGCTGCTGCTGGCCTTCTCCCTCCCGATCATCACCGTGGCGCTGTTCGAGATGCTGTTCGACCGGGAGTTCGGGACGCACTTCTTCGATCCGACGGCCGGTGGGGATCCCATCCTGTGGCAGCACCTGTTCTGGCTGTTCGGCCACCCGGAGGTCTACATCCTGGTCCTGCCGGCGTTCGGGATCGTCAGCGAGATCCTCCCCGTGTTCAGTCGCAAGCCGCTGTTCGGCTACCAGTTCGTCGTGTTCTCGGGGATCGCGATCGGATTCATCGGGTTCGGCGTGTGGGCGCACCACATGTTCGCGGCGGGACTCGGGCCGGTGGCGAACACCGCGTTCGGGGTCTCGACCGCGATCATCGCCATCCCCACGGGCGTGAAGATCTTCAACTGGATGGGGACGATGTTCCGGGGCGACCTCCGCTTCACGTCGGCGATGCTGTTCGCGATCGGGACGGTGACGATGTTCGTGATCGGCGGGCTCTCGGGCGTGATGCACTCGATCGTGCCGTCCGACTACCAGCAGACCGACACCTACTTCATCGTGGCGCACTTCCACTACGTGCTGTTCGGCGGGGCCGTCTTCGGGCTCTTCGGCGGGCTGTACTACTGGTGGCCGAAGGTCTTCGGGCGGCTCCTGTCCGAGCCACTCGGGAAGGTCCACTTCATCCTGATGATCATCGGGTTCAACCTGACGTTCGGCCCGATGCACGTCCTCGGGCTGCAGGGCATGATCCGGCGCACCTACACGTATCCCGAGTCGCTCGGGCTCACGTTCTGGAACGAGGTCGCCACGGTGGGGTCGTTCCTGATCGCCGTGTCGATCGCGGTCTTCATCGTGAACGTGGTCCGGACGCAGGCGAGGGCCCGGCCCGCCGACGTGACCGACCCCTGGGACGGGCGGACGCTGGAATGGATGACGACATCACCTCCTGCTCCGCACAACTTCGACGAGATCCCGACCGTGCACGCCCTCGACGAGTACTGGCATCGCAAGTACGTCGAGGACGAACGCACGGGCCGGCTCGTGCCCGCGCAGGCCGGCGCGGCGAACGGCGAGGAGAGCCACGAGGGCGGCGGGCACCATGCGATCCACCTGCCCGGTCCGTCGTACTGGCCGCTGGTGGCCGCTCTCGGGATGCCGCTGATCGCGTACGGCGTCCTCTCCTCCTGGTGGCTGGTCGGCCTCGGCGTCTTCGTCGCGCTGACCGGCTTCTTCGGCTGGGCGATGGAACCATCGGTCCCCCCGGGGGAGGGCACGGGCTAGCGATGGCCGACGTCGCGATCGCCGGCGCCCACGGCGCGGAGCATCCGGAGACCTCCACAGGGCTGCCGCACACCAAGCTGGCCATGTGGTTGTTCCTGGCCTCGGAGTGCTTGCTGTTCGGGGCGCTGATTAGCACCTACGTGCTCTACCGGGGCCGGAGCCTCGAGGGACCGTTCCCGGCGGACATCTTCGACATCCCCTACACGTCGGTGTCCTCGTTCGTGCTGCTCGCCAGCTCGGTCACGATGGTGCTGGCCCTCGCGTCGGCCCAACGGCTCGACGAGGGACGGATGCGGCTGTGGCTCCTCACGACCGCCATGCTGGGGATGACCTTCGTCGGAGGCCAGGTCTACGAGTTCACGGTGTTCTACCGCGAGGGACTGACGCTCTCGACGAACCTCTTCGGCACGACGTTCTACGTGCTGACCGGCTTCCACGGCGTCCACGTCACCGTCGGCGTCCTGATGCTGCTGTCGTTGTTCGGGATGTCGTTCGTCGGTCGCCTCCCCGAGGAGCCGGCGCACCCGATCGAGATGGTCGGGCTCTACTGGCACTTCGTGGACATCGTCTGGATCGTGATCTTCACGGTCGTGTACCTGATCCCGACGCCGAACCCGGGGCCCTAGATGTCCGTGGAGCGCCCTCGGGAGACACGTGTCGCCGCCGCCGGGCATCCGAGCCCGAAGGAGTACGTCCGGATCGGGGTGATCCTCGGGGTGCTCACGGCGCTCGAGGTGACGGCCTCCTACTCCGGGGTGACCGGCTCGATCATGATCCC
>JBIOUU010000103.1:0-9388 GCA_044867345.1 Actinomycetota bacterium
CTGCGGGCACAATGGGCAGGTCTCGTCGAGCACCTCCTCGAACCGCTGGATCTCGCCCTCGTTCTTCTCCAGCAGCCGCTCGAACGGGCCGTAGAACTCATCGAGGACCTGGACCCACCGCAGCGTACCCTCGGCGATCTCGTCGAGGTCCTCCTCCATCTTGGCCGTGAAGTTCACGTCCACGACGTCGGGGAAGAACTCCTTCAGCAGGTCGGTCACGACCTCGCCGACGTCCTCGGGGAAGAACCGCCGCTCCTCCAGCCGGACGTACCCCCGGTCCTGGAGCGTGGAGATGATCGAGGCGTAGGTCGAGGGCCGGCCGATCCCCAGCTCCTCGAGGGCCTTCACCAGGGACGCCTCCGTGAATCGAGGAGGCGGCTGCGTGAAGTGCTGCTCGGGCAGGACCTCGAGGAGGCGGAGGATCTGCTCGGCGGTCAGGCGCGGGAGCGCCGACTCGGCGTCCTCGTCGGCCGCGTCGTCCCGCCCTTCGAAGTACACACGGCGGAACCCGTCGAACTTCAACGTCTGGCCGGTGGCGCGGAGCAGATACCGGTCGTCAGCGGCCGCAGCCTCGACGTCCACCGACACCTGGTCGAACCGAGCCTCGGCCATCTGCGAGGCAACGGTGCGTTGCCAGATCAGCCGGTACAGCGCCAACTGGCCCTTGTCCAGGGCCCCGGCCACCCGGTCCGGCGTCCGCATGGCCGACGTGGGCCGGATGGCCTCGTGGGCCTCCTGAGCCCCACGCTGCTTGGTCTTGTACCTTCGCGGCTGCTTCAGCGCGTACGCGGCACCGAATTCCGTCTTCACCACCTCGGCGATCTCCCGGAGGGCCGACTCGGCGATGGTGGTGGAGTCGGTTCGCATATAGGTGATCAGCCCCACGCGGCCCTCGCCGGTGAGCTCGATCCCCTCATAGAGCTGCTGGGCCAGGCGCATGGTCCGTCTGGCGCCGAACCCGAGCTTGCGAGCGGCCTCCTGCTGGAGCGTCGAGGTGGTGAACGGCGGGGCGGGGTTGCGCTTGACCTCCTTCTCCCGGACCTCGCGCACCCGGTACGCCGCATCCCGCAGACGGTCGGCGTGGAGGGCGGCGTCTGCTTCCGCGGCGAGGGTGATGCCCTTCTTGTCCGGCGAGGTCGCCAGCTTGCCCTTGGGGATCTCGATCAGGCGAGCCAGGAAGGGGGCCTCGTCGCCTTCCGGCGTGAGGCGGACGTCGACGCTCCAGTACTCGACCGGGACGAAGGCGGCGATCTCCCGGTCCCGATCGACGATGAGCCGCAGGGCCACCGACTGCACCCGCCCGGCCGACAGGCCCGGCCGAACCTTCTTCCACAGGACCGGGGAGAGCCGATAGCCGACCAGCCGGTCCAGGATCCGGCGGGCCTGCTGGGCCTCCACGAGGCGGAGGTCGATGGCCCGGGGGCTCTGGAAGGCCTCGAGGATCGCGTCCCGGGTGATCTCGGTGAACGTGACCCGCTTGGCCGCGGCGGGGTTTACCTTCAGGACCTCGGCCACGTGATAGGCGATGGCCTCGCCCTCCCGGTCGAAGTCCGTGGCCAGGACCAGGTCCTCGGCCTTCTTCAGGGCGGCCCGGAGCGCCCTGACGTGCTTCTCCGAGTCCTCCGGAACCACGTACTCCGGCTCGAACTCACGCTCGGTGTCCACGCCGAGCTTGCTCTTGGGGAGGTCGCGGATGTGCCCGTAGGAGGCCCGGACTGTGTATTCGGGGCCCAGGTAGCGTTCCAGGGTCTTGGCCTTGGTGGGCGACTCCACGACCACCAGCGTCTTCGTCATAGCAGCAACCATCTCTTCATCGTCATAAAGGGGAGGAGGCACGGCGGACGGAAGAGCCGCCTCCGGGCGCAGGGTACCAGCCCATACCCGCTGGCCGGGGATGCTCCGGCCCGGCGGGCCCCGGCGGGAGGCGCTTGCCTCACCGGCTCCTTGGAACGCGGTGATACCCTCGCTGCATTCCCGGGCCTTCGGAGTCGGACCGTGCTCGCCCTGTTCGGCCAACTCGTCACGGAGGAGATCGCGAAGTACGGCTACGCAGCGATCTTCCTGCTCATGGTGCTCGAATCGGCTTGCGTGCCCATCCCCAGCGAGGTCACGATGCTGTTCGGAGGGGCCCTGGTCACCGCGCCGTTCCTTGCCCCCGAACATCAGCTGGACCTGGTGGCCGTGGCCCTCGTCGGGGCGGTGGCCAACCTGGTCGGCTCCTGGCTGGCCTATTGGGCCGGCTACGCAGGAGGCCGGCCCCTGGTGGACCGGTGGGGCCGATACCTCTTATTGAGGCCCCACGAGATCGACCGGGCCCACGCCTGGTTCGACCGATACGGACATGAGGCCGTCTTCTTCGGCCGTCTCCTTCCGGTGGTTCGAACGTTCATCAGCCTCCCCGCGGGCGTGGCCCGGATGAACGTCTGGAAGTTCAGCCTGTATACGGTGCTCGGGTGCCTGCCGTGGACGTTCGGGCTGGCGTTCCTCGGCTACAAGCTGGGGGAACGGTGGGATGAGGTCGAGCGGTTCCTGCGGCCCGTGTCCTGGGTCATCGCCGTGCTCGTGGTGGCCCTCGTCGGGTGGTGGGCGTGGCGGCGGGTCCGCTACCTGCGGACGCACCCGCTTCCGCCGGCGGAGGACGCGGAGGGGCGAGCCGAGGAGCAGCAGCCGGCCTCCCGATGAGCCCTCAGGGCGCGAGTCCGATCTCGGGCGCGACCGACTGGAGCCCCTCGATCCCCACCGCCAGGAACTCGTCGAGGGCAAGGCCGATCGACCCCTCGACCGAGGTGACCTCATCGCGGTTCACGCCCGGGGCGAACGCCTTCTCCTTCAGCTTCTTCTTGACCGAGGACACCTTCATGCCCACGGCCTTCTCCGGCCGCACGAGCGCTGCGGCAACGAGCAGCCCGGCCACCGCGTCCGCATGGACCACGGCCTTGGACATGCGGTCGGTTCGGAACTGCTCGTGCGCATGGGCCAGGACGCCGTTCACCACGCGCTCGTCCACCCCGGCCTCTCGGAGCCACTCGGCCGCGAGGTAGGCATGGCGGTCCGGGTCGTCCTGGGTCTGGTCCTGGTCCAGGTCGTGGAACAGCCCCGTCAAGGCCCACAGGTCCTCGTCCTCCCCGAACCGGCGAGCCAGTGCGCGCATCACGCCCTCGACCGAGGTCAGGTGGCGGACGGTCGTCTCCTTCTCGGCCTTGGTCCTGCACAGCTCGATGGCGGCATCGCGATCCATCACGCCTCCTCCAGGGCGAAGGGCACGCTCGAGAGGATCACCCGAGGCTCGTACAGCAGCAGGCGCTTGACGAACAGCGCCGCCTGGTTGTGCAGCAGCCAGTGTCTCCACTTTCGGACCACGAACTCCGGAAGGACCACCATCACCAGGGTGTCGGGCCGCGTCGTGAACCGGCGGACCTCCTCCAGGATGGGGCCGGTGAGGTCGCGGAACGGCGCCTCAACGATGTCGAGCGGGATCTGGCAGCCCCGCTCCCCCCACTCCTCCTGCATCCGTTGGGAGGCCTCCGGATCGAGGTCGAAGTACACGGCCCGGGTCTCCGAAGCCTCGAGCGACGCCGCATAGTTCAGGGCCCGGAGCGTCCCGTCGTGTACTCCCGCGACGAACACGAGCGCCACGGTCCGGGTGGGGATGAGCGGCCGGCCGTCCACGCCGGCCGGCCGCCCATCCTCCACGAACACCGGCACGTCGGTGACCACGATGTTGGGCTCCCGGAGCAGACCCGCCTTCAGTCGCACGAGGGCTCGTCGCCGGATCAGGTAGGCAGCCAGGCCCTCCTGAACCACCTCGGGGACGAACACGTTCACGAAGTCGTTGGGCCCCCGATCGATCCTCCGAACGTACCCTCGAACGGCCTCGAGGAGATCCCCGTCGGGGACGGGGAGCGGTTCGAGGTCGGGAGCACCCATCGAGAATTCGCGCCATCGGTCCCGGAGCTCCGCCGGGATGCCCTCGTTCGAGGGGTACACGACCCGCCATTCGGTGGGTCGGATCGAGCGGATCGCCCCCACCGCCTCCGCCGCGGCGACGTCGAGGTCAAGGACCAGCAGCACGATGTGGTTGACGCCCACCTCGCCGGCTCGCACCCGGCCCCGCCGGAGCTCACCCAGCACGGCGTCGTAGTGCCGGTGGATGGACAGGAACATCATCACGATGAACGGCATCGCCGCGATCACGATCCACGCCCCGTGCTTGAACTTCGTGTACGTCACGACGCAGAGGACCACGGCCGTGGCGGTCGCCCCGATCCCATTGATGACGATGGAGCGGCGCCAGCCCCGGGCCGCGCTCGGCCCCCTCTGCTTCTCCTTCAACCAGTGGCGGACCATGCCGGTCTGCGACAACGTGAACGACGTGAAGACGCCCACCACGTACAGCTGGATCAGGCGGGTGAGGTCGGCGTCGAACACCAGGATCAGCAGGCAGGCCAGGGCGGTCAGGACCACGACGCCGTTGGAGAACACCAGCCGGTCGCCCCGGTTGGCGAACTGCCTCGGCAGGAACCGGTCGCGCGCGAGGATGGCCGAGAGCCGAGGGAAGTCCTGGTAGGAGGTGTTCGCCGCCAGGACCAGGATCGCCGTCGTGAAGATCTGGACCGCGTAGAAGGGGAACCCGCCTCCGAAGACGGCATGCGCGATCTGGGCCACTACCGACCGCGCATCGCTCACCGTCACGTGCATCCGGCTTGCCAGGAAGGAGATGCCGAGGAACATCGTGATGGCGATGGTCCCCATGGTGGCCAGGGTGTCGGCGGCGTTCTTGGCCTGCGGCCGCCGGAAGGCGGGCACGCCGTTCGAGATGGCCTCGACGCCGGTGAGGGCCGTCGAGCCCGAGGAGAAGGCTCGCAGGATGACGAACAGTCCGACCGGGCCGGCCACCCTGGCCAGGTCGACCGCCGGCGGGGCGATCGGCGCGACGGACGGGCATCCGCCGAGGCACCGGAAGAGGCCCACGCCGATCATCGTGATGATCGACGCGATGAAGGCGTAGGTCGGGAAGGCGAAGAGCGTGCCGGATTCGCGCACTCCCCGCAGGTTGGCCAGGGTGATCAACAGGACGAACCCGATCGAGAGCTCGATCCGAAACGGCAGGAGCTCCGTCGCCGCCGAGGTCAAGGCGAAGACGCCGGCGACCACCGAGACCGAGACGGTGAGTACGTAATCGATGAGGAGCGCCCCCGCCGCGACGAGCCCGGGCAAGGTCCCCAAGTTCTCCTTGCTCACGATGTAGGCGCCGCCTCCGTTCGGGTAGGCCCGCACGGTCTGTCGGTACGACGCCACCACGATCAGCATGAGCGTCGCGATGGCGATGGCGATCGGCATCACGTATCGATAGGCGAGCGCCGCCGCGGTCGCCCCGAGCAGGACTCGGAGGATCTCCTCGGTCGCGTACGCGACCGAGGAGAGCGCGTCCGAGGAGAACACCGGAAGCGCCAACACCTTCGGCAGCAGCGTGTGCTCGATCTGGTGGGACGCCATCGGGCGCCCGACCAGGATCCGCTTCAGCAGCCCGCCGACGGTCGCCGTTCGGGGGATCGTGGATTGGGACATCGATACCGACCCTATGCTGACACGGCCGGAGCCAGGCCTCGCTCCGCCGATCGCCGGAGGTGGACCGGGACGCTGGTCACGACCACGTCCCGCTCGAACAGGAGCAGCCGCTTGAAGTAGAAGGCGGTTTGGTTGTGCAGCAGGTTCTCCCACCAGTGCGCGGCGATCAGCTCCGGCAGGACGACGGTGACGACCGTGTCGCCCCGGCCCGTGTGTTTCCTGATCTCGTCGAGGAGCGGCTCCCCCAGGTTCCGGAAGGGAGCCTCGGCCAGGATGAGCGGGACGTCGATCCCGCGGTCGTGCCAGGCATCGACGATCGGGCCGGTCTCCTCCGGGTCGGTCATGAAGAACAGGCCCTCGATGGCCGCCGGCTTGAGCGACTTCGCGTACACCACCGCCCTGACCGTGGCGTCGTGCACGGCGGACACCGGGATCACCACCACGTTCCGCTCGGGTTCGACCGGACGCTCGGCATGCGCCTCGGCGGCGAGCCGTTCCTCGGGAAGCAGCGGGACATCGGTGACCACGACTCCCTCCTCGAACAGCAGCGAGGTCTTGATCAGGAGCGCCGACCGATTGCGAACGAACTGGAGCCAGGACCGCCCGGACAGGAGCTCGGGAAGCACCACGGTCACGAAGTCCCCGGGCTCACGATCCATCCAATGCAGATAACGACGGAGCTCCCGGACGAGGTGCTCGTCGGCGTCCGGCAGGAGCTCCAGGGTTCCCAGGCGAGGGCAGCGCAGCTTCCACTCGGACGCGGCCGCCGGGAACGCTGCAGCCGGGCCCACCCACAGGGGCCGGACCCGCTCCGGTCGAACGGCCCGAAGGTAGCCAACCGCATCCACCGTGGCCGGGCCGAGGTCGGAGACGACCACCACAAAGGTGTTCCGCGCCTCCTTCTTCGCCGACAGGCCCCCGGCCTGGAGGGCCGCCCCGGTACGGACGTAGTGGTGGTGGACGGCGAGGAAGAAAAGGACGATCACGGGGATGGCGGAAATCACGATCCACGCGCCACCGCGGAACTTCGTGATGGTCACGATGACCAGGACGATGCCGGTCGCTGCGGCCCCGACGCCGTTGATGATCGCGCTGCGCTGCCACTTGGATCCCTTGATCCTGATCCACCGGACCACCATCCCGGCCTGGGACAGGGTGAACGCGGTGAAGACGCCGACCACGTAGAGCTGGATCAGCCGGGTCAGGTTGGCGTCGAACACCCACACGAGGAGGCAGGCCAGCCCGGCCAGGACCAGCACGCCGTTCGAGAACACGAGGCGGTCGCCGCGGTTGCGGAACTGGGACGGCATGAACCGGTCCCTGGCCAGGATCGACGAGAGGCGGGGGAAGTCCTGGAAGGACGTGTTCGCAGCGAGCACGAGGATCCCCGCCGTGAATACCTGCAGCAGGTAGAACAGCGGATCGTGTTCCCCGAACACCGTCTGCCCGATCTGGGCCAGGACGGACTTCGATGCCGCGATCTCGTGGGTGACGCGGACCTCGAGCAGCCGGGCGAGCACGGTGATGCCGATGAACATCGTGATGCTGATCACGGCCATGATGCTGAGCGTGGCGGCCGCGTTCCGGCTCTGAGGACGGCGGAACGCCTGCACGCCGTCGGCGATGGCCTCCACACCGGTCAGGGCCGTGGCGCCCGAGGCGAACGCCTTCAGCACCAGGAACAGCGTGAGCCCGGCCTCCTGTTCGAGCAGCAGCGTGGAGGTCGATGCGACGGGGCAACCGCCGAGGCAGCGCACCAGGCCCACGGCCAGCGTGAACAGCACCATGGCCACGAACCCATAGGTCGGCAGGGCGAAGAACGTCCCCGCCTCTCGAACGCCTCGCAGGTTCACGAGGGTGATGAACGCGACGAGGAGGAGCGCCAGACCGACCTTGTGCTCGGTCAGCGTCGGAAGGGCCGAGGTGATGGCGATGGTCCCCGCGGTGACGCTGACCGCGACCGTCAGGACGTAGTCGGTGAGGATGGCCGCGGCGGCGACCAGTCCCGGGATGGTCCCCAGATTCTCCCGGGCCACGATGTAGGAGCCGCCTCCCCGCGGATAGGCCCGGACGGTCTGGCGGTACGACGTGACCACGATGACCATGAGCGCCGCGATGGCCAGGGCGATGGGGAGCTTCAGGGACAGGGCGCTGGCGCCCGCGGCTACAAGCACGAGCATCATCTCCTCGGTGGCGTAGGCCACCGAGGACAGGGCATCGGAGGAGAACACAGGCAGGGCCAGGGACTTCGGGAGGAGCTGGTGCTCTTGCATGTGGGTGGCCAGAGCCCGCCCGACCAGGAGGCGCTTCAGCAACCCCCCGGTGACGGGACGGCGTCCGACATGCGTGGCCACGAACGGCGATTCTAGTTGGACGGCTCGGAGCGCTCGGCGAACGGGCAGATCGGCGGCTCGTCGCCGACCTCCGGGATGGTGGTCACGACGAGGGTTTCTGCCTCACCGGCCGCGCGTCGCCCACGGGAAGCTCGAACACCACCGCGGTGCCACCTGCGGGCGATCCCTCGATCCAGATGCGCCCGCCGTGCGCAAGCACGACCGCGCGAGCGATGGCCAGTCCCAGGCCGGTGCCGGTCCGGGCCTCGCCATCGTCGTGACGGAAGAACGGCTCGAAAACCCGCTCTCGCTCACCGGCCGGAATGCCCGGTCCCTGGTCCGCCACCCGGACCCGTACCGACCGCTGCCATGGGGAGGCGGACAGCAGGATCTCGCCCCCCGGAGGCGAGAATCGTGCCGCGTTCTCCAGAAGGTTCGACAGGACCTGGTCGATCTGCACCGGATCCACCGGCACTTCCGGGAGGTCCGATCGCACCAGGGTACGGACGCGCACCCGGGACAGTGTCGGCTTCATCCGATGCAGCACGGACTCGATCAAGTCGTTGAGCGCGGTGGGCTGCTTGACGGGGACCAGCGCACCGGCCCGGACCCTGGCCAGGTCGAGGATGTTGCCGACCAAGCGGTTCAGCCGGTCTGTCTCCTCGAGGATGTTGCGTAGCAGCTCTCGCCGGTGCTCGGGCTGAAGCGCAACACCTTCGTCCAGCAGGCTGGTGACCCCGGCCTTGATGGAGGCCAGTGGAGTCCGGAGGTCGTGTGTGACCGAGGAGAACATCGCGGCGCGCAGCTGGTTGGTCTCGGCGTCCAGGCGAGCTCCCTCCACCTGCTTGTCCAGGCGGGTGCGCTCCACCGCTACGGCCACCTGCTTGGCGCAGGCCTCCAGGAGCGCGCGGTCGTCCCCGACCGGGGGGTCCAGGCCCGCCCGGCGGACCGCGATGAGCGTCCCGAGCTCCACCTTCCCCACCAGGAGCGGCACCGCCTCCTCCACTCCTTCCGTGACGTCGGAGCGTTCGGCTATTCCGTCCAGGGCGAGGTCGTCGGCTCGCACGTGGATCTCGCACCGGGCGAGCGAGAAGGGCTCGAGGAGCGCGTTGGCGAAGTCGTCGAGCACCCGGTCGAGCGGATCCCCGGACAGGAGCTTGGACGCGAAGTAGTTGAGGAGCCGCGTCTCCCGCTCCCGGCGTGAGGCCCGGTTGCGCTCCTCGAGCGCGCGGCCCAGGAGGGTCCCGACGATCACCGCGACGATCAGGAACACGATCAGCGCGACGAGGTCCTCCCCCTTGCTCACTCGGAAGGTGTGCTGGGGCGGCGTGAAGAAGAAGTTCAGTCCGAGGAACGACAGGACGGCCGAAGCCAGCCCGGTCCACAGCCCGCCGACGGCCGTCGCCGCGACGACGGCCAGGATGTAGATGGACACAGCGCTGGCGTCCCCGCCGTGGAACGACAGCGCCAGCAGGGTGGCGGCGGCC
>JBIOUU010000104.1:0-3070 GCA_044867345.1 Actinomycetota bacterium
GCGTTCGGCGGCGGGCAGGTGGACATCACGAGCGGGAAGTTCGTCTTCTCGGCGAGCGAGGCCTACCTGATCGAGGACGGCCGCGTCACCGCGCCCGTGAAGGGGGCCACGCTCATCGGCTCGGGGCCGGACGCCCTGACCCGCGTGAGTCGGGTCGGACACGATCTCGCCCTCGACGAGGGCGTGGGCACGTGCGGAAAGGACGGGCAGTCGGTGCCGGTGGGTGTCGGGCTGCCCACCATCCGAATCGACGGGATCACCGTCGGCGGGACGGAGGTCTAGCGGGTGGCCGGGCAGGTCCTCACCGCCGGGGCCGGGGCGGAGATGCTCGATCGGCTCGAGGATCTCCTGCGCCGCGCGCGCGCCGGTGGGGCCGTCGAGGCCGACGCTTTCATGGTGGAGGAGGAGCTCCAGACCGTGCAGGTCCGGCTGGGGACCGTGGAGTCCCTCAAGCACGCTCGCGAGAACCGCTGCTCGCTCCGGATTTTCACCGAGTCCGGCTCGGCGTCGGCGACGACGTCGGATCTCTCTCCGGGAGCGCTCGCGCGACTCGTGGACGAGAGCGTGCGGCTGGCACAGGTCGCCCGGCGCGACGAGTACTCCGGGCTGCCCGCCCGAGAGGCGCTCGCGCGCGAGGTACCGGATCTCGACATCTGGGACACCGAAGGTCACGCGATGGGGGTCGAGGACAAGATCGACTGGGCGCGCCGGGCCGAGGCGGCCGCCCTCGAGACCGACGCGCGCGTGCGCAACTCCGAGGGGGCCGAGTTCTACGACCGTCAGGGCCGGGTCGCCTACGCCTCGAGCGGCGGCTTCGCCGGCGGCTTCCGGATCTCGTCGTTCGCCCTGTCGGTGACGCCGGTCGCCGCCGACGATGGTGACATGGAGCGGGACTACTGGTACACGTCGGCGCGGCATCTCGCGGACCTCGAGTCCCCGGAGGAGATCGGCCGGGAGGCCGCGCGCCGGGCCGTGCGCCGGCTGGGGGGGCGGAAGGGCAAGACGGTGGAGGTTCCCGTCGTCTTCGATTCCGAGACGGCCGCGAGCCTGGTTCGGAGCCTGGCAGTGGCCGCGTCCGGACCGAGCCTCTACCGGGGCACCTCGTTCCTCATCGGCCAGCGCGGACGGACCGTGGCCTCGCCCCGCGTCACGATCGTGGACGATCCCATGATGCCGAAGGGACTCGGCTCCCGGCCCTTCGACGGCGAAGGGCTGCCGAGCCGGCGGACGGTGCTGGTGGACCGGGGGGTGCTTGCCAGCTACCTTCTCGACACCTACAGCGCGCGGCGGCTCGGGCTCGTGGCGACGGGGCACGCCGCTCGCGAGGACGGGGGCGGCGTGACCGTGGGGTACACGAATCTCTACCTCGAGCCCGGGCCCTGGGCCCCGGCGGAGATCGTTCGGTCCGTCGACCGGGGGCTCTACGTCACGGAGCTGATCGGCTTCGGCGTGAACTTCGTGACCGGCGACTACTCGCGGGGGGCCGTCGGGTTCTGGATCGAGGGCGGCGAGCTCACGTACCCGGTCGAGGAGATCACCATCGCGGGCAACCTCCGTCAGATGATGCAGGACGTCGAGATGGTGGGGCAGGACCTCACCTTCCGCGATCAGACCGCCGCACCCACGCTGAAGATCTCTCGCCTGACCGTCGCCGGCCAGTAGGCTGCCGCTCTCGGGCCCTCGGCTGGTCTCGCCCCCGCCGGCATGCCTCCCACACGCGGGAGGGTTCCGGGCCCCGCGGTGCGTCGGGGTATCCTGACGGGGATGACACCGGTCGTCCCGGGGAGTGCCGCGTCGCAGGCGAACGACCGCCTCATCGACGTGCGCTTGATCCGCGCCTGGCTCCTGTGGGGCTTCTTCTGGCTCATGTTCGCCCCGACCATCGGGGTGCTCATCTCCACGAAGTTCAACTATCCCGAGTTCCTGGGGACGTCGGCATGGTCGACCTTCGGCCGGCTCCGTCCGGTGCACGTCAACGGCGTGATCTTCGGCGCCTTCTCCACCCTGTTCCTGGGCCTCGCCTACTACATCACCCCACGCCTGGTCGGCCGCCCCATGTGGAACGGGCGCTGGGGCTACCCGATCCTCTGGGTCTGGAACCTGAACCTTGCCGCCGCGTTCGTCGGCATGTCGTTCTTCGGCTGGAACCGTGGATGGGAGGTGGGCGAGATCCCCCTCGCGAACGTCCTGGTCTTGACGGCCATCGTGTTCTTGATCGCCGTCCAGATGCTCGTGACGATCGCCCGGCGGCGGCAGGCGCCGCTCTATGTCAGCCTCTGGTACCTGATCGGCGCGCTGGTCTGGACGAGCATCAACCTCATGCTCCTGATCATCGGGCCCTACCACACGGTGCCGGGCATCAACAACGCCGCGCTCCACGGCCTCTACATCCACTACGTCGTGGGCCTCTGGATCACGCCAGCCGGCTACGTCCTCATCTACTTCTTCCTGCCGGCCTCGATCCGGGCGCCGATCTACAGTCACAAGCTCTCGCTCATCGGTTTCTGGTCGCTCGCTTTCTTCTATCCCTTCGTCGGAATCCACCACTACCTCTTCAGCCCGATCGCCGACTGGGCGGAGACCATCGCGATCGTCTCGTCCATGATGCTGATAATCCCGGTGTGGACCGTTCTCCAGAACTTCTTCGGCACGATGATCGGCCACTGGCAGGGTTTCGGTCGGAACCTGCCGGCCAAGTTCCTCATCATGGGGTCGATCATGTACCTGATCGGCTGCTTCCAGGGCTCGACCGAGGCCCTCCGATCGATCCAGGAGCCGACCCACTTCACGGACTTCGTCATCGCCCACTCACACCTCACCGTGTTCGGAACGTTCGTGGTGTGGGCGATCGGCGGCGCGGCGTACGTGTGGCCGCGGCTCTGGGGGCGGGAGCTCTGGAGCTTCCGCCTCGGGAACTGGAGCTTCTGGCTGATCACGCTGGGGATTTCCACGATGGGCCTCGTGCTGACGGCCCAGGGCCTCCAGCAGGGCTACATGCTGATGGCGCGAGCCGAGTGGGTGGACACCGTGGTCACCATGAAGCCCTTCTGGCTGGTGCGGACGTTGTCGG
>JBIOUU010000105.1:0-3271 GCA_044867345.1 Actinomycetota bacterium
CGCTGTTTCGTCGGACGGGCTGGTGACGAGGCCAGCCTGGACCTTCCCGATCCGGAGCTGGTGGCCAGGGTGGCGGGGGAGGTCGACTCCGCCATCGGGATCGGCTCTGCGCCCGCTGCGTCCCGAGTGGTGCGGTGGAACCGTTCGATGCCGCAGTACGAGGTCGGTCACCTGGAGCGGGTGGGGCGGATCGAGGCCGCCCTCGCCGGGAACCCTGGGGTGCTCGTCACCGGTTCGGCCTTCCGGGGCGTCGGCATCGCCGACTGCATCCATCAGGGTCGACAGGCGGCGGACCGGGTGATGGAACATGTGGCCGGGAGCGAGTCGGCACCGGTGTCGGCGGAACGGCCGTCCGCCCACACCGAACAGGAGGCGATCTCGTGGACGAGCTGACCTACGCGTACTACCCGGTGTTCCGGGGAACGCCCGACGTTCGTGACCGGCCCGCAAGTGATGTTGACCAGATGGCCCACGAGGCCGAGATCCTCCTGAAGGAGTGGTCGGAGCGCGTGGCGGTGCGAGGCGTGTACTCGACCGTGGGATTCCGGCCGGACGCCGACCTGCTGATGTGGTGGGTGGCCCACTCCCCGGACGATCTCCAGGCTCTCCTGGTGGAGTTTCGGCGGAGCGCGCTGGGACGGCGCCTCGACCTGGCATGGGCATTCATGGGCGTGGTCCGATCGGCAGAGTTCGCCAAGGATCATTTGCCGGCGTTCGTCCGGGGGGAGCCTCCGAAGCGGTACGTCTGCGTTTACCCATACGTCCGCACGATCGATTGGTACCTGCTGCCAGCCGCGGAGCGCGCGGCGCTGCTCGGGGAGCATGGGGACTTGGGACGAGAGTTCCCCGACGTCCTCGCCAACACGACCAGCGCGTTCGGAATCAACGACTGGGAGTGGATCCTGGCGTTCGAGGCTGACGATCTCTCGCGGATCGTGGACTGCCTCCGGCGGCTTCGCGACGCCAGAGCCCGGGCCTACACGAAGGAAGAAGCGCCCTTCGTCACTGGAATACGCAAGGAGCTCCTCGACGCCGTGCGCGACCTGGCCTAGGCAGGGCTCAACTGCGCGAGGATGGGAAGGAGGTCCGGGTGCACTCGCGCGGCGAGGGCGGCCTCGGCTGCCTCCTCCGGTGAGACCAGCCCCTGGGGAAGCGCGACCCGCGTGAACAGGCCGAGAGGAACGGCTTCGAAAGGCCCCACGACCGGCAAGGGGCGGTCGACGAGCTTGGTCTTTCCGGCCACTGCATAACAGGGGACGCCCCTTCTCTGCGCCGCCTCGGCCAGCAGCCGGGTCTTCACCTTGTTCACCACGGATTCCGGCGTGAGGGCGTCCACGCCGGTCACGACCGCGCTCGCAGGCAGTTCGGAGAGGGCCCTGTCGTCCTCCAGCACCCCTGCACGAGTCCACTCCGAGATCGACTCGGCCATGCCCCGTCCCTCGCCGCCAGGGTCGGATCGCATGCAGATCGTCCTGGCCGGGCGGCGTCGCTCGATGGCCCGAGCCACCGAGGACGAGAGGGAGATGGTCAGGACCGATTCGGGAAGGATCGCTGCCACCACCTCCGAGGCGCGGGCGTCGAGTTCCAGATCGTGGAGGAACGAGCGAACCCCCTCACGGGGATCGGAGGCGGTGAGCGCTTCTGATGCGAGCCGCCACATCGGAGCCATCGACGGGTGGCCACTCAGAAGGATCGTCACCGCCTCGAACACCCGCTCACCGGGGAGCGCCCGGAGCGCCGCTGCGGCCGACCGGGCGATCTGGGCAGCGCCCGAACGCCGATCGGACGCCGCGGCCAGAAGGATTGCCCACGGGTCCTGCATGGGGCCATGGTAGGAGTCATGCCGGGCGAGTCCCCGCTCCAGCGCGTGCTGGAGGAGCTGCGCGTCGCGTCGCGCCCCCGCCTGATCCTTCGCCCCAGCCGAATCGACCCGTCGCCGCGATCGGTGGCCCTCGTGGCGGGATCGTTCGACCCCATGACCGTGGCTCATGCCGCCCTGGCGGAGGCGGCGCTCGAACGAGCCGACCTGGCCGTCCTGGTGTATTCGATCCGCACGCTGCCCAAGGAGGGGCCGGCGTCCGGACCCCTTTTCCCCGAAGCCGATCGGATCGCCGTGCTCGAGCGGTTCTGTGCCGCCCGAACCCGAGCGGTCGTGGGGCTGTGCTCGCACGGACTGCTGGCGGACCAAGTCGAAGCGGTTCGGGAGCGGTTCCCACCGGCCCGACTGTCGCTCGTGATGGGGTCCGACAAGGTCCTCCAGCTCCTGGACCCCAGGTGGTACCAGGATCGGGACGCCGTGTTGGGCCGCCTCTTCCAGCACGCGGACGTGCTGTACGCGGTGAGGGGCGGCGAAGAGGGGTTGGTCCGCGACGCCCTGGGGGACCTGCCCGACCCCGCGTGGCGAGCGAGCTTCCATCGCCTCGATATCCCCCCGGGGTTGACGTCCATCTCCTCCCGGCTGGTGCGGGAGCGACTGCGCCGAGGAGACGACGTCCGGGCGCTCGTTCCAGAAGAAGCCCACGCCTTTCTCGGCCGAGGCGCATGACGGCCCGTCTCGGTGGGAATCTTCCCCGTGATGGTGTGGGCGTTTCTCATGGTGGCAGCGGTAGGGGGGCTGGTCGTCTGGATCATCGCGAAGGAAGAAGGAAGTCGGTCGGCCTGGCTTGCTCCTACGCCTGCGGGGGCAGGGAAACCAAGATCGCTCGGGGAGCGCCTCCTTGAGTGGAGCCGCCAGACTCACGATCGCCGGGCGGCGACGAGGGCCGGCCGGTCCTTCGCCGAACGGTTTTCGGCCGCGGACGGCCTTCGAGGGCGCGGGATCGACCGTATTCCATGGCGCGATCGGTTGATAGCGTTGATGGAGCTGATCTTGTTCGTCGTTTTCCTGTCCGCGCTCTTCGCCACGGCGCTGGCCGCGGCCGCCCTGCGGATGGGGCACTTCCACAGCTGATCAGCCCCTGACCAGCTCGACCAGGGGGAAGGCGCGGTGGCGCCGCGGAGGGACCAGGAAGTTCTGGCGGCGCGTGGCCGAGATGAACCGTTCCAACCCCTGGTCGTCCTCCGCCACCGCGTAGCGATCGGCCAGGTCCAGTGAGGCCTGGTTCCGGCGCATCTCGGCGAACACCTTCGCCGTGGGCACGAAGACCGAAAACTGGAGCTTCGGCTGATTCGTGGAGTCGGGGACGTCGAGGTCGTCGAAGCCCGGGCCGTCCATGCGGATGTGCAAAGGGGTCCCGTCCGGGGCCCGGGAGGATCGCTGAAGCGTCGACAG
>JBIOUU010000106.1:0-5380 GCA_044867345.1 Actinomycetota bacterium
TAGATCAGGGTCACCTCGGCTCGCACCAGCATGGCCAGCTCGAACGCCTTGCGGGCCGCCTCCGACGCGGTGGGCGACCCATCGGTCCCGGCGACGATCCCCTTGTACACGCGATCGGCCCGTCCCATGGCGGTCTGGTACCGAGCCGTGTCGACGATCAGGAGGTCGCATGGTGCGAAGTAGGCGATCCGGTCGGGGACGCTGCCCAGCCGGAACCGCTTGGCCTCACCCATCCCCTTGTTCCCCACCACGAGGAGATCCGCCTGCCGGCGTTCGGCCACCTCCAGGAGAAGCTCGGCGGGATCACGGGTGGCCATCTCGGCGTCGGCGTCGACCCCGGCTCGAGTGGCGGCATCCAGCGAGTAGCGGACCAGGCTCTCGGCAACGGGCCGCGTCAGGAGGGGCGGTCCCCACGCACAGACCACCACGAGCCGGGCCCGCAGCCGCTTCGCCAGCCGGATGGCGGCATCCCGGGCCGTGGTGGCGGTGATGGAACCGTCGGTGCCTACGACGATGGTTCGGTATCCCATGGCTCCTCGCTCAGCTCGAGGGGGTTGGGGTGGGCGACGCGGCGATCACGTCGAACGTTCCGTTCATGTTGGGATGCACGTCGCACCGGAAGAAGTAGCTGCCGGCGGGAAGGCTGCCGACGGCGTAGTCCATGGTGGCCGGTCCGCTGAAGATCTTGCCGACGAACACGCGCTTGGTCGCCGAGCTGTCCGTGTAGATGGCCACGTTGTGAGGGATCCCTGGGTCATCGTTGCGGAACACGATGGTGAAGGCCTGGCCTGCCGGTGCACGAAGCGATGTCGCGTCGAACTGGCTGTTCTTCGCCGTTACTCGGACCACCGGCTTTCCGGCCGGGACCGGCGGCGCCGCTGCGCTTGTGGTGGAGATCCCGAACGTCGGCTTGAACATCATCATGTAGAGGATGGCGAGGAGGCCAGCCCCTCCGATCGCGGCGATCCAACCGGGACGAGGGCCCTGGAGAACCCCGGCGAATTGGTCTTCGCTCACCGCCTGGGACCCGTCCGCCATGGCCCTGGCCACGAACCGAACCCGCCGATAGTAGGGTCTCGCCATGCCGTACATGGCGACGCTCACCAGGACCAGGATGGCGATGGCTGCCCAGATCCACGCCTGGGACCACCAGTGCCCGAGGAACCCTGCCACGATCCCGCCCAGGAGCAGGACGCCGAGCGAGTAGTAGAACGCCGAGATCGACGAGGCCGAAAGCTGCAGCAGCTCGTTCACTCGCTGTGGATCGCGTTCGCGGCGCACCCGGAACATCACCGCCATGGACACACCGTGGGCCGCCAGGAATCCGAACACCCCGACCAAATGGACAAACACCCACCACCGGTACACGAAAGTGGTTTCCTCGCTCGTAGCTACGACGACGAATATGGCGATGTACTGAGCGCCCTCGACGAGGGCCCGTCCATGCTATCGAACGGGGCGTCCTCGGGCCCTGGCCCATTCGACGAACTCGGGCAACCCCTCCCCGCGGTCGAGCGCGATGTATTCGTCGGCGAGGGTTCGGATCTCGTTGTCTGTGAATCCCGCCTCCCTGAGCGCCGGCCTGGCCTGGTTCGCCAGGAGCCGGGCACTCTCCACTTCGGAGGCTTCGGGCTGGGCATGGCCGGGTTCAGCCGTCTGTCCGTGCTTCTCGGGCTCCAGCGGGCCGGGAGGGTGGCGGGCCGGGTCCATGCGAAGACCATTCCCGAGCGGAGTCGTCCTCAAGCCCCCGCCCAACGCGACCGCCGTGACGAGCTGCACTCCGGCGATGGCGAGCGGGAGGAGCAGGTACCAGGTGAAGCGACGGGGCTCATCGACAACGGCCAGCCCCAGGAAGAACCCTGCGAAGGCGAACCACAGCCCCACCCGAGCCGCCGCGTGGAGGGAGTACAGCGCCTGTTCCCGCCAGGACGTCGCAACGAACTCCACCCGGAGCCATCTCGCCAGTGAGCGGATCCCCAAGAGGACGAGGATGCCCGCGATCAACAGCTCGGGGACGGCCACGTATCGGGGCGGCTGCGGAAGCGGGGGCGCGGTCGGACTGGCGGCCAGGAGCAGTCGGGCCGGCATCACGCCCGTGTCACCGAGCGCCTCGCGATTCGGCCAGCAGCTCCACGACCCGCTCGTCGGTGATCTGTGGGAAGGACTCGTACCACTGCCCCACCGCATAGAACGGCTCGGGAGTGGCCAGGACCCGGACCTCGTCGGCCTCCTGCTCCAGGCGGTGCACGGCCTCCGCCGGTGCGACGGGCACGGCCAGCATCACCCGAGCCGCTCCGCGAGCCCGGGCCCATCGAAGGGCGGCCACGGCGGTCCCTCCGGTGGCCACGCCGTCGTCGATGGCCACCACGACCTTGCCTTCGAGGGGGACCGGCGGGTTGTCGCCCCGATACGCCGTCGACCTCCGGGCGATCTCCTCCTGTTGAGCCGCGATCTCATTTCGAAGATAGCTCTCGTTCACCGCCAGTACGCGGATCAGCCGCTCGTCCAGGACCTCCACGTCTTCGGCCACAGCTCCCAGGCCGAGCTCGGGGTTGCCGGGGGCGCCCACCTTGCGAGGGATGATCACGTCGAGAGGAGCGCCCAGGGCGCGCGCCACGACGGCCGCCACCTCCACCCCCCCTCGTGGGATGCCGAGGACCACGACGTCCTGTCCCTTGAGGTCGGACAACGAATCGGCCAGTCGGGCTCCCGCTTCCTCCCGGTCGCGGAACATCGGACCGCCCCCTACGGAGAACATGGGCTCAGGGAGCCTCCTCGCGCGTTTCGCGTTCTGCCTCTCGCTCTTCGATCTTCTTCCGTTTGTCGGGAATCACCCGCTCTGGCGGAGGCATCGGCTTTCGGATCCGCCGGTACGCTTCGAGCGGATCGTCTGGCTTGCGGCGTTTGCGCGCTCGCGGCACCAGGCCAGGATATGTGACGCCGCCGAAAGGCCGCTACGATACGGTCCACCACCGAGCCAGGGGAGGGGAAACGTGGTCAACGCCTACATCCTCATCCAGACCGAGGTCGGGAAGGCGGCCCAGGTGGCCAAGGAAGTGGCGGCCATCAAGGGCGTGACCAGTGCCGAGGACGTCACCGGCCCCTACGACGTGATCGTCCGCGCCGAAGCGCGCAACGTGGACGAGCTCGGCAAGCTCGTGGTGGCGAAAATCCAGGCCGTGGAGGGGATCACCCGCACCCTGACCTGTCCGGTGGTGCATCTGTAGACGTTCGGCCCCAGAGGTTCGGTTCTCAATCCGGGAGCGTTCGGCCCCGCTTTGCTTCCAGTCCGTGTCGCTCGATGGCGAGCTCGACCAAACGGTCCACCAGTTCCGCGTAGGAAAGGCCTGAGGCCTCCCACAGCTTCGGATACATCGAGATCTGGGTGAACCCGGGGATCGTGTTGATCTCGTTCACGAAGATCTGGTCCGGCTCCTGGTAGAAGAAGTCCACCCGGGCCATGCCGGCCGCGTCGATCGCCCTGAACGCGGCCACCGCCATGCGCTGGATGTCCTCGGTCACGTTCTCCGGCAGCGTGGCCGGGACCTCGAGGGAGGTTCCCTCGTCGATGTACTTGGCGCGGTAGTCGTACCACTCGGCGCCTGGCACGATCTCGCCCGGCACCGATGCCACCGGGTCGTCGTTTCCGAGCACCGAGCACTCGATCTCCCTGGCGCCCTCCATCGACTGCTCCACCAGCGCCTTGCGCGCGTAGGAAAGGGCTTCCTCGACGGCCGCCGGCAGCTCGTCGGCCCGCCTGACCTTGGTGATGCCGATCGAGGATCCAAGGGTTGCCGGCTTCACGAAGACAGGAAGACCCAGTCCGGCTGCCCGCGCCTCGACCGCCTCGCGGTCCTCCTCCCACTCCCGTTCGTACACGACCTCGTGTGGGACGACGGGCAGGCCCGCCGTCACGAACAGCACCTTCTGAATCGCCTTGTCGATGCCGAGCGCGGAGCCGAGCACTCCAGCGCCCACATAGGGGACGCCCGCCAGTTCGAGCATGCCCTGGATGGTCCCGTCCTCTCCGTATGGGCCGTGGAGGACCGGAAAGGCCACGTCGATCTCCGTGCGCTCGCACCGGTCCGTGACGATGGCCGACTCCTCCGGGTCGCGAGCCAGCGACACACCGGGTCCCTCGTCGCCGGTCACGCCCGGCAACCCGCCCGCTGTCGCGCGGGGGGCCGGCAGCTCCTTCATCATGTGCCAGCGGCCTCGCTTGTCGATGCCGATCAGGAGGACGTCGTAGCGCTCCGGATCGAGGGCGTCGACCACGGACCGGGCCGAGGCCACCGAGACCTCGTGCTCGGCGGACCGCCCCCCGAACACGACCACCACCCGCCGCTTGGGCCCACCGCCCTTTCCGCGCGTCACGCTTTCTCCAGCGCTTGGATGAAGTCTTCGAGAAGGTCCTCCGGGTCCTCGCCTCCCACCGCCACACGGATGAGGCCATCGCCGATCCCGGCCGCGCGTCGCTCCTCGGCGGAGAGCTGCCGGTGGGAGGTGGTGGCGGGATGGCACACCTGCGACCGGAGGCTGCCGAAGGACGAACCGACCCGGGCCACGCGCAGGGCGTCGCAGGCCCGAAGGCCCGCCTCGTATCCGCCCTCCAACGAGAACGAAAGCATGGCCCCGAACCGTCCTTCCTCCAACAGCGAAGCGGCCCGGTCGTGATCGAGGTGGCCGGGGAGCCCGGGATACCCGACCTCGGCGACCTTGGGATGGTCGGCGAGCGCCCGAGCCAGTTCCAGGGCAGTGGCGCACTGCCGGTCCATCCTCAGGGCAAGGGTCTGGACGCCTCGCAGCACCAGCCATGCTTCGAACGCCCCCGCCGTGGTGCCCTGGTCTCTCGCCAGGTGCCCGATGCGGTCCACCAGGTCACGGGGTCCAGCCACCGACCCGCCGATCAGGTCGGAGTGTCCGCCGATGTACTTCGTGGTGGAGTGCACGACCAGCATGACTCCGGGCAGCTCGAGCGGTCGCAACAGGTACGGCGTGGGGATCGTGTTGTCGACGACCAGGGCCACGTTTCGTTCCGCGCAGACCCGGGCGATGCCGGCCACGTCGGAGACCCGGAACGTCGGATTGGCCAGGGTCTCCACGAGGACCGCGCGGGTGTTCGGACGAATGGCCGCTGCGACGTCCTCCGCCTCGGGAGGGACGAACGAGACATCTATGCCGTAGCCCGGAAAGACCTTGGTCAGCAGGGCGAAGGTTCCGCCGTAGATCGTCCGCTGCGCCAAGAGATGGTCCCCGGAGCGGAGGACCGAGGTCAGCGCCGTGTGCAGGGCGGCCATCCCGCTGGCGAACGACCACGCGGCCTCTGCGCCGTCCAGCGACGCCAGCACCCGGTGCAGGGCCACATGGGTGGGGTTTCCGT
>JBIOUU010000107.1:0-2904 GCA_044867345.1 Actinomycetota bacterium
CCGGTCGTTCGTCACCAGGAGACCGCCGTCGCCGCCACAGGTCATCGGCTTGTTGCGCGTGTAGCTGAACGTGGCGCAGTGGCCGCGAACGCCCACCTTTTGTCCTTTGTATCCCGACCCGATGGCCTGGCAGGCGTCGTCGATGACGGCGAGGCTGTGCCGTCGCGCGATCTCCAGGAGCGCATCCATGTCGACCGGATGCCCGTGCGCGTCGACCGGCATGATGGCCTTGGTCCGGGGGGTGATGGCCGCCTCGACCTTCGAGACGTCGATGCAGTACGTCTCCAGATCGATGTCCACGTACACGGGCGTGGCGCCGACCCACATGATCACGTCCGTGGGGGCCGGGAACGTGTTGGGCACCGTGATGACCTCGTCGCCGGGGCCGATCCCGAAGGCCTTCAACGCGAGCAGGAGCGCCGCGGTCCCGCTCGTCATGTTCACGGCGTAGTCGCAGCCGATGAACCGGCACACCTCTTCCTCGAACTTCTTTCCCTGCGACTCCCACGTGCGGGAGCCACGGATCCACAGCTGCTCGTCGTACCCGCGGAGGAGCGCCTGTCGCATCTCCTCCGTGACGACGGGCTCATAGAGCGGGATGAAGTCCTTGGTCCGGGCGCGATACTCGACGAACTCGAGGCGATCGTCGGTGCGGATGGCTGACATTCGAGGCCCCTTTCTCTTCCGGTCGCCGAAAGCCGAGCCAATATATACTATCCGGGCGCCCGGGGGAAAGGGCCCGTGGCGATCTCGGTACGGATGCGGACCATCAGCGTCGGACCACTCGCCGCCGCGCCCGGCGAAAGAGTCAAGGGGCGAGTCGCGGTGCTCGAGACGGCGGCCTCCACCCTGACACTGCCCGTCGTCCTGGTCAACGGGCGCGACCCGGGGCCGTGCCTGGTCCTCTTCGCGGGGATTCACGGGTCGGAATACCCGCCCATCGAGGCCGCCGGTCGACTCGGCGGCATGCTCGAGCCGGCAAGCCTGCGGGGCAGCGTCGTCCTGTTTCCGCTGATCAACGTCCCCGGCTTCGAGGCCGGGGAGGCCAACGTCATGCCGCTGGACGGCCTCAACCTGAACCGCCTCTTCCCCGGGGATCCCCACGGGTCTCCCAGCGCCAGGCTCGTCCACTTCCTCTTCGAGACCGTGCGCCGCGTGGGAACGCACATGATCGACATGCACGGGGGAGATGTGACGGAGCACCTGGAGCCGTTCACCATCTACTACGAGACGGGGACCGCGGACGTCGACCGGCAGTCGGAGCGAATGGCCTATCTCTACGATACGCCTCGGGTCTGGGTCATGAAGCCGCCGTTCGGCCATACGGGCACGTCCTTTGCCGAAGTCAGCAAGATCGGGATCCCGGCCATCGCCGGAGAGGCCGGATATCTGGGGACCTGCCACGAGGACGATGTCGCGTTACATCTCCGCGGCGTCACGAACATCATGAAGTCTCTGGGGATGACCGAGGGAAAGCCAGAACGTCTTCACGAGGGTCGCCAGGAGCTGTTTCGCCGGGATTTCATCCTTCGCGTCGGTCACGGCGGCGTCTTCGAGCCCAAGGTGGGGCCGAGCGTCCACGTCGCGGAAGGCGAATACCTGGGACGGATCCGGACGCTCGAGGGGGACACGATCGAGGAGATTCGCTCCCCGGTCGATGGGGTGATCAGGACGCTCTTCCCACGTCGTGTCGTGCACGCCGGCAGCATCGTCTACCGGGGCTGGGTCCGTGAGCCGGACGGCCGGGCGACCTGACCTGGACCTCTGCTTTCTGTCGTTGACCGAGCTCAGCCGCCTCGTCGCGGCGCGCGCCGTGTCTCCCTCGGAGATCATCGAGGCCCTGCTGGCGCGCATCACGACCTTCAACGGAACCCTGCACAGCTACGTGACCGTGTGCGCTGACACGGCCCGGACCGCGGCGGCCGCCGTCGAGCGGGATCTGCGGGCCGGTCATCGCCGGAGCCCTCTCCACGGTCTCCCGATCGCGCACAAGGACATCGTCTGGACGAAGGGTGTGCGGACCACCGCCCACTCGCGTGCCCTGGCCGATTTCGTCCCCACCGAGAGCGCGACATTCGTCGACCGGCTCGAGCGGCAGGGGATGATCCTCCTCGGCAAGACCAACACCGGCGAGTTCGCCTGCGGGACCACGGACCTCTACGGCACGCCCCGGAATCCGTGGGCGCTCGCCCGGTACACGGGGGGCTCGAGCAACGGGTCCGCGAATGCCGTCGCCGCAGGCTTGGCGATCGCCGCGACGGGGACCGACACGGGGGGGTCGGTGCGCGTGCCGGCGAGCTTCTGCGGCGTGGTGGGGCTGAAGCCGACCTACGGCCGCGTCAGCCGCAAGGGCGTCATCCCGCTCAGCTGGAGCATGGATCACGTCGGCACCCTGACCAGGACGGTCGCGGATGCCGCCCTGCTGCTGGAGCACATGGCCGGTCACGACCCCGTGGACGACACATCATCGCGTCGTCCCGTTCCATCGTTCGCGGCGCAGCTGGAGGAACCCGTCAACGGCCTCGTGATCGGTCTCCCGCAGAAGCATTTTTACGAGGCCCTGCACCCGGATGTGGACCGGTCGATGCGGGCCGCCCTCAAGCAGCTCGAAGGCCTCGGAGTCCGGCTGGAGGAGGTCACCCTCGAGGGCGCCGGGGACCTGGAGTTCGTGGGGCCGCTCCTCTACCGCGTCGAGGCGTTCGCGCAGCACGCCGAACGCCTGCGCGAGCGCGGACGGGACTACGGGCGCCGCGCCCGGCAGAAGATCGCGGCAGGGGCCTTCTTCACGTCAGCCGACTATCTTCAGGCTGCCCAGATTCGCGAGCAGTGGAGTCGCAGCCTGGCGCGGGTGCTGCACCGGGTCGACGCCATTGTGACCCCTACGCTCCCCTTCCCGGCCTTTCC
>JBIOUU010000108.1:0-4356 GCA_044867345.1 Actinomycetota bacterium
CGACTCCGATGTTCCACAGACGCATCCGCAGCGCCACCGCCACGGCGATGGCATCCAGCAGGATGGGGGTGGCGAGCACCGCCGTCTCCTCCAGCCCGAACTGCTTGCCGAACGTGGCATCGAAGACATGCCTGCCCAGCGTGAAGACGTCACGCCCGGTGGCGGCGAGGAGGATCCCGACCAGGACGAGCGCGGCCAGCAGGCCGGTCAGACGCGACAGCGCCGCCCGTCGGGGGCCGACCTGCAGCTTTCGCTCGAACCGGACGCTGGGGCGAGACCGACGAGCGCCGACCGCGATCACAGGAAGGGCGACTCCTCTTGCTCGGCGAGCTCCGCGCTCTTGAGCTCTTCGACCTGCTCGGTGACCAATCCGAGGCTGGGCTCCGCGACCAGTTCCTCCTCGGCCGGGACTTCGCGTCCGGCCTCGACGTGCCCGCCCATCAGGAGGCCGATTCGCTCCCGATCGGCTTCCTCCCGGCGGAACTCGCCGACGATGCGGCCCTCGTACATCACGGCGATGCGGTCGGACAGGAGCAACACCTCGTCGAGGTCGTCGGAGATCAGGAGGATGGCGCCGCCCGCGTCGCGCCGGTCGAGCAACGACTTCCGCACGTCTGCCGTGGAGTTGACGTCCAGCCCCCGTGTCGGGTGAGCCGCGATGAAGAGGTGTTGGGCGAGGAGGGCCTCCCGTCCGGCGATGAGCCGCTGCTGGTTCCCTCCTGAGAGATGGCCGACCGGCGAGTGGATCGACCGAGTCTGAACCCGAGCGGATCTCACCAATCGCTTGGCGAAGTCCGCGATCGCGCCGCGGCGAAGGATCAACCGTCCCGAAAACTCGGGGCGCCGGTACGACCGAAGGACGGCGTTGTCGCGGACCTGGGCCGACCGGACCAGGCCAACGCCCAGCCGATCCTCCGGGATGTGGCCGACCCCGGCCATGGCGAAGCGCCGTGGAGCCGCTCCGGTCAGGTCGACCCCGTCGATGAGGATTCGGCCCGATTCCGTCTTCCGAAGCCCGGTGACGACTTCGGCCAGCTCGGTCTGCCCGTTCCCGGACACGCCCGCGACGCCCACGATCTCTCCGGCTCCGACGGTGAGGCTGACGTCGTGGAGCGCGATCAGCTGGCGGGCACTTCGCGCCCTCACCCCGACCACCTCGAGGAGCGGACGGCCGCCGGCCTCGGCGTGCGCCTCGACCCGAAGCTCCCGAGCCTCGCCGGTCATCAGCCGGGCCAGCTCTCGGGCCGTGGCGCCGGCCGTTGGCCGGGTGGTCACCCTTCGCCCGTCGCGGAGGACCGTGACGCGGTCGGACACGTCGAGGACCTCGTTGAGCTTGTGGCTGATGAATACCACCGTCCTGCCCCCGGCCACGAGCTGCCGGATGACCGCGAACAGCTCGCGCGCTTCCTGTGCGGTCAGGACGGCCGTGGGCTCGTCGAGGATCAGCACACGGGCTCCTCGGGCCAGCGTCCGCATGATCTCGACCCGTTGCTGCTCGCCGACAGACAGCTGCCAGATGTAGGCGTCCGGGTCGACCCGAAGATGGAACTCGTCCATCAGACGCCGCGCTCGCCTCGCCAGCGTCTTCCTGCCGATCAGGATCGGCGTGTCCTCCCACCCGAGGTGGAGGTTTTCGGCGACCGTTGCCGATTCGATCAATCGAAAGTGCTGGTGGACCATGCCGATCCCGGCGGCGATGGCCTGGGCCGGCGAGCGGAAGTGCCGCTCGACGCCATCGACGAAGACGATCCCGCTGTCGGCGCGATAGATGCCGGCCAGGACGTTGCTGAGCGTCGTTTTGCCCGCGCCGTTTTCGCCCAGCAGCGCATGGACCTCGCCCGGGGCAAGTTCCAGGTCCACGCTGTCGAGCGCGAGGGCGCCGTCGAAGCTCTTGGTGATGCCCCGTGCTTCGACGATCAAGCCGTCGGTCGGCCCAGCGGCGGGCGCCAGGTCGGGCGCCGTCCCTTCCTCGCTGGGGATGGCTGTGGGCACCTCCCTATGCTATAGCCCCGTCACGCCTTGAACTGCCCAGTCGATACCGTACGCCTGGATGTCCGACAGGGTCTGCCCGGCAGGCAGTCGCTCCTTGCCCTTGTTGTCCGTCAACGGCCCTGTATAGGGGTTGAACCCGCCATCGATCTTCGCCTTGGCCTCGGCCACCTTGTCCTGCACGTCCTGGGGCACCTTGTCGCCCCATCTCCCCAGGTTGAGCGGGAGCAGATGGACTTCCTTCTCCGCCGTCCAGGTCCCGTCCAGGGTCTTCTGGGTCTCTTCGATGTAGAACGGGCCCCACTCGAGCAGGTAGGAGTTGACGTAGGCGTTCGGCCCGAACTGCCGGATGTCGAGGTTCCAGGCAGCTCCCCACACCCCTCGCTTCTCGCAGACCTGGAGGAACGAAGGCTCGTCCATCACCGCGAAGATGTAGTCGGCGCCGCCGTCGATGAGGGCGTTCGTCGCCGCCGTGGCCTTCTGTGGGTCGAAGAAGGAGCTGATCATGACCGCCTGCACCGTGGCGTCGGGGTTCACGGTTCGGGCGCCGAGCAGCATGGGGTTGACGTCGTTGTAGGCGGTGGCGGTGGGGAACGCGCCGACGTATCCGATCTTCCCCGTCTTCGAGAGCAGCCCGCCCGCCACCCCCAACAGGTAGTTCGGACGGTGGTGAGCCACATAGTAGGGGAACAGGTTGTCGGTGTACGTGTGCCCGTCGGCTTCCAGGAAGTGCACGTCCGGGTGCCGCGCCGCGACGTCCGAGAGGAAGTTCGCGTATTCGGTATTGGCGATGACCAGGTCGTTGCTCGAGGCCAGCTGCTCGAAGGTCTGGCTTGCCTCGGCAGAGATCGGGACGTTTTCAACGAAGGTCGTCTTGACCTGACTGCCGAACTTGGCTTCCACGGCCTTCCGGCCCTGGTCGTGGGTGAAGGTCCACCCGTTGTCCGTGACGGGGCCGATGTAGGCGAACCCAACCCGCACGGTCTTCTTCGCGCCCGAGGTGGCGCCTCCCGTGGGCGTCCCGCCGCCGCACGCCGCCAGGATGGCCCCGGCAGCCAGCCCCGCGGCGCCCATCCCCGCCGACTTCAGTAGTTGCCGTCGGGTGATGAGCAGCTCGGTGAGCGAGCGATCCGACAGCCCAAACCCTCTAGGGTCGCGTTCTTCCATTGCCCCCTCCCCCTCGCTGGCTGCGGCATCGTGCCGCAGCGTCCAACAGCTTGTCAACCTTCTCCCCACTATGGGGCCGCGCCTTGCGCCCTCACCTGTGTATACGTACGGAGGCGGGGCTCGGGCGGCACGTGTTCCTTTTGCCGGGTGGCCGGAGGCCACCATTCGGTCCTCAACAGAATGTCGAATACTCCGTGGCTTGAAGGCGTCTTCGCACGGCGCCTACCATCGCGGGATGGGCGCGGGGGCGGGGAATCTCAGTGGCCCCGGGCCCGCGTGCGACCTCCTCACCGGGGGCGCCGTTGTGACCGTCGACGACGACCGCCGCGTGATCGACCCGGGGGCAGTCGCCATCTCGGGCGATCGGATCGTGGCGGTGGGCACGTCCGACGAATTCCCGGATCACATGGCGGTCCGGACGGTCGATTGTTCTGGCAAGGCAGTCATCCCGGGACTGGTCGATTGCCACAACCACCTCTTCCAGACCCTCGCTCGAGGGCTGGGCGAGGGCTTGGGCGGTTGGAGGTGGCTGGCCGAGTTCATGTGGCCGTACGCTGGCGCGATCACCCCTGAGGACACCCGAGCCGCCGCGCTGCTGGGCGCGATCGAGGCCGTCCGGTCGGGAGCAACGGCCATGCTGGACCATCAGTACGGGTGCGCGGACGTTTCCACGACCCTGGCGGTGGCGGACACGATGGAGGCGGTCGGCCTGCGAGGCGTCGTCGCCCGCGGCATCGCCGGCCCGATCTCGGACGTCGGGAGGGCTCAGGGACTGCCGCCGTCCTCCTTTCGGTACACCGCGCAGGAGGAGCTCGAGATGACGGCCGAGTGCATGCGGCGCCGTCCAGCCGGATCTCGCGTGGCCATTTGGCCCGGCCCGATCAACGTCGTGTACACGGACCGGGACATGCTCCGGCGGTCCGTCGAGCTGGCCCGGTCGGCCGGAGTGCGCTGGCACACGCACTGCTGCGCTCCTCAGGCCGACCCTGGGATCTATCTGGATGCGTACGGCGTTCGGCCCGTCCCCTGGATGCATGCCGAGGGAGTCCTCGGTCCCGACGCGACGCTCGCCCACTGCACCTGGCTGGACGACCGCGACGTGGACCTCCTGGGTGAGACGGGCACCGGCGTCGCGTATTGCCCCGTGTCAAACCAGTACATGCCCTACGGGACCATGCGCCTTCGCGACCTCCGTTCCGC
>JBIOUU010000109.1:0-2960 GCA_044867345.1 Actinomycetota bacterium
GCTGTTTTGCGCTCCAGGCCAGGGACGTAGCTCAGTGGGAGAGCGCCTGTCTGACGCACAGGAGGTCGGCGGTTCGAAACCGCCCGTCCCTACCACGAACGACATCGCGCGAGGGGTGTCCCGACGCACGATGTGAGCGACCCAGAGTGAGGCGGCTCGCAGAGCATCACGAAGGGTGACCTTCGTGATGCTTTTTTCTTGAGGACCGGGACGGTCGAGGGAGAGATTCGGCGGGCGGAATGGCGGACGAGACACACGCGCATCTGACGGGGGCGGGCGAGTACGACTGTGCGCCCGAGCCGCTGCCCACGCTCCGCCACTCGACGGCTCACCTCCTGGCCCAGGCCGTCACGCAGCTGTTCCCCGGGGTCAAGCTCGCCATCGGGCCCCCCATCGAGAACGGCTTCTACTACGACTTCCACCGGGACGTCCCGTTCACCGAGGAGGACCTCGCTCGCCTCGAGGAGCGCATGCGCGATCTCGCCAAGGCGGACTACCCGATCGTTCGCGAGGAGCGGTCACGCGCGGACGCGATCCGCTACTACCGCGAACACGGTGAGCCGTTCAAGGTCGAGATCCTGGAGGCCCTGCCGCCCGACGTGGCGCACGTGTCCTTCTACCGACAGGGGGATTTCGTCGATCTGTGTCGCGGTCCCCACGTGCCGTCGACCGGCCACATCCAGGCGTTCAAGCTTCTGTCGTCCTCGGGCGCCTACTGGCGGGGCGACGAGCGCCGCCCGATGCTCCAGCGCATCTACGGGACGGCCTGGTTCACCCAGGAGGAGCTCGACCGTTACGTCTGGAGCGTCGAGGAGGCAAAGCGCCGCGACCACCGGAAGCTCGGCCGCGAGCTCGACCTCTTCATGTTCCACGACGTGTGCCCGGGGGCCCCGTTCTGGCTCCCCAAGGGGATGGTCGTGTTCCGCGAGCTCGAGCGATACGCGCGCGAGCTCCAGGACGCGCGCGGCTACCAGGAGATCTCGACTCCGATTCTCGTCAACCGCCGACTCTGGGAGCAATCGGGCCACTGGGAGCACTACGCGGAGAACATGTTCAAGGTGGAGGCCGAGGAGCAGGTCTTCAGCCTCAAGCCGATGAACTGCCCCGAGTCGACGTTCGCCTACCGGCATGCCCTCCGCTCGTACCGGGACCTGCCGCTCCGCTTCTCCGAGATGGGACGCCTCCACCGGAACGAGCGCTCGGGCACGCTGACGGGCCTGTTCCGGGTCCGGCAGATCACGATGGACGACGCGCACATCTACTGCCGGCCGGATCAGCTCCAGGCGGAGATCACCGACGTGCTGGAGCTGGTGCAGGTGTTCTACCGGACGTTCGGGCTCGAGCCACGCTTCCGATTGGCCACGCGGCCCGAGAAGTACCTCGGGCAGGCCGCGCAGTGGGACCAGGCCGAGCGGGCCCTGGAGGAGGCGCTTCGGGCGAACGACCTGCCGTTCACCCTCAAGCCCGGTGACGGCGCCTTCTACGGGCCCAAGATCGACATCCACGTCGAGGACATCCTCGGGCGGGACTGGCAGATGGCCACCGTCCAGGCCGACCTGACGATGCTGCCGGAGCGCTTCCAGCTGGAGTACGTCGACTCCGACGGCCGGCCCAAGCGTCCCGTGGCGATTCACCGGGCGATCCTGGGCTCGTTCGAGCGCTTCATCGGCATCCTGATCGAGCACTTCGCGGGCGCCTTCCCCGCGTGGCTGGCGCCGGTCCAGGCGAGGGTCCTCCCGGTCTCGGCCAAGCACGCGGAGTACGCCGCGGGGGTTCACCGACGTCTGCTCGACGCTGGCGTACGGGCCGAGCTCGACGACCGCTCGGAGAAGCTCGGGTACAAGGTGCGCGAGGCGCAGGTCCAGAAGGTGCCGTACGTGCTGGTGGTGGGTGAGCGCGAGGCTCGCGAGGGCACCGCGAGCGTTCGCAAGAGAGGCGGCGAGGACGTCGGGGCCATGCCCCTCGACCGGTTCCTCGCCGAGGTCACGGCCGAGATCCGGACCCGGGCCGTGACTTCACGCATTGGGTCGGAACGGGGGTAAGGCGCATCTCCACACTGCAGCGGGACCTCAGGATCAACGAGGGGATTCGGGCTCGGGAAGTCAGGGTCGTCACCGCGGAGGGCGAGCAGCTCGGCATCCTGCCGATCGCCGAGGCGCTCCGGGTCGCGCAGGAGCGGGAGCTCGACCTGGTCGAGGTCGCGCCGGAGGCGGCGCCGCCGGTCTGCCGGATCATGGACTTCGGGAAGTTCAAGTACCAGCAGAGCCGCCGCGCGAAGGATGCCCGTAAGAAGCAGACGGTCATCCAGGTCAAGGAAGTCAAGATGGGACCGAAGACGGACGAGCACGACTTCCAGTTCAAGGCGCGGCACGTCCGCCGGTTCATCGAGGATGGAAACAAGGCCAAGGTCACGATCCGGTTCCGCGGGCGCGAGATGGTCCACACGGAGCTCGGCCGCCGGCTGCTGGACCGCATGACCCAAGACATGCTGGACATCGCGACGATCGAGAGCCACGCGCGGCTCGAGGGGCGGAACATGGTCATGATCCTGACCCCCAAGCAGCGCTAGCCTCCACCACAGGGAGATCGGGACGACATGCCGAAGATCAAGACGAAGCGGAGCGCGGCCAAGCGGATCCGGGCCACGGGCACCGGGAAGCTGATGCGCGCCAAGGGATGGAAGAAACACCTCCTCGAATGGAAGCCCTCCAAGCGGAAGCGGCAGCTTCGCAAGGAGACGACCATCGCGCCGGCGGACGAGAAGCGCATCCGGCGCCTCGTCCCGTACCTGTAGGTCGCCGACCGGCGCACGAGGCCGGCCCCGGCGCCAGCGGCCCCCACCATCCGGCGTGGTACACTCTCCCGGCCGGCGGCTCCTCGACCTGCGCGCCGGCGAGCCTTCCCGCGAGGAGGGCTGATGCTCACCGGTTGCCCCGGCGGGTCACACCGCCGGAGTCCTG
>JBIOUU010000110.1:0-13242 GCA_044867345.1 Actinomycetota bacterium
CGCGCGGACTCACCGTCCTCGCCGGGTCGCCGGCGCAGGACCAGAACGGGGTCGTGGTCACGAAAGAGACAGCGAGCAGGTTCGGCCTCAACGCGATCAGCGATCTCGGCCCCATCGCACGGCAGACGGCCTTCGGCGGGCCGCCTGAGTGCCGAGAGCGACCCCTGTGTCTCGAGGGACTCGTGTCCGTGTACGGCCTGCGCTTCGAGTCGTTCGTGCCGCTCGACGAAGGGGGCGCGCTCACCGTCGCGGCCCTCCAGGCAGGGCAGGTGCAGGCGGCCCTGCTGTTCACGAGCGACGGGCAGATCGACGCACACGGATTCGTCCTGTTGCAGGATGACCGCCATCTCCAGCCGGCCGAGAACGTCACCCCGATCGTGAGGACCGACGCGCTGACCACGTTCGGACCCAGGCTGGCGGAGGTCGCGAACGCCGTGTCGGCCGCCCTGACCACCGAGGATCTGCAACACATGAACCGCGACGTCGCCGCGGGCGAGGCACCCGCCGCCGTGACCGCCGGATGGCTCGCCGAGCGGGGGATCCCGGACGCCCTGGAGTAGAGTCGGGCTTTCGACGAGCGGGCGATCATTGGACATCACCAGCGAGACCGTCGGCGGGACGACGGAAGAGCGAAGCCGTGGGCCCGGCCGAAGCGGCCGGCGGCACCGGCGACCTTCCGGGGAAGCGCCGCCGCTCCCCCACGAGCTCGGGCGGAGCGGCAAGTTCTGGATCGTCATGGTGGTGTACTTCCTCAGCGTCCTGATCGGCGTGGCGTTCTTCAAGCCGCTCGGAGGGATCTTCGACCGGTTCGACACCCTGCGGCTGCGTTGGATCGCGAACTTGCGGACCGACTCACTCACGGACGTCTTCCTGTTCGTCAACCTGCTGGCGTCGAGGTGGACGATCCGCGCGCTCCGGTGGGGCACGATCGCGGCGCTCGTCGGCTTCCGGCGTTGGCGGCACCTCTTCGTGTTCCTGGGGAGCATGCTGGCAACGGAGATCGTCGCCTACCAGATCTCGATCCTCCTCGGACGGAGCCGACCGCAGGGCATCACGATCATCGCGCCGTGGGAGGGGTACTCGATGCCCTCCCGGCCCTTGGTGGGAGTGGCCGCCTCGCTCATCGGCATCACGTACGCGCTCGTCGTCCCGGGTCGTCCGCGCGAGCTGGCGAAATGGATCGTCGGCGGCCTGATCGTCGCGCTCGTGTTCGCCCGTCTGTATCTTGCGGTGGACCATCCAACCGACGCCGCATTCGGCGCGATCATGGGCATCGCCATCCCTCTCGTTGCGTTCCGCTGGTACACGCCGAACGACGTGTTCCCGGTGACCTACCGGAAGGGGAAGGCCGCACACCTCGACGTCGGGGGCCGGCGGGGCGAGGCCATCCGCCGGGCCGTCCAGGACCAGCTGGGCTACGAGGTCCTCCAGATCAAGCCGGTCGGCTTGGAAGGCTCGGGCGGATCGACACCGCTTCGCCTGCGGGTCGCGGCCACCGAGGAGGAACCCGAGCAATACCTGTTCGCCAAGCTCTATGCGAAGAGCCACGTCCGGGCGGACCGCTGGTACAAGCTGGGCCGGTCCATCCTGTACGGGGCGCTCGAGGACGAGACCCCCTTCCAGTCCGTACGCCGGTTCGTCGAGTACGAGGACTACACGCTTCGCCTCCTCCACGAAGAGGGACTCCCCACTCCCAGGCCGTATGGCGTGGTGGAGATCACGCCGGAGCGCGAATACATGATCGTGATGGAGTTCTTCGACGGGGCGGTCGAGATCGGTGATGCCGAGATCGACGACGCGGGGATCGACGAGGGGCTGCAGATCGTCCGGAAGATGTGGGACGAGGGCCTGGCCCATCGGGACATCAAGCCGGCGAACCTCATGGTCCGGGACGGCAAGGTGCTGGTGATCGACGTGTTCTTCGTCCAGGTCCGGCCATCGCCGTGGCGGCAGGCGGTGGACCTGGCGAACATGATGCTGGTGCTCGCCGTGAAGAGCGACGCCAATCGGGTCTACGAGCACGCGCTCGAATGGTTCACCGAGGACGACATCGCCGAGGCCTTCGCGGCCGCCCGTGGCGTGGCCAGCCCCACGCAACTGCGGAGCATGCTCAAGCAGGATGGACGGGACCTCGTGGGCGAGTTTCGAGCCGTGGCGCCGGATCGGCAACCCGTCTCCATCCAGCGATGGAGCGTGCGGCGCGTGGTCAGGACGGCTGGGGTGCTCCTCCTCGCGCTCGTAGCCCTCCTCGTGGTCGTAAACAACTGGACGGTGTTCGCATGACGCCGCGGGGACGGCTCCGAGCCGCCATCGTCTCCCTGGGCGCGGCCGCCATGCTCGTGCCGGCGTGCGGGGGCCTGTACCCGCAGGAGCCCACCTGCGGTGCCAAGAACACGAACGCGCTGATCCTGACGGCCCAGGCGGTGCCGTCGGCCACGCTCGTTCCTTGCATCGCGGAGTTCCCGTCGGGCTGGTCCTACGACGGCTCGCGTATCGGAAGCGGCTCGGCCCAGTTCTTCCTGAACTCGGACCGGGCAGGCTTCCACGCGCTCGAGATCACGTTGACCGAGGTCTGCGACGTGTCGAACGCGGTCGAGGTGACGGCGGGGACGGGGGCCATCCCCGGCGTCCGCGTCTACGAGGAGCCCATCAGCCTGCCGCCGATCTTCCAGGCCAACCGGTACCTTCGGTTCCCCGGCGGTTGCGTCACCAACCGGTTCCGATTCGCCACGGGGGCGTCGGCGACGCTCGCGCTCGAGGCTCAGCAGGTCGTGTCGTTCGTCTCCCGCTCCGTGCTGGTGAAACAGGCGAAGGAGGAGACCGGGCTCATCCTGTGTGGAGCGGAGGCCCCGCCCTGCCCGGGATAGGCGAGGCCACATGCTGAGCAACCACCGACGGACCTTCCTGTATTCGTTGTGCCTGCTCCTCTTCCTGGTCCTGCTGTTCATCGGCGTCGGGCGCCATCCTCCCGGGGCCGCGCCGGCGACGACGTTCGCCCCCATCGGCCGCCTCGACCAGTCCACCTACCGGGTCATGGACGACATCCGAAACGTGGTCCTGTCGGCGGTGGCCCGAGCCCTGAACGTGATCGGCGGCGGATACGTGACGATCCCCATCCGAGCGGTGATCTCGTTGTGGCTGGCATTTCGCCGGAGATGGCGGGCCCTCGGGGCGTGGATCCTCACCTGGGTCGCGGCCGAGGTGCTCCTGACCGGGGCCAAGGCCTTCTTCCACCGCGGCCGCCCACCGAATGAGCTCGTGGCAACCACGGGCTATTCGTTCCCATCCGGCCATGCGGTGGCCGCTGCCGCCACGGCGGTCGCGCTTGTGCTCGTACTCATGGCCTCGGGACCGCGCCGGCGGAAGTGGGAGGCCATCGCCGTGCTGTTCGCCTTCGTGATGGCCTTCTCGCGCGTGTACCTGAACGCGCACTGGCTGTCCGACGTCGTGGCCGGCGTGTTGCTGGGAACCGGGGTGGCGCTGGGCTCGGCGGCACTGGCCACCGAGATCCGCGACGTGGCCATGCGGATGCGCGGCTCACCGGTCGGCGCTGGAACGCCTCCCTAGGGCCGGGCGGACGGGCGTTCCGAACTACAACCGTGCGACGGGCGCGGCGGCCTCGGGCTCGGCCTCCCCCACGACGGGCCTGCGCCAGCTCTTGTTGAGGCGCCAGATCAGGTAGGTGAAGGCTCCAAGCGGGATCTGGATACCGTAGGTGAGCGTCCGGAACACGAGCACGGCCGCCGCCACCTGGGCATGGAAGACCTCCGTCGGCACATTGGCGTGTGCCCTGCCGGCCAGGATCAGTCCACCGATGTAGCTCAGCTCGACCAGTCCCAGACCACCGGGGGTGAGGGGGAGCGCCGTCACCAGTCGTCCGAACGCGAACACGCCGAGGACCTGGGCCGTGCTGATCTCGCTCTCGGAGACGCCGACGTGGCGGACCGCCAGCAGCAGGACCAGGAACAGCGCCAGGTGGCTCACGATGGTGGTCACGGTGAGCGCGACCCCTCGCTTGGACACCAGGTCGATGGTCTGCCGCCGGAACCGGACCGCCGCCTCTCCCCAGCGCCCCACCGACGGCCTTCTGATCAGTCGCAGCAGGAACGAGACGGCCCGTCCCACCGCGTCGCCGATCCGGCGGGCGAATTCCTTCTTCCACAGCACCAGCGCGAACAGCACGACCCCGGCGGCCAGAACGGCCACCCCGACCAGCGACGCCAGGACGAGCCCCCCGCTCGCCTGGCCCTGGACGGCGAGGATCGCGAGCGCGATCAACGGCAGCCCGAGCTTCATGAACACGTTCCAGATCCCGGTGACCAGCGCCGAAAGTGCGATGGCCGAGGTCGGGAACCCCCACGACCGGTACATGGTGTAACCGACCCCGACCGCGATGTAGCCGCCCCCGGGGATCGTGTCGGCGATGGAGGTGGTGGTCTGGTTGTTCACGGCCGCCTGCCACAGCCCGAGCCCGGGGATCGACGCCATGTTCTGCCACCAGTACGTGAACAGGTTGAACACCGTTGCCACGACGAGCGACGTCAGCTCGAGCCAGGTCATGTTGGTGAAGGCCTGCCACACCGACCGGTAGTCGGCGATCTTCGGGATCGCGTACGCGAAGATGGCCACGACGAGCACGATGGAGATGAGGATCTGCACGACCCGCCAGATGAGCTTCTTGCGCGCGGCTCGGGCGTCCCGTTCGGCCATGAGGTCGAAGCCTACGACAGGATGACCTCGGGGCGGGCCTTCGCACGATCGTCGCGATACACGCCGATGAGCCCACGCTCCGGGCCGAACACGGCATACGGTCCCTCGATCCCCGCCGGACCCAGGATCCGCCCGTGGGTCGCCGCGGTGGCCTCCTCGGCCTCGAGGTCTACCCTGGGGAGGTGGCCGACGGCGGCCTCGACGGGGAGCGGGTCGGCGACCTCGCCCATGGCGACGGCATTCCGCAGGTTGAACGGGCCGATGGCGGTACGCACCAGACGAATCAGATGGGCACCGCAGCCGAGGTCGGTCCCCACGTCGGCAACCAGGGCCCGGACGTACGTCCCACCGGACGTGATGGCGCGGAAGTCGAACCGCGGCGGCTCGAACGCCAGGAGGTCGAACGCGTCCACCCGAACGGTGCGAGCCGCCGCCTTCACCGGTTCCCCGCTCCTCGCAGCCTCGTACAACTTGCGCCCGCCGACCTTGACCGCCGAATACGCGGGAGGCCGCTGCAGGGATACGCCGACCCGTGCCGCCATGGCTCGCTCGAGCCCCGCCCGATCGACGTTCACGCTGGAGGTACGGAGCACCTCGCCCTCGGCGTCGAGCGTGTCGGTCTCCACCCCGAGCAGCCCGGCGCCCTCATACGTCTTGGGGAGGTCGGCCAGGAACCGGAGCAGCCGAGTGGCCCGGCCCACCCCGAGGATCAGGAGTCCGGTGGCCATGGGGTCGAGCGTTCCGGCGTGCCCGATCTTTCGGGTGTCGAGGGCCCGCCGAGCCGCGTCGACCACGTCGTGTGACGTGACGCCCTTCGGCTTGTACACCAGCAGGAGCCCCTCGACCGGGCTCACGGCTCCACGGGCTCGCCGCGAAGAGCTGCCTCCAGCCGCTCCACCGTCCCCGCCAGGCCGTGGTTCGAGGTGTACCCGGATGCCAGGCGGTGGCCGCCCCCGCCGAAGATCGACGCGACCGTCGACACGTCGTGGCCCCCTCGAGAGCGGAGGCTGACCCGGAACCTGCCGTCGCGCTGCTGCTTCATCACCGCGGCCACATCGGTCTCACGCGCCGTCCGCACCACGTCGATGAGGTCATCGGTCTCGCCCGGGTGCACGCCGGCGCCGGCCAGATCCGCCTGCGTCAAGTACGTCCAGGACAGGTCCGCCCCATGGGCCAGCGTCATCCGATGGAGCGCGACCCCGAGAAGCTTCAGGTACGCCGTCGCGTTGTCCTCGTACAAGGCCTGGGCCACTTGGGTGTGGTCGAACCGATGCTCCCGGAGCTCCGCCGCCAACCGCAGCGTCTCCGGCCGGACGGAGGCGTACTGGAACTTCCCGGTGTCGGTCACCAGCCCCGCGTACAGGCACAGGGCGGCCTCGTCCGGCAGGTCACCGCCCATGGCTCGGACAAGCCGGAAGACCATCTCGCACGTGGACGAGGCCGACGGGTCGATGAGAGGGATCGTCCCCAGGCCCTCGTTGCTCACGTGGTGATCGATCCAGATCAGCTCGCGGGCCCGGGCCGCCTTCGCGCCCAGCGAGCCCAGCCGGTCCATGGACGCGGCGTCGCAGGTCACCATGATCTCCGGCTCCGTGGGGAACGTCGACGGCGGGACCAGCGCGTCGGTGCCAGGGAGGACCCACGCCCACCGCGGGATGTCGAACGGATCGTTGGCGAAGGAGCACACGGTGCCGGCCCCCCGCGACCGCAGAACGATCGACAGCCCGAGCATCGAGCCGAGCGCGTCCGTATCGGGGTTCACGTGGCAGGCCAGCGCGACCTCCTTCGCGCCCGACAGGATTTCGGCCGCGCGAGCCATCTGGTCGCTCACCGCTCCCCCTCGTGCAGCTGGCGGATCAGCCGGTCGATCCGGTCGGCCTCTTCGATCGACCGGTCTTCCTCGAACTGAAGGTCTGGAAGGGTCTTGATCCGGACCTGGCCCCCGATCACCTGGCGCAGGTGCGCCCGGGCCGAGCGGAGACCCGCCGCCGTGGCCTTGCGCTCCTTCTCATCGCCCATGGCCGTGTAGAACACCCGGGCCAGCCGGAGATCCGGGGTCACCCGCACCTGCGTCACGGTGACGAAACCGATCCTGGGGTCCTTCAGCTTGGGGATCTCCTCCGCCAGGATCTCCCGGAACTCCTCCGACACCCTCCCGGGGCGGGTCCCTTCAGTCATCGGGAGCGTGCAGGGTGAGGTCGGCGTCGATGACCTCGACCTCGGCCCATCGCTCGACGAACTTCTCGACCTCGTGCATGACCCGCTTCGCGTGATAGGCATCGCCGGAGACGGCCGAGACGGCGATGGTGGTCCGCTGCCACAGGTCGTGGTGGTCCACCTCCGCCACCGCCACGTTGAACTTGGACCGGATGCCCCCGGTGAGCGTCTTCACCACGTGGCGCTTCTCCTTGAGCGAGCCGCATCCGGGGATCCGCAGGTCGAACCGTTCCAACGCAACGAGCATCTGGCCCTCCGGGCGGCGCCTATAGCTGCCGGGCGACCTCGCGGACCTCGTACGCCTCGATGATGTCGCCCTCGTGGACGTCCTGGAAGTTCTCGATCGAGATCCCGCACTCGAAGCCCTCCGCCACCTCCCGGACATCGTCCTTGAACCGTCGGAGCGAGCCGATCCGGCCCTCGTAGACCACCACGCCGTCGCGCACGACTCGGGCCCGTGAATTGCGCGTGATGTTGCCCGAGACCACGTACGAGCCGGCCACGACACCGACCCGGGGAACCCTGAACAGGGTCCGCACCTCCGCCCGACCGAGCTCGATCTCCTGCTCCTCGGGCTTCAGCATGCCGGAGAGGGCGCTTCGGATGTCGTCGATGGCCTCGTAGATGACCCGGTACAGGCGGACGTCGACGCCCTCGCGGTCGGCGAGCTCCCGTGCGTTGGCATCGGGGCGAACGTTGAACCCCACGACGATGGCGTCCGACGCGACTGCCAGCGCGATGTCGCTCTCCGTGATCCCCCCCGTGGCCCCGTGGATGATGTTCACGCGGACCTCGTCCTGCGGCAGCTTCAGGAAGGCGTCCATGACGGCCCCGAGGGAGCCCTGGACGTCGGCTTTGACCACCAGGTTGAGATCGGGGACCTCGGCCTGGCGGGCCTGTGCCATGAGCTCCTGGAGGGTGGGAGGCCGGCTGGTCACGAGCTCGGCCGCCCGGAACTTGGCCTCGCGCTCCTGCGCCAGATGCCGGGCCTCGCGCTCGTCCTCGACCTCGCGGAAGTCGTCGCCGGCGTTCGGCACCGCCGACCATCCGAGGATCTGTACGGGCTTACTGGGACCAGCATGCTTCACCGGCCGGCCGTTCTCGTCCAGCATAGCCCGGACCTTGGCCCAGGCGGTGCCGGCGACGAGGGCGTCCCCCACGTCGAGCGAACCCTTCTGCACCAGCACCGATGCGACGGCCCCCCGGCCCTTGTCCAGGTTCGCGTCGATGACGGCGCCGCGGGCCCGGCCCTCAGGGTCGGCTTTCAGCTCCTCGAGGTCGGCGACCAGGAGGATCGTCTCGAGAAGGCTGTCCAGGTTGGTCCGGGCTTTCGCCGACACGTCGACGAACTCGACGGTCCCTCCCCATTCGGCCGGCACCACGCCCAGCTCCACCATCTGCTGGCGGACCCGCTGGGTGTCGGACTCGGGCTTGTCAACTTTGTTCACGGCGACGATGATCGGCACGCCGGCGGCTCGTACGTGGTCGAGGGCCTCGACTGTCTGAGGCTTGACCCCGTCGTCGGCCGCCACCACGAGCACGGCGATGTCGGTGACCTGCGCCCCCCGAGCCCTCATCGCCGTGAAGGCCTCGTGGCCCGGCGTGTCGATGAACGTGATCTCCCGCCCGTCCACGTGCACCTGATAGGCCCCGATGTGCTGGGTGATGCCCCCGAACTCCTGCGAGACGACATCGGTCTTGCGGATGGCATCGAGCAGCAGGGTCTTCCCGTGGTCGACGTGTCCCATGACGGTCACCACGGGGGGCCGGGGCCGCAGGCGACTCTCATCGACCTGCTCCTCCTGCTCCTGCTCCTCCTCGAAGCCGACGACCTCGGCCTCGTAGCCGAGCTCCGTGGCGACGAGCGTGATGGCCTCGTCCGAAAGCGACTGCGTTGCGGTGACCATCTCTCCTAGCGACAGGAGGATCTTCACGATGTCGGCAGGGGTCCGGCCGACCTTCTCAGCCAGGTCCTGCGCGCTCGAGCCTCGTACGACCTTGAGCGACGGCAGCGCCGGCTTGGCCGGCGCTGCCGTCGGCGCCGGCTTCGCCTGGGCAGCCGCAGCGACCCCGGGGACGGCAGCCGTCGCCGTGGCCGCCCCGTCGGGCCGATCGGCGGTCGCCTTGGCCGCGGGCTTCGCCTTCGCTTCGGGTTCAGCCTCGGTCTTCGCCTTGGGCCTGGCCCGGACCTTGGCCACCGGCTCCTCCCGGGCCGCTCTTGGCTTGGCGCCCGGGACGGCCTTGCCGCCCGAGGCTCGCAAGCGCGGAACGGCCTCGTCGGGGACGGAGGACGATGCCGTCCGACCCTCGAACCCCATGGCCTCGAGGGCGGCGAGCAGATCCTTGCTCGTCACCCCCAGTTCCTTCGCCAGCTCGTGAACCCTCATCGCCTCACGTCCCGTTCGATCTCCCGTTCGATCTCGTCGCCTAGCCTAGCTGCTTCCTCCGCTCGCAGGCCCACCCGAAGTGATCTGGCCAGCGTCCAGCGCGCGATCGCCGCCGTCGCACAGGCCCGATCGGCGTGCACGTACGCGCCTCGGCCCGGCACCCTGCCGCTTGCGTCCACCCGGACCTCGCCCTGCGGCGTTCGCACGATCCGTAGGAGCTCGTGCTTGCCCCCGGACGTTCGGCAGCCGACACAGGTCCGTTCGGGCTCCGTGCGGGGAGCCACGCCTCAGCCCTCGACGGTCTCCTCGACCGCGGCGGGCGCGGGTTCCACCGAGGCAAGCTCGCTGTCGACCTGGACTTGCGGCTCGGCCTCGGCCTTCTTCTCATCCTCAGCCGCGGGCTCGGCCTCGACCTCGACGCGGCGTTCCGTTGGTACCTCCTCGGCCGGCGGGCTCGCCGCGCGAGGTGCGCGCAGCTCCTCGGCATGCTGCGTCTCGCTCTTGATGTCGATCCGCCAGCCGGTGAGACGAGCCGCCAGGCGAGCGTTCTGCCCCTCCTTGCCGATGGCGAGCGACAGCTGATAGTCGGGAACGACGACCATGGCCGTCTGAGTGGTGGGGTCGGTGATGACCTCCTTCACCTTCGCCGGCTGGAGCGCGTTCGCCACGAACTGCGCAGGGTCCGAGCTCCACGGCACCACGTCGATCTTCTCTCCCCGGAGCTCGTTCACGACCATGCGAACGCGGGAGCCCTTGGGGCCGACGCAGGCGCCCACCGGGTCGACCGCCGGCTCCCGCGAGGCCACGGCGATCTTCGAGCGGTGTCCCGGCTCCCGGGCGACCTCCTTGATCTCGACGATGCCCTCCTCGATCTCGGGGACCTCCATCTCGAACAGCTTCCGCAGCAGGCCGGGATGAGTCCGGGACACGACGACCTGCGGACCCTTCGTCCCCCGGCGGACCTCCGTGATGTAGGCCTTCACTCGCTCGGCGTGGCGGAGCTGCTCGGAGGGGATCTGCTCGGTGTGGGGCAGCAGGGCCTCGACCTTCCCCAGGTCGAGCAGCATGCTGCGGCGGTCCCGCTCCTGCGCCTGGACGATCCCGGTCACCACGTCGCCCTCACGCCCGGCGAACTCCTCGTAGGTCATCTCGCGCTCCGCGTCGCGGAGCTTCTGGAAGATGACCTGCTTCGCCGTCTGCGCACCGATCCGACCCTTGAACTCGTCGGTGACCTCCACTTCCTTCTCAGAGACCACCTCGGGCTCGCCTTCCTCGGTCTCGGTCAACTCCTGGACCCACACCCGGAGGTCGCCGGACTCGGGGTCGATCGAGGCGCGCACGCCGAAGCCCTCGTCCTCGAGGTCGGGGTGCTGCTGCTTCCACCACGACTTGTAGGCCGAGGCCATGGCCTCCTCGAGGCCTGCCAGGATCGTCTCGAACGCGATCCCCTTCTCTCGCTCCAGTTCCCGGAGCGCCGCGATCATGTCTGGATTCATCGTCTGCTCCTGTCGGCACCCCACTCGAACACGGTTCGCGCCGAGGCGATGTTCTCGTAGGGGACGCGCAGCTCTCCGCCGTCGGTGGCGAGCATGATCGCCTCCGCGTCGGCCGAGACCAGCGCGCCCTCGTACACCTTCGCGCCGTCAGTGGGCTCCACCGTCTTCACCCTCACCTTCGCTCCCACGCTTCGCTCGAAGTGTCGCGGGTGGCGGAGCGGTCGCTCCAGGCCCGGCGAGCTCACTTCGAGCTCGTAGCGGCCTCGCCCGAAGTCCTCCAGATCCAGGCGTCGCGACAGCCGCTCGGAGGTCTCCGAGATGGTGTCGAGGTCGACGCCTCCCTCCCGGTCGACCATGACCCGCAGCACCATCCGGCCGCCTTCCTTGCGGTAGGTGGCCTCCCACAGCTCCAGCCCCGCCGACTCGACCACCGGCCGGACCAGCGCCTCCACGTCCATCGCGCCCCTCGAAAAAGAAAGTGGGCGTGCGCCCACTTCCGGGTGAAACCGCTCCCTTGCGCTTCAAGTATACCGAACCGGTTGTTCCGAAGGGCCGCCGCGACCCTCAGAGGGCTCGGCGCTGGCCCCCGGGCCTGTTCCAGTGGTCCCGCCGGCCCATCCTCCTGGCCATCCGGGGATCGTCCCATCCTCGGTGCATCCGGATGCCGAGCGCACGGCAGGCCGCCTCGGCCCGGGCCTCGGAGGGGAACTCGTCGCGGACCCAGTTGCCTTCGAGGTCGATCAGGAGCAGGTCCCACGTCCGAAGGCCGACGTGCTGCAGCACCGCCTCGACCTCAGGATGGAGCTTCACGAAGTCCCTGAGCGGGCCGGGCACGGCGAGGGCCATCTGGCGAGCGTACCGGGGCTACGGCGCCGCGGCCAGCAGGTCGGCGCCGGCCGGTCCCGCCCCATGAAGCGACGCCGTCGATCGCCCGCCCGTCGCTCGGAGCTTGAGGTCGACGGTCCCCGCGTCCACGCCCCGACGCCCCACCACGAGCTGCACGGGGAAACCCATGAGGTCGGCATCGGCGAACTTCACCCCAGCCGACTCGTCGCGGTCGTCGAACAGCACCTCCACGCCGAGCGCGGCGAGCTCCAGGTAGATCCGTTCCCCCTCCGCGGTGACCTGCTCGTCGTCGCGGTTCGCCACGATCACCACGACCTCGAACGGCGCCAGGGCCCTGGGCCACGTGATCCCGTGCTCATCGTGGTTCTGCTCCACGGCCGCCGCGATGGTCCGGGTGATGCCGAGCCCGTAGCAGCCCATGACGTACGGCCGCTCCGTGCCGTCCTCGTCGACGAACGTCGCCTTGAGCGGCTCGCTGTAGGTCGTGCCGATTTGGTAGATGTGCCCGACCACGATCGAACGCTCGATGCGGAGTGGCTGGCCGCAGGCCGGGCAGGGATCGCCCTCCCGGATCTGCACCAGATCGGCGTACTCGTCGACCCGGAAGTCGCGGTTCGCATTGGCCCCGGTCACGTGGTGCTCCGACTTGTTCGCCCCGGTCACCCAGTCCTTCCCCCCGCGGACCGAGTGGTCGGCCAGGATCATGATGTCGTCGGGGAGCCCATGCGGGCCGACGTAGCCCTTGACCAGGCCGAGGGAGGTGAAATCGGTGTCCTCGAACCGGCGAACCGAGGCGGGGAAGAACCGCCGCGCCAGCTTGGTCTCGTTCACCTCCCGGTCACCGGGGACGAGCACCGCAACGGCCCGTCCGCCCACGTCGAACAGGATGCACTTCAGCATCTGCGATGCCGGCCGTCCCAGCAGCCTCGAGACCGCATCGATGGTCGCCGCCGACGGGGTCGAGACCTCGGTGAGCGGCTCGAGCTCCGTGGTGTCGGCGGGCTCGGGCGGACGGGGCGTCGCCGCCTCCAGGTCGGCCAGGTAGTCGCCGTTCGGGCACGCGACGTACAGGTCCTCCCCCACGTCGGCGTGGGCCATGAACTCGTGGTTCACGCCACCGCCGATCGTGCCCGGGTCCGCCTCGACGATCACGTACGTGAGCCCACACCGGTCGAACACCCGCCGGTACGCCTGGAGCATGGTGTCGTAGGAGGCCTGCAACCCCTCCTCGTCCCGGTCGAACGAATAGGCGTCCTTCATCAGGAACTCCCGGACCCGCAGGAGGCCGAACCGGGGGCGATACTCGTCCCGGTACTTCCATTCGATCTGATAGAGGTTCACCGGGAGGTCGCGGTAGGAGGGAAGCTCTCCGGCGACGAGCGGCGTCACGACCTCCTCGTGGGTCGGACCGAGCCCCAGCTCGCGCCCATGCCGATCGACGAGCTTGAACATGATCTCGCCGTAGGCCTGCCATCGCCCGGTGATCTTCCACGGCTCCGCAGGAAGCACGATCGGCATGCGGATCTCCTGCGCCCCGGAGCCGTCCATCTCCTCGCGGACGATGCGCTCGATCTTCCGCATCGTCC
>JBIOUU010000111.1:0-9794 GCA_044867345.1 Actinomycetota bacterium
CCATCACCATGGCCAGGGCCTTCGGGTTCGAGGCGGTCTCGTGCGCCTCCACCGGCAACCTGGCCAACGCCACCGCGGCCCACGCGGCGAAGGCCGGCATCCCGGCGTTCGTGTTCGTCCCGGAGGATCTGGAGGTGGCCAAGATCCTGGCCACGGAGGCCTATGGGGCGAAGGTCGTGGCCGTGAAGGGGAACTACGACGACGTGAACCGGCTGTGCACCGAGGTGGCCGAGGCCCTTCCCTGGGCGTTCATCAACGTCAACATGCGGCCCTACTACGCCGAGGGCTCGAAGTCGCTGGGGTTCGAGCTGGCCGAGCAGCTCGGATGGCGGCTCCCGGACCACGTGGTGGTGCCCGTGGCGTCCGGCGCGCTCATGACCAAGGTCCACCGGGCCTTCCGCGAGCTCGTTGCTATCGGCGCCGTGGAGGACCGGGCGTGCCGGATCTCCGGGGCGCAGGCTGAGGGGTGCGCGCCGGTGGCCGAAGCGTTCCGCTCCGGCGCGAGCGGCGTCCGTCCGGTGAAGCCGGACACCATCGCGAAGTCGCTGGCGATCGGCAACCCGGCGGATGGGTGGTACGCGATCCAAACCGCCAGGGACACGGGCGGAGCCGTCGAGGCCTGCCCAGAGGACGAGGTCGTGGCCGGGGTTCGGCTCCTGGCCGAGACCGAGGGGGTGTTCACCGAGACCGCCGGCGGGGTGACCGTTGCCGTGCTGCAGCGCCTTCGGGAGTCCGGCGCGATCGCTTCCGACGAGGAGACCGTGGCCCTGATCACCGGTAACGGGTACAAGACGGTGTCGGCCCTCGAGGGGGTCCTGGAGCCCACCTACCGGGTCGAGCCGTCGTTGGACGAGTTCCTCGCCGCCCTCCGCGGCTGACCGACCGCTGCGCCGAGTTGCGCCGCACCACTCCCCGGGACGAGACTGACGGCGTCCTGACTGGGAGGGAGGGGCCATGCGGAAGAAGGTCGCGCTCATCGTGGCGGGGGTGCTCGTGGCTGGGGGTGGGACCGTCGCCTCGTTGATCGGGTCGTCGGCGTCGGCCGCCACCACACTGAAGGTGGTCGAGCACGCCGTGACCGACAAGTACGTCGACATCGGGAAGCCCGGCGACAGCCGGGGAGACCAGCTGACGTTCGGTAACAAGGTGTACGACGCCACCGATACCACCGTGGCGGGCAGCGACCAGGGCTGGTGCGTCCGGATCGCTCCGAAGAGGGGGTCTTGGGAGTGCGTCTACACGACGTTCCTGGCGGGTGGCCAGATCACCGTCGAGACGCCCTTCTACGACACGAAGGATAGTGTGGGTGTGGTGACCGGAGGGACGGGGACGTACTCCGGCGCCTCGGGCAGCCTGGACCTCCACTGCTTCGTGGGAACCGACGACGTCACGAGGTGCGACTTCACGTTCACCCTGAACTGAGCCGGTCGGGTTCCGCAGAGCGACGGCGCGGGAGCACGTACCGCGCCGTCGCTTGCGTCCTCGAGCCAAACGGAACAGACTCGCGCCGGTTCGGTTGGAGGCCATCGAGGAGGCGGGTTCGCGGACGAGACGGGATGGACAAGGAAGCCTTTGAGGTCGAGGCGGATCGTTTGCTCCGGGCGGCCCGAGCGGAGGGCGTCACCCTTCGGTTGCTCGGGGCCCTCGCGTTCAAACGACGCTGTCCTCGGTACGCCAGGCTCCAGGACGCGCTGAACCGCGTGTACACCGACATCGACTTCGCCGCCTACGGCAAGCAGGCCAGATCGCTCCAGGCGCTGCTTGCGCGCGAGGGTTACAGTGAGGACGAGATGACCTACGTCGAGTCCGGAGGCTCGCGGATGGTCCTCAACCATCCGGCCACGGGGCTGCACCTCGACGTCTTCCTGGACCAGCTGCAGTTCTGCCACACCTTGCCCTGGAACGGCCGGCTGGAACAGGAGGAGGACACGATCCCACTGGCCGAGATGCTGATGCAGAAGATGCAGATCGTGGAGATCAACGAGAAGGACGTCGTCGACACGATCATGCTGCTCCTCGAGCATCCGCTGGGTGATCGCGATGGCGAGATGATCAACATCGGGCTGGTGGCCGATGTCTGCGCGGGGGACTGGGGCTGGTGGCGGACGCTCACCATGAACATGACCAAGGTGAAACAGATGGCTGCCACCTACCCGCAGCTGTCCGAACAGGAGAAGGCTCGAGTGACCCAACAGGTGGACCGCGCCTTGGCGCGCATCGAGGCGAAACCCAAGAGCTTTGGCTGGAAGCTCCGAGCAAAGGTGGGGGACCGGAAGAAGTGGTACCGCGAGGTGGGTGAGCTCGCACCTCACATGCAGGGGTTGTAGGGGATGGGCCTGTTCGGCAAGAAGGGCAGCCATAAGGGCGAGCCCACTCGCCTGTTCTACGCGTGTGACATCCACGGCTCGGAGCCCACCTACCGAAAGTTCCTGAACGCCGCGAAGTTCTACGACGTCGATGCGCTCGTCTTCGGCGGCGATCTCATGGGCAAGCTGCTCGTCCCCATCGTCCGCGATGCCGCCGGCGAGTGGCGGGCCGGGCTCCACGGGCAGAAGCACCACCTGACCACGCCCGTGGAGCTCGCCGAATTCAAGAAGCGCCTGGACACACTGGGGTTCTATTGGTTCGAGTGCGACCCGGAGGAATACCGTTGGTACGAAGGCCATCAGGACCGGATCGACCAGAAGTTCGATGAGCTGGCCAAGGCCCGGCTCGCCGAGTGGGTCGAGCTCGCGGAGGAACGCCTCACCGGGACGCACGTGCGCGTGTACCTGTGCGGAGGCAACGACGACACCGAGAAGGTCCTCTCGGCGCTCGATGAGGCGCCGCTCGATCGCGTGGTGAACTGCGAGAACCGGATCGTGCCGATCGACGATGAGCACGTTCTCGTCACCGTCGGGTACTCGACCCCAACGCCGTGGGAGACTCCGAGGGAGCGGACCGACGAGGAGATCGGCGAGGTCATCGGGAAGCTGCTCGCGGAGGTCTCCGACCCGTCCAGGGCGGTCTTCAACTTCCACTGTCCGCCGCTCGACTCCAGCCTGGACACGTGCCTGAAGCTCGACGCCTCCGTGTGGCCTCCGACGCCGGTGATCGAGAACGGGCAGCCCGTGTACTACGGGGCCGGGAGCCAGGCGGTGGGGCACGCGCTCGATGCCCATCAGCCGACCGTCGGCCTTCACGGCCATATCCACGAGTCGAGGGGTGCGACCAAGTTCGGACGAACTCCCGCGTTCAATCCGGGGAGCGAGTACGGAGAGGGGGTGTTGCGAGGTCTGATCGTCGCGATCAGAGGCGGAGAGGTGGTTGGGCACCAGTTCACCTCCGGGTAGCCCGACCCGGGGCTTTGGAGGAAGAAAGGAACGGGGATGGCCGAGGCAGTAGTACCTCAGGTCTTCACCAGGCGGGCCTCCGGGCTCGTCCGCGTGATGTCGCCGTACTCGGCGTTCATCTACAACATCCTGACGATGGGGGTGATCTTCCCCTGGACCTACCTGTGGGCTCCGACGGCGTTCCAGGGGTCCAACCTCGTCCTCGGGATCGTGTTCGCGTTCCTGTTCGAGCTGCCGATCGCGCTCGCCTACGCGTGGTTGGCCACGGCGTTACCTCGGTCCGGCGGCGACTACGTGTTCCAAAGCCGCGTGTTCGGCGGCGGCTTCGGGTTCACCGTCGTCTTCGCTTTCTTCGTCGTGTGGATCCTCCAGTGGGTCGCCCTGTCGGGATGGTTGCTCGCGGCGCTCGGTATCGCGCCGACCTTCCTCGGGCTCGGCGTGACGACGGATATCCACGCGTTCACGACGATCGGCACATGGGCGGCCACCTCGAACGGGATCATCATCATCAGCCTTGCGAACGCGGCGATCGCGCTCGTGCTCCTCGTGAGCGGGTTCCGCAACTACGTCCGGTTCCAATACGTGATGTGGTACGCGATCCTGCTGTCCTTCGGGATCGTGCTGCTCCTGTTCCTCACGACGAACCCTGCCGCGTTCCACACGAAGATCAACTCCTTCGCGGGCGCCATCGATGGCGTGAAGAACTTCTTCGGTCAGGCGAAGGCGGCGGCGGCGGCCGGAGGCGTCAACTTCAACCCGCCGTTCTTCCTGTTCGGCACGCTCATGGTCGCCCCGATCGCGTGGACGAGCCTGCAGTGGGCCACGTACTCGGTCGAGCAGGGGGGCGAGATCAAGAACGCCCACGTGTTCCGCAACCAGCTGTTCATCATCGTGGGCTCGCTCGCCGTCACTGCCGGGCTGCTGGTCCTGCTCGCGTTGGCGATGAACCACGGGATCGGTGGCGACGGCATCCGCGTGGCGTCGTCGGGGTACTGGTACGCGAACGGCAAGGCGCTGATCGGGGGCGGGTATATGTTCCCGAACCTGATCGCGATGGGGTTGACATCGAGCCCGATCCTCGTCGCGATCGTCGGGGTGGGATTCATCCTGAACTCCTTCCAGATCGTCTGTAACTGCTACATCGGATGCACCCGGATCATGGTGGCGCAGGGCCTGGACGGCTTGCTGCCCGACTGGTTCAGCCGTGTGCACCCGAAGTGGAAGACCCCTGCCAACGCGCACCTCGCGTACTTCGTCGCGGCCATCCCGGTGATCTTCGGGTTCAACAAGATCGTGGACTGGAGCACGAAGTGGGCGCTGGGGATCACGTTCGCGAACGGGGCGGTGATGACGCTCTCTGCGCTTGCCGCGGCCTTGTTGCCGTATCGGGCCAAGAAGCTGTACGAGGCCTCGCCGGGTGCGAAGTACCGGTTCGGGAAGACGCCGATGGTCACGATCTTCGGGACGCTCGGGTTCCTGTTCGGGGCGTTCATGGTCGGCGCGTTCCTGTTCGTGAAGGGTCTCGGCCTTGCGTACACCGCCAGCGCGTTCCCGTACGTGATCGTGATCGGGACGGCGGTGTTCGGGCTGATCGTGTACTTCATCATGAAGCAGGTGAAGGCCTCGAAGGGGATCAAGGTGGAGTACGCGTTCGCGGAGATCCCACCCGAGTAAGGGAAGGGTCGAACATCGGTGGGGCGGGGCGGGTTCCCGCCCCACCACCGCGTCGGGGGGAATGGTGGATCGGGCCAGGGTCGTGGTCATCGGGGGAGGGATCACCGGCTGCAGCGTCGCCCTGCACCTGGTGAAGGCGGGCCTCACCGACGTCGTGGTGCTCGAGAAGGGCGAGCTCACGAGCGGGTCGACGAGCCACGCCGTTGGGCTCGTCACGATGTTCAACCCTTCTCCCACGATGATGCGGTTCCGCCGGTACTCGATCGAGCTGTACAGGGAGCTGGGGGCGTTCGAGGCAGTTGGGAGCCTGCGACTGGCCTCCAGCCGCGAGCAGTTCGCCGAGCTCCAACGCGGTGTCTCCCGAGCCAAGGGGATCGGTCTCGAGGTGGAGCTGATCTCGGCGGAGGAAGCTCGAGAGCGGATGCCCATGGCCAGCCCCGAGTCGCTGTACGGTGCGGTCTACGTGCCCGGAGACGGGTTCCTGGACCCCCACACCGCCACTCACGCCGTGGCCAGGGCGGCGGTGGCGCGTGGGGCAACGATCCGCACGGGAGTCCGAGTCACCGGGATCGAGCTCTCCACGGATCGAGCGATCTCCCACGTCCTCACCGACGTCGGCCCGATCGAGGCCGAGGTCGTGGTGAACGCCGCCGGGATCTGGGCTCCACGCATCGCAGAGATGGTGGGCGCATCCGTGCCCTCGACGCCGATCGACCATCAGCACGTGGCGCTGAAGTCCGTACCCGGCTCTGAGCTCCCGCGCGACATGCCGTGCTTCCGCGACCCCGACAACCTTGTGTACGGCAAGGCCGAGCACGGCGGCGTCCTGTTCGGAGGGTACGAGCCCGACCCCGCCGCCCGGTGGGTCGACGGCGTGCCGTGGGAGCACTCGGCCCGCTCCCTCCCCCCGGACTACGGGCGCTTCGAACGGCTCATGCGGGGGGCCATCCGCCGGTTCCCGTTCATGGAGGGCGCCGAGGTCGTGAAACTCGTGTGCCATCCGGATGCCATGACCCCGGACGCGAACCCGCTGCTCGGCCCCATACCGGGGATCCGAGGGTTCTGGATGGCCGCCGGGCTGTCCCTGAACGGTTTCGGCGGCGCCGGAGGGATCGGGAGGTCGATCGCCGAGTGGATGATCGAGGGCGATACCGAGCTCGACATGACCCCCTATCGGGCCTGGCGATTCGGCCGCAACCATCGGGACCCGGCGTATGCGGCGGAGTGCGCACGCGAGGCCTACAAGTACTACTACCTGCTCCGTTACCCCTTCGATCAGGACGAGTGGGGCAGGCCCCGTCGCGTCTCGGCGCTGCACACGCGCCTTCAGGACCTCGGGTGCGTCTTCGGGGTCAAGAACGGATGGGAGCGCAGCGACTACTTCGACCCGGGGAAGCCGTGGAGGATGGCCGGGGCCGACCAGCGAGGGTTCGGTTGGACGAAGCCGCCGTGGTTCGAGCGCGTGGACGCCGAGCATGCGGCGTTTCGGGAACGAGTGGGGATCATCGACATGTCCTCCTTCGGCAAGATCGAGGTGTCGGGACGGGGCGCCCTTGCTCTTCTCGAGCACGTGGCCGACAACCGGATCGATCGACCCGTCGGGAGGGTCGTCTATACGCAGTTCCTGAACCGGCGGGGCGGGATCGTCGCCGACGTTACCGTTACGCGCCTGGCGAAGAGCCGGTTCCGGGTGGTCACCGGCGCAGGCTACGTCGACGGCGACCTCGGATGGCTCAGATCCAACGTCCGGGAGGGAGATGGACCGGTCGATCTCCGCGATGTCACGGAGGATCTGAGCGTGATCGGGTTGTGGGGTCCTCGAGCCCGCGACGTCCTGGAGGCGGTCTCGACCGACGACGTCTCGAACGAGTCCTTCCCCTTCCTGACGGCCCGTACCATCAAGATCGCCGGGGCCCCGGTCTTCGCCCAACGGATCACGTACGTGGGCGAACTGGGCTGGGAGCTCTACGTCGACCCGATGTGGGCGGTTCAGGTGTGGGATCGGCTCGTGGCTGCGGGGAGCCCCCACGGCATCGCTCCGGGCGGGTACCGGGCCCTAGACTCGCTGCGCATCGAGAAGGGCTACCGCTACTTCGGGACCGATACCACTCCGAAGGACACTCCCTTCGACGCGGGACTCGGGTTCTGCGTTGACCTGGAGAAGGGTGACTTCGTCGGGCGGGACGCGCTGGTACTGGCTCGCGACGGTCGCTCTCGGCCGCGGATCCGAACGGTCGTCGTGGGAGACGAGGAGTACGTGACGATGTACGGCGGTGAGGCGGTCCACGCCGAGGGGCGGGTGGTGGCCCGGCTCCGGAGCTGTGCCTATGGGTACACGGTCCGCCGCAACGTTGCCTTCGCCTACCTTCCGCCGGAGATGGGGCCCGGCACCCAGGCACACATCGAGGTCTTCGGGCGGCTGGTCCCTGCCGAGGTGACGCGCGACGTCCTGTACGACCCGGAGCGCAGGCGAGTGGCGGCGTGAACGACGGGCTCACCATCGAGCAGGTCGTCGAACGTGTCGAACTGTGGAAGGACAAGCATGTCACCGCGTCCCCACTCTCCGGGGGCCTCACCAACACGAACTACCTGGTCGAGGCGGACGGCGCCAGGTACGTGGTGCGGATCCCGGGACCCTCCACCGAGTTGCTCGCCGTCGATCGGGAGAACGAACGGCACAATGCGGAAGCCGCGGCCACGACGGGAGTGGCGCCACGGATCCTGGAATACCTCCCCCAGTTCAACGTGATGGTGGTCGAGTTCATCGACGGCGAGACGATGTCGGCGGCGCGGCTTCGCTTGCCCGTGATGGCTCGAAGGATGGGGGTGTCTCTCAAGCGCCTCCATGCGGGCCCGCGGTTCCTCCACGACTTCGACATGTTCCGGCTCGTCGAGTTCTATCTGAGGGTGTGCGACGAGCGCGACGTGGCGATCCCGGAGGGCTTCCGTGACCGGCTGCTACAGGTGGCCGAGGTCGAACGAGCTTTCCGGGAGCGTCCCTCGGCCACGAGGCCCTGCCACAACGACCTGCTGGCGGAGAACTACATCGACGATGGATCGCAGCTGTGGATCCTCGACTTCGAGTACAGCGGGAACAATGACCCGTGCTTCGAGCTCGGTGATACCGCTCAGGAGTGCGGCTTCGACCAGGAATTGCGCGCCGTGCTGTGCGAGGCCTACTTCGGGGAGCTCCGGGAGGACCTGCTCGCCAGGATGAACCTGCAGGCCGTGATGGCGGATGTTGGGTGGACCCTGTGGGCCGCCATCCAGGCCAGGATCTCACCGATCGATTACGACTTCTGGAGCTGGGCGATCGAGCGGTGGGACCGGGCGGCCACCGCGTTCGACTCCGAGGACTTTCCTCGATGGCTTCGGGACGCAACTGGGGGTTGACGGTGCCTGCGGGCGGCAGCACCCTGGAGCGGTGAAGGTCGTCGCCAACCCCGAGGTCGTGGAGTTCGTCCGGGATCGAGGCGGTTGCCTGTTCGTCTGGACCGACCGGTTGGCGTCCTCCCAGAGCATCACCTACGTGGAGGCCTCCACGCAATCCCCAGGAGCGGATCACGAGTTCCGTCGCCTGTCCGGCGGGGGGTTCGAGCTCCTGATCGACGCCGGCGGGGCGGATCTTCCGGACGAGCTCCACCTCGACGTGAAGGGCTGGCCCCGGAAGCGAGTCCGGGCCTACTGGAACGGCCAGAACTACCTGCACGACCGCCCGGTGCCTCGGGACTAGGCCCCGCCGCCGTTGCGGCCAAGGCGCCGCGGGTCCATTCGGCCATGACGCGGTAGGTGGTGCGGTCGCAGGTCACCGGTCAGTCGCCGGATGAGCCGATGCGCTTGCGGTGGGCCTTCTGGTCGTCGAGCTCGGGGATCACGCTGCCGATGCCGCGGGTCCTGAGGTGAGCGCGGATCGCGCGCGAGGAGTAGGCCTTGTCGGCCAGCACCCGGTCGGGCCGGGTCCGTGGCGGCCGATCGTGCGCTGGACACGCAGGTGCGCGAGCAGCGGCAACATCATCGGCGCGGCGGGGGATGCCCCCGTGCGTGGCGAAACAGGTGACCAGACCGATCAGGAATCGAGAAGCGCCGGTCACCGAGCCGCAACTAGAATGACGCCATGGACATCACCATTCATCCGACTTTCCTCCCGCACGACGACGCGGACGCATCCCTGGCCTTCTATCGCGACGCCCTCGGCTTCGAGGTCCGCAACGAGGTCGAATACGGCGGGATGCGCTGGATCACGGTCGGCCCCGCCGACCAGGCCGGCACGTCCATCGTCCTTCACCCGCCGGCCGCCGACCCCGTGGGGTGCAGACTTGTCGTGCCGACTGTCGATTTCGCGCCTCGCCGTTCGTCTTGACACGACCGTACACACCGGGTCGATGTGACCCACGACTTCAGGAGTGATCATGACCGGCTCTTCCACCCAGGGAACCAAGACCGTGCTGCATCCCGTGTCCGACCTGGCGACGGCCAAGGCCGTGTACGCCGCCCTGCTCGGCGCACCGCCGCAGACCGACGAGTCCTACTACGTCGGCTTCGAGGCCGCGGGCCAGCACATCGGGCTGGTACCGGGCGGCGGACCGCAGGGCATGACCTCGCCGGTGGCCTACTGGCACGTGCCGGACATCGAGGCGAAGCTGGCCGAGGTGACCGCCGCCGGTGCCACCGTGAAGGAGCCCGCGCACGACGTCGGTGGCGGCCGCCTGGTGGCCACCGTCACCGACCCCGATGGCAACGTCCTCGGGCTGCTTCAGGACCGATGAGTGCCGACCCCCGCTCCCGCGC
>JBIOUU010000112.1:0-27062 GCA_044867345.1 Actinomycetota bacterium
CCCCCCCCCCCCCCCACCGCATCTCCTACCGGAAGACGTGGAACAGCGTGACGCCCCCATGCTGGGTGAAGTGGAAGGTGGTACCTCCCACAGTAGCGGTGAGCTCGATCCCTTCTTCGTCAGCTTGCGGGGTGTTCGGGAAGTGGCAGTGGATCGTCAGGACCCCGGGGATGCCCCCGGCGGGGCCGTCGGCGGCGAACGCAAGGATGTCGAGGACGAGGACCCCGGCGCTTGCCTGGGACAGGTGACCGACGCCGTCGTTCGGCGCCGGGAACGTTCCCGCACGCTGTTCCCAGCTGACGAAGTCCGTCACGACGTAGAAGCCCTGAGCGAACACCGAACCATCCGAATGCTTGTGCACGAACGTGCCCCCACCGGTCACGTCGCCGGAGTCCGGCTTGACGATGCCGGAGCCGGTCACCTCGACGGTGTCCCCTGTGGTGGCGTCCAACCCCACATCGGTGCCGCCGGGCAGAGCGGTGGTGGTGGATCCCGCGCCGCCAAGCTGGATCAGATCCCAGCGAACCTTCTCATGACCAAGCGCATTCCCGCCCAAGGCCGGTCCGGGTGCCATCGTCGCGACGCCCAACGTCAACGCGAGAACCAACCCAAGTACGGATCCCAGGCTCCTCTTGTTCTTCGATGTCATCGCAGATGCCTCCTAGGAGAAGAGTCCGACGGAAAGTGCGGATCTCGGAGGCGGACCGGGGTCTCGGGGGCGAACGGGGACGATCATGCGGATACGGGCATCCGTGAGAACCGCGTGACCGTTGCATCGCAATCGCCTCCGGAGTTGCTCAGCTCACTCTCAATCTCAGGCATATACCAAGCGGAGTGGCTGAGGCAACCCCCAGGTGACGTAGGTGCTTCCGTCCGCTTGGTCCGCCCGCTTGGAGCGACGGATCCTGCAGGCGTAGTCTTGCCTCGTTTGATCGCTGGACCCGAGGAGAAGAGTGTTCGGACAAGATGCCGGGAGATCGAACGCGGCGAGCCTGACGAGGCGCGAATTCCTTGCGCGGCTGAGCGGCGCCACCGTCGGGACGGCAGGCCTCGCGGCCGTTGGTCCGGCGGTCCTCCTGTGGTTGGGCTCACGGCAGCCCCTCCCCGCATCGGGCTTCGGCTCCGAGGTGGCTACCGCTTGGTTCGACCTCGCCCTTGACCTGGTGAAGGAAAGCCCGGGGTTCAGCCCGCCAGTTGCTTCACGAGCATTCGGATACGCAGGGGTAACGCTCTACGAGGCCCTCGCACCCGCCATGCCCGGGTACCGGAGCCTCGCCGGCCAGCTGAACGATCTCGGCGACGCGCCTGGTCCGGCCGACCCGGCGCATCACTGGCCGACCGTCGCGAACGCCGCCCTCGCGACGATCCTTCGGAGCCTCTTCCCCACCGCGACGAGTCAGAACAAGGCGGCCATGGACGCCCTCCAGGAGACCTTCGCCCAATCGTTCCGTATGACCGTGCCCCCGGGGATCCTTCGCCGATCGGTCGACCGGGGTCGGACCGTGGCAGACCACATCTTCGAGTGGTCGAAGGCGGACGGAGGCCACGAGGGCTACCTGCACAACTTCCCTGCGTACACACCGCCCGTGGGGCCGGGTCTGTGGGTTCCGACACCGCCGGGCTTCCTCTCGGCCCTTCAACCGTTCTGGGGGTCGAACCGACCGTTCGCGCTCCCCTCCGGCGGCAAGTGTGATCCCGGTCCGCCACTCGCGTATTCAGAGGACGCCTCGTCGGCGTTCTTCAGCGAGACGCTCGAGTGCTACGAAGTCGTCACGAACCTCTCGCCAGAACAACGGGCGATCGCGCTCTTCTGGTCTGACGATCCCGGCATCACGTGCACGCCGCCGGGTCACTCCATCTCGATCCTCACCCAGGTTGTGAAGGATCGGGGGTTCGCCCTGGACGTGGCGGCCGAGGCCTACGCGAAGGTCGGGATCGCCGTCGCCGACGCCTTCATCTCCTGCTGGAACACGAAGTACCGATACAACCTGCTTCGACCTGTCACCTGCATCCGCACCCTGTTGGACCCGACTTGGAGCTCCCTGCTCGTGACGCCACCGTTTCCCGAGTACACGTCCGGGCACTCCGTCCAATCGGCTGCGTCGGCTCAGGTCCTCACCGATCTGTTCGGGACCGTGGCGTTCACGGATCACACGCATGATGAGCGCGGCTTTGCCCCCCGCTCCTTCAACTCGTTCTTCGAGGCGGCGGAAGAGGCGGCACTCTCGCGGCTCTACGGGGGGATCCACTTCAGAACGGCCATCGCCCTTGGGCTAGAGCAAGGCCGGTGTGTGGGTCGGAACGTGAGCAATCTCGAATTTCGGGGGGCGAAGCTGCGGGCGCCTCCTAGCTGACTCGCACGGAGGTCGACGGTGGTTCTGGGACTCTGGATCAACGGAGAGTCGCGCCTGCCACATGGGACAGTTCGCGAACTCCGTAACCCTGCGACGGGCCAGATTCACGCGGAGGTTCGCGATGCGACGCCCGACGAGGTTGATTCGGCCGTCGCTGCGGCCCGGACTGCTTTCCGGGGCTGGTCTGACACTACCCCGTCGGAACGCTCGGCCGTGCTGTGGAAGCTGGCCGATCTCGTCGAGAGGAACGCCGACGAGCTCACCCAACTTGAAGTCGCCGATACCGGCAAACCCTGGAGGACGATGCGCGATGGAGAGTTGCCGTTCGCCATCGACAACATCCGCTTCTTCGCCGGAGCGGCTCGCTCGTTGGAAGGCACCGGCGCGGGGCGATTCTCCAAGGGATACACGTCCCTCCTGACCCGCCGGCCGGTAGGCGTCGTGGGGGCCATCGCCCCCTGGAACTTCCCGCTGATCCTGGGACTGTGGAAGCTCGCGCCCGCCCTCGCAGCGGGATGCACGGTCGCACTCAAGCCGTCGCCCGAGACCCCGCAATCGACATTGCGAGTGGCGGAGCTCCTGACAGAGGCCGGTGCACCGAACGGGGTGGTCAACGTGGTGACCGGGGGCGCCGAGGTGGGACGGGCGATCGTCGAGCATCCGGACGTCGACATGGTGAGCCTCACGGGCTCATCCGAGACCGGACGAATGGTGATGGCAGGTGCTGCGCAGACCCTCAAGCGGCTCCACCTCGAGCTGGGCGGCAAAGCTCCGGTGGTGGTGTTTGGGGACGCCGACCTCGAGCACGTGGCAACCGCGGCCACACTGGGCGCGACCTACAACAGCGGGCAAGACTGCACCGCAGCCACCAGGGTCTACGTCGAGTCGTCCGCTTTCCCTGACGCCGTCGATGCGCTGGGCGAGGCGATGGCAACCGTTCGGCCCGGACAGCCGCAGGATCCGGAAACGGACATCGGTCCCCTCATCTCCGCGCCGATGCGTGAGCGGGTTCATGGCTACGTGAGCCGTGCGCGGATGGAGGGGGCGAACGTCCTCACCGGTGGTGAACCCCTCCCCGGCGCTGGGTACTTCTACCCTCCCACGTTGGTCGTGGGAGCCGGCCAACGGACCGCACTCGTCCAGGAGGAAGTGTTCGGCCCGGTGCTTGTGGCCCTTCCCTTCGAAGGGGAAGGCGAGGCGATCCGGCTGGCGAACGACGTGCGGTACGGGCTCGCCTCCTCCGTATGGACGAGGGACGTGGGTCGTGCGCTGCGGGTTGCCCATGCCCTGGACTTCGGAGTCACCTGGATCAACGATCACCTGCCGATCGCGTCAGAGACGCCACACGGTGGGCTCAAGCAATCGGGGTTCGGTAAGGATATGAGTCAAGAAGCCGTGCTCGACTATTCGCTGACGCGACACCTCATGATCAAGCACGAAGAGCCGCCGCCACGAGAGGGATTCCGGCCGGCCTGACGCACGCTCGTTTCAGCCTCGACCTCGTAAGGCTCGAACGGCGGCGCTCCTATTCAATCCGAGGGCCGACAGCATCAATGTGAAGCTGACCAGAAGAATGATGGCCGCGACGGCATTGATCTCCGGGGTCACACCGAACCGAATCATGGAGTAGATCCGGATGGGGAACGTGATGGATTGGGGTCCGGAGGTGAAGAAGGCGATGACGAACTCGTCGACCGACAGGGTGAATGCGACCAGGGCCCCGGCGACGACGCCAGGCATGATCATCGGGAGCGTGACGCGCCAGAAGGTCGCCAATTGGTTGGCACCGAGGTCGCGCGCCGCCTCCTCGATCGATCGATCGAAGTATCCCAGCCGGGTCCGAACGATGGCGCTGACGAAGACCATATCGAAGACGACGTGCCCGAGGATGATCGAATCGAGGCCGAGGCTCACCCGAAGGAGGTTGAAGAAGGAGAGCAGCGCGATCGCCAGAACGATGTCGGGGATAACGGCGGGCATGAACAGGATGCTGTCAAGGAGCGTGCCCGTGGTCGTCCGAGCGAGTCCGAGCGCCAGGAGCGTGCCGAGGATGGTGGAGAGGATCATCGCTGAGACCGCCACGATCACGCTGTTCCTGACCGACGAAAGGATCGCCTCGTTCGTGGCCAGGGACCCGTACCACTTCAGCGAGAAGCCTCCCCATGCCGTGGGCAGGCCCGATGCATTGAACGACAGGACCACGAGCACGACGATGGGCGAGTACAGGAACAGATACACGAGTGCCAGGTGGCCGCCCAGGAGCCGGCCTGAGGTGGAGTGCGTCTTACTGAGTATGGGCAACGAGCCTCTTCTAGCGGTTCAGGAATCGGGCCTGGACCAGCAGCAGTACCAACATCAGCGCGAGCACGAACACGGCGAAGGTGGCTCCGAACGGCCAATCACGGGCTTGCAAGAACTGTCCCTGGATCAGGTTCCCCACCATGATCTTCTTCCCGCCCCCCAGGAGATCCGGGACGATGAAGTTCCCAAGGCTCGGTACGAAGACGAAGATCGAACCGGCCATGACCCCGGACAGCGTGAGGGGAAACGTGACCCTCAGGAACGTCCCCACCGGCCCCGCCCCGAGATCGGCAGCCGCCTCACGGGCCTCCCGTCCCTGGCGTTCAACGGCCGCATAGACCGGAAGGACCATCAGTGGCAGGTACGCGTACAGGAGCCCGACGACGATCGCGAACTGATCGTACAGGAGCGAGAGCGGCCGGTCGATCACCCCAAGGGCCATCAGGAATCGGTTGATCAACCCCTGCCGGTTGAGCAGCACCATCCAGGCGTACGTTCGGATGAGGAAACTGGTCCAGAAGGGCAACACGACGAGCACCAGCAACGGGGTGCGCCACCGGACAGAGCGTGTCGCGATGAAGTAGCCCGCCGGATAGCCGATGAGGAGCGCGAGCGTGGTGGTGATGAGCGCCACCCTGATCGAGAAGCCGAAGACCCGCAAGTACAGTGGATCGACGGCATGGCGGTAGTTATCGAACGTGAAGGCGTAGTGGATGCCGCCGTACGTTCCTCGCTCGAAGAAGCTGTACACGAGGACGAGCGAGACGGGAATCGCGAAGAACAGGAACCACCACACGAGCCCCGGACCGAGCAGAACCAGCCGTCCGAGGCTCCTCGAATTCATCCTGCGGAGACTAGGCCGCCTTGATCTCAGAGATCGCTTCGTTCCACAGGGTCAGTCCCTGCCCAAGGTCGAGTTCGGGCTCCTGCGTCACCAACTCCGCAGGAGACATGCGAAGGTTGGGGAATTGCTTGAAGATCGCCGGACTGAGGGACTCCATGGCCGCCCGATTCGGGACCTTGTACAGGATGTTCTGCGCGATCCACGAACCGACCTCGGGACGCAGAACGTAGTCGATGAATTTGAAGGCCGCGTCCTTGTTCTGAGAGTCCTGGAGGACGACCATCGTGTCCGTCCAGACGTCGCTGCCTTCCTTGGGAACCACGAACTTGATGTCCTTGTTCTCGGCGATGCCGTAGTTGCACCAACCGTCCCACGCCTCCACCATCGATGCCTCGCCCGACACGAGCTTCGAGTAGAAGGTCGTATCGTCGTACCCAAGCAGGTTCTCCTTTGCTTGGATCAGGAGTTCCTTCGCCTTGTCGATCTCAGCAGGATCGGTCGTGTTGAGCGAGTACCCGAGTTGCTTGAGGGCCGGAAGCATCAGCCAGCGATCGGTACCGAGCATGGTCATCTTCCCGGCCAGATCGGGATCGGGATGTAGCAGGTCATTCCAACTGTCGGGGGACCCCTTGACCAGGTCGGTCCGATAGCACAGGCCCGTGGTCCCCCACGCGTACGGCACGGAGTATCGGTTTCCCGGGTCGTATCCAAGAGAGCTGGCCTCGGGATAGAGATTCGCCAGGTTCGGGATCTTCTCGTGGTCGAGCTCAGCCGCCCACCCGAGCTTGTGCAACGCCTGGGCAAACGGCCCTGAGACGAACACGAGGTCGAACCCGCCGCCGTTGGCCGCGGAGATCTTCCCCATGATGTCCTCGTTCGTCGTGTGCAGGGCGAGCTGGACCTTGATCCCCGTCGCCTTGGTGAAGTTCTTCAACAGATCGGGCGGCATGTAGTTGTCCCAATTGGAGATGACCAGCTTCTGCGTCGCCGCTTTCGGGGAGGTAGTTGGCTCTGGCGAGCTCTGGCAACCGGTGAGCGCAATCAGCAAAAGAGCAGTGAGTGACATGATGAAATGGAGACGGCGTTTCATTTTCAGGACCCTCCCTTGTACGACCTGAAATCGAAACCTAGTCCTCGCCTGATCGCCAGTCAACGCTGCGACCCTGACGCCGACGTCGGGATCTGGCCGGTGACGGTGGTGCCCTCGCCGGGCCGAGACCGCACCTCGAGCGTTCCACCGATCGCGTCCAGGCGGTCCGCCATGCCCTGGAGGCCCGTGCCGTAGCCGATCCTTGCCGTCTCGAACCCGGCCCCGTCGTCCTCGACCTCGAACCGCAGGAAGTCGTGATCGGCCAGGAGCCGGATGGACGCCCTCGAGGCTCCGGCGTACTTGGCGACGTTCTGAAGGGCTTCCAGGCAACAGAAGTACACCGCGGCCTCGACTTCCTGCGGATACCGACCCACGGAATCGACCTCGACCGTCGTCGGAACCGCCGCCTTGCGAGCCTGCGAGTCCAGGGCCGCGCCGAGCCCCTTGTCCGCCAGGAGCGGCGGATAGATCCCCCGGGCCAGGTCGCGCAGGTTGTCCAGCGCCTCGGTCGTGTCGGCCTTCAGGCCCGAGAGCATCTCCGCCGTTCGGTCGGGGTCCTTCCTGGCCAGGGTCTCCGCCATCCCGAGCTTCACCGCCAGTGCCACGAGCTGCTGCTGCGCCCCGTCGTGGAGGTTCCGTTCCAGGCGGCGGCGCTCCTCGTCCTGCGCCGCGACCAGGCGCTGACGCGAGGCCCGCAGGTCTTCCAACCGGGCCTGAAGCTCGCTTGTCAGCCGGACGTTCCGAAGGACCAGGCCGACCTGGGAGGCCAGATCGGACAGGAGCTTGGTCTCGGTCGGCGTGAGCGGTTCGCTCGGCGGTTTGTCCAGCGTGAGCGCGCCCAGCAGCTCCCCCTGATGCCGCACCGGGAACGCTCCGGCGTTCCTCGGGAACTCCGGAAGCTCGTCGCCGGCGACCCGTAACCTTGCCGACTCCATCTCCGGTTCTTGGGGCCACGAAGCGGCGGACCGCAGCTCGTCCCCGACGCGCAACCACACCCCGGCGCGCGTGGCCCCCGTCCCCTCCGCGAGAACCCGAGCCATCTGAGGCAGGACGTCCTCCGTCGAGTACGCCCCGGCCGCCCGTTCGGAGAAATCCGAGAGGACCTCATACGGGGTGGCCCGCTTGCCGTAGACGATGCGGTTGGCCAGCCGCCGGGCCCGCTCCCTGACCGGCTGGAACGCGACCGCCATCACCACGGCGGCGAGGACCGTCAGCAGCCTGCTGGAGCGGGACCCGAACGCGGTCCCGATCCCGACGACGATACCCACGTACACCGCGGTGAAGAAGGCAGCTAGGAGCCCGTAGACCACGGTCTTGTTGATGACGACGTCGATGTCGTACAGGCGGTACTTGAGGATGGCGATGGTCGCCGCCACCGGCAGCCCGGCCAGGCCGACGATCCCGAGAAAATTGTTGTTGGTGAGGGTGTTGCTGACGAAGCCGAGGATGAGGAGCCCGCCACCGAAGGCGAACCAGCGGATCTGCTCGCGCTCATCCCCCGAGGCCCGCCGGAACCGGACCACCAGCGAGATCGCGGATGCCAGCGCGAGCAGGAACATCACGAGGAACGCGAACTGCTGAACGTGGACGGCGAGACGGAACGCATCCGGCAATGTCGGCGGCGGTTCGTTCGAGTACAGGAGCCTTTGCCCCCGGAGCGGCCAACCCTCGATTGCGACGGGGACCGTGATGAGCACGATCCCCAGGGCGCCGAGCCAGGCAACAGGGCGCCAGCGGCGCGACGGGAGCCGACCGTCGGGGAAGAGCAGCAACGAGAACACCATGAGCAGACCGCTGGCTGGGGCCCATACCCAGACGCTGAGCCACGAGCCGAAAGCTGCTCCCGGAACGGCTCCCGGGTTCGAGACAAGCCCGTACGTCGCCGCCTGGTCCCCCAGGGTGCTCAGGGCGAAGGAAACGGCCGTGCCGACGTAGATCCACCCGATCGCGTTGGAAGGCCGCCGGGACGCGAGGATGGCACCGAGGACGGCGAAGGCGAGGACCCCCACCAGCTCGAACACGCCGTTGTAGGAAAAGGGGGCTGAGCCGTTCTTCTGACCGAAGATCGCGCCGGCCACCGCGAGCGAGGCGGCGAGGATAGCCAAGGACCACGCCAGCCGGCCCGCCGCCTTCGCACTCACCATGTCCTCCACCGGCGATTCTGCGCCCGGGCAGGAGCAAGGCGAAAGGGTGCCTCCCCACCCCCGGGATCCCCCGGCGTTCCGGGCTCACTCGGTGGTGTCAGCACCACCGGCGGCCCTTCGCGCAGGCAGGCGAGGATGTGATCCAGCCGGGCGAGCGTTGACCCGGCCGGGTAACCTTCGGCCTGGCAGGCGGCAGGAGCCGAGATGATCTGTTCAGCGTGCGGTGCCGACAACGAAGCGGGCCGCAAGTTCTGCAAGGAATGCGGGACGGCGCTCGTCGTGATCTGCGGCTTCTGCTCTTCCCCGAACGCGCCGGACAGCAAGTTCTGTGGTGAGTGCGGCAGGCCGCTGACGGCCGCGAGCCCGGGCGTGGTCGCGGGTGAGCCCACCAAGGCCTCGGCAACCTCCGCGCCGGCCATGGAGCGCCGGCGGGTGTCGGTACTGTTCGCCGACCTCGTCGGCTTCACGACGATCTCCGAGCGCCGCGACGCTGAAGACGTCCGCGACCTCCTCTCTAGCTACTTCGATGCCGCGCGAGACGCGGTCGAACGGCACGGCGGCCTGGTCGAGAAGTTCATCGGCGATGCGGTGATGGCTGTGTGGGGGACCCCCACGGCTCACGAGGACGACGCCGAACGGGCCGTGCGCGCAGCGCTCGAGCTCGTGGAGGGCGTAGAAGCGCTCGGCAGGTCGGTGAACGTCGACCTGCTGGCGCGTGCCGGCGTTCTGACCGGTGAAGCCGCCGTCACGGTCGGCGCCGTGTCGCAGGGTGTGGTGGCCGGGGACCTCGTGAACACCGCGTCACGGCTCCAGTCCGAGGCGAACCCCGGGACGGTGCTCGTGGGCGAGGCGACCTATCGAGCCGCGGCGAACGCCATCGCCTTCGCCGAGGTCGGCCCGCTCTCGTTGAAGGGCAGGGACGAGCCAGTCACCGCATGGCGGGCGGTCCGCGTCGTCGGCCAGCGAGGAGGCGCCGGTCGGACCGAGGCGATGGAACCTCCGTTCGTTGGGCGAACCGAGGAGGTGCGCCTGATCAAGGAGCTCCTGCACTCGACGGGACGGGAGGGAAAGGCGCGACTGGTCTCCGTCGTCGGGATCGGCGGGATCGGCAAGTCCCGCCTGGCCTGGGAGTTCCTGAAGTACGTCGATGGGCTGGCGGAGACGATCTACTGGCACAAGGGTCGGTGCCCCGCGTACGGCGACGGCGTGACCTTCTGGGCGCTCGGCGAGATGGTCCGGATGCGCGCGGGGATCGCCGAGACCGACGACCCGATCGAGTCCCGTCGCAAGCTCTCCGAGACCCTGGCCCAGTACCTTCGCGACGAGGAGGAGCGGCGGTGGGTCGAGCCGAGGCTCGCGCACCTTCTGGGGCTGGTCGAACGCCCGCCAGGCGAGCGCGAGGAGCTGTTCTCCGCCTGGCGATGCCTGTTCGAACGGATCTCCGAGCTCGGCACGACCGCGATGGTGTTCGAGGATCTCCAGTGGGCGGACCCTGGGCTCCTCGACTTCGTCGAGTCGATGCTCGAGTGGTCGAGGAACCGCCCGATCCTGATCGTCACGCTGGCGCGGCCCGAGCTCGCGGACAAGCGCGCGAACTGGGGTGCGGGCCAGCGGAACTTCACTTCGCTTCACCTCGAGCCGTTGCCCGACCCCGCGATGGCTGAGCTGGTCGAGGGGTTCGTCCGCGGGCTGCCGGCTGACGGCATCGAGCGGATCGTGGCCAGGGCCGAGGGCGTCCCGCTGTACGCGGTCGAAACGGTTCGGATGCTGGCCGATCGGGGCGTGCTCGAACCTCGCGGCGACGTGTACGAGGTCGCGGGCGACCTCGGAACACTCGAGATCCCCGACACCCTTCACGCGTTGATCGCGGCTCGGCTCGACGGCCTGCCGGGGGAGGACCGAAGCCTCCTCCAGGACGCTTCCGTACTCGGAAAGAGCTTCACGATCGAAGGCCTCGCGGCGGTCGCAGGCGAGGGACGTGAGGACCTCGCGTCGGTGTTGCGAGAGCTCACGAAGAAGGAGTTCCTCGCGCAGGAGGCGGATCCTCGTTCGCCGGAGCGAGGGCAGTACACGTTCCTCCAGAGCCTGATCCGCGAGGTCGCGTACGCGACGCTCTCGAAGGGGGATCGCCGCCGGAAACATCTTGCGGTCGCGCATCATCTCGAGTCGGTCGGGGATGAGGAGCTTGCAGGCGTGGTCGCGACCCACTACGTCGAGGCGTATCGAGCCACGCCGGAGGGGCGCGACGCCGACGCGCTCGCGGCCCGGGCTCGGGACTGGCTTTCGCAGGCGGCGGAAAGAGCGATGTCGCTGGGCTCGACCGAGCAGGCGCTCGGCTACGCGGAGCAGGCCCTGTCGATCACCCTCGAAGGGTCCGAGCGGACCGGACTGCTGGAGCAGGCGGGCGAAGCCGCCACGAGATCGGGCGCGCACGAGCGCGCCGTCGGCTACCTGGAGGAGGCCATCGCCCTTCACCGAGAGCACGGGGATGCGGCGGCGGCCGGGCTGGCAACGGCCAAGCTCACTCGCTCCCTCGCGGCTTTGGACCGGCGGGCGGAAGCCGTCCATCGACTGGAGGAGGCACTCGACGCGCTCGGGGAGGACGGAGACGAGCGAGCGACCGCGATGTTGTGCCGTTGGCTGTCGGAGTCATTGGTCTTCGCCGGCTCTTCGGAGCGCGCGTTCGAGTTCGCCGAGCGGGCGCTCCCGATCGCCGAACGCCTCGACATGACCGAGCTCCTGGCCGAGACGACAGGAGCCAAGAGCGTCGCCCTGTTCAACCTGGGCAGGCATCGGGAGGCGGCGATGCTCGCCCGGGGGGCGCTCATGCTCGCGAACGAGACGGGGAGCCAGCAGACCCGGGCCGAGGCGCTGGTGAACCTGGGAGTGCAGGTCTCCGAGGACGACCCGAAGGCGGGCCTCCAAGCGTTCCTCGATGCGGCCGATGCGGCCCGGAAGGGCGGGAACCGCACCCTGGAGGTCCTGAACCTGGCGAACGCGGCCGAGGCCGCGATCGACATCGGGCGCTGGGATGAGGCGGACTCCGTGCTCGCGGAGCTGGAAGGCAAAGACGTCGCGGGCTTCGTCGAAGCCGGCATCGCGTTCAGCGTGGCGATGCTGGCGGCCCTTCGGGGGGACTTCGCCACCGCCACGTCGCGCCTCGACGACGTGGCCTCACGGATGGATGCGTCGGACTTTCTCCAAGAGCGCACGTGGCACCTCCGGGCCCGTTCGGTCGTGAACCTCGCCAAGGCCGACCTCGACGCGGCATATACGGACGCCATGAACGCCGTCGCCGCCGATCCCGCTGGGATGAACAGCGCGCTCGCGGTGTGGGTGGCGGCTCGGGCGGCGCTGTGGCTTCGGGATGCCGTCAAGGCGCAAGCGGCGGTCGAGGCGATGGCTCCGCTTCGTGGCCGGTGGATGGAGGTGGCGCGACTCAGTACCGAGGCGGGGCTCGCAGCCCTCGCAGGCAGAACCGATGAGGCTTCGGTCGGCTACCGGCATGCGCTCGACTCTTGGGCTGCGCTGGACGTGCCGCTCGACCTGGCCCTCACGGCGATCGACGCGGCGATGCTCCTTCCAGAAGCTGCCGTCCCGGAGGGCGCCGCCCGGCGGGCGAAGGAGATCCTGACGAAACTCGGCGCGCAGCCGCTGCTCTCGCGACTCGCAGCCGCCGAACAGCCGGCAACCGCGGGAACCTAGCCGGCCATCGCCCCCGAGTCCCACAGGCGGCGGAGCGCGGCAGCCACTCGCTCGGGCTCGGCGGCGTGCGAGCTATTCAGGTGACTCAGGCCCTCGTAGAGCTCCACCGTCATCTTCGGGAACACCTCACCGAGCCGTTCCGCCATCCGTTCCCACCTCTCGTTGCTCAGGCTGTTGTAGCTGTAATAGACGGGGCGGTCGAAAGCCTTCAGGCCTTCGACCGGCACGTCCGCCTGGCTCACCGCCCGAACGAATGCCATCACGCCCGCGGGCCGATCGGCCATCCACGGAGGCGGTGGACCCTCCAGCATGGAAGGCGGCTCCACGCCCACCCGCATCTGCGCGCGGAGGAAGGCCGGCATCCGCTGCTCGGGAGGAAGCTGGAGCATCGGCAGGAAAACCTCCCGCATCTCTTGGTGGTCCTCAGGGCTGAAGTCGGTGGCCGGCTCGTCGAGGGCGAGGGTCAACACTCGCTCGGAGTGGACGGCGGTGAACGCGAGCGCACACGCCCCGCCCCCCGAATGCCCGTACAGATGGAACCTCTCGAACCCGTGCTCATCGGCCACGCGAGCGATGCCGTCGATCTCCGTGTCGAGCGAGTAGCCGGGCGGCGGCACGGAAGGACCTCCGTACACCTCGAGGTCCTTGGGCACCGCGTCCACATCGTCGCCCAGCGCCTCGAACAGGCGGCTGTAGCGGAGCGCCGCCGGGGCGATGATGCCCGGGAGGAAGATCACCGGTGTGCGTGCCGTGCTCGGAACCGTCACGACCGGCCACCTTATCCTGAGCCGTCGATCTTGGGCATGGAGGTGGTCCGTGGCGGTCGAGGAGAACAAGGCGCTCGTCAGGAGGTTCTACGAGGAGGTCTGGAACGAGGGGAACCTCGACGTGACCTCGGAGCTTTTCGCCCAGGACTACGTGCGGCACGACCTCCGGCCATCGGAGGCCATCCCGGGCCCCGCCGGGCAAGCGAAGGTGGCGGCCGACTTCCGGACGGCCTTCCCCGACCTGCGGATGGCGGTCGACCTCATCGTGGCGGAGGGAGATCTCGTGGCCGCGCGGTGGACGACCGAGGGGACGAACTCCGGGCCGTGGGGCGGCCGCCCCCCGACCGGGAAGCGTGCCCGGTTCTCCGGGGTGAACATCTTCCGCTTCCGTGACGGGAAGGTGGCCGAGCTGTGGAACCACCGGGACGACCTCGGACTCATACAGCAGCTCGGAGCCGAGATCTACGCGGGCGCCGCGCCGGCCGACGACAAATGACGATGGCCGCGGATCAGCCCATGTGGCCGCGGATCAGCCCGTGTGCCGACCCACGTGTGAATCGATCCGCGCGCCCAAGGCGTCGAGGCGCGCATCCACAGCGTCGAACCGGGCGTCGACGCGGTCGAACTTGGCATCGACCCGGTCGAACTTCGAGTCGACATGGTCAAATCGGACATCCACGCGGGCGAAGCCGGCATCCATCCGGGCCGCCAAGGCATCGATCCTCGAGCCAAGGTAAAGGGTGTCCCCAGCGACGTGGCGGCCAGCAAGCCGATCGCAATCCAGATCGCGTCGGTCATCACATCGTCAGCCTAGCACCCAGATGCGACACGCCCTGCCGGTGTGGCGAGGCTCTCGGGACGTTCCTAACGAACGCCCTCGCGGGTCGGCGCATCCCTCACCGGCTCGGGCGCGTGCCACACGGCTTCGACGTTGTTGCCGTGGAGGTCGTTGACGAACGCCGCGTAGTACCGCTCCGAGTACTTGGTCCACACCCCCGGCTCGCCGCGAACGGTGGCCCCGGTCGACAGGGCCGCCTGGAAGAACCCGTCGACGCTCGGGCGATCGGGGGCGTCGAACGCGACGTGCGCCGCCGTGGTCACCGGAGCGCCCTGATAGATGGCGAAGTCATCGATTCCCTCGACCCCGTAGTGGACCCCGTCCTCCTGGACGTGGAGTTCCTCGTACCCGAGAGGTGCGAGTGCGGCCGTGTACAGCCGGCGGCTGGCCGCGAGGTCGCCCACGACGAACAGGACGTGATCGACCACGATCGGCCGAGTGGTCACGACCCCATCCCTCCAGCTTCGTCGATCACGGCGATGGCCTCGATCTCGACCAACTGTCCCGAATAGCCGAGACTGGCCACGCCGACCAACGTGCTGGTAGCCGTAGCGAGCTCGGAGCGCTGCACGACGCCCCAGACGGCGACCTTGGGTTCACTTCCTTCTCCCACCACGTAGACGGTCGTCTTCACGACGTCGTCGGGAATCGCCGCCGCTGCGTCGAGGGTGGCGAGAAGGTTCGCCAGGACCCGTTCCGTCTGCGCTTGGTAATCATCCGGTCCAACCAGCTGCCCCATCGGGTCCAACGGCACCGCGCCGGACGTGAAGACGAGTCGGGTGCCGCTCGCCACGGCGTAATGCCGGTAGCCAGGAGGAGCGGCAAGCCCGGGCACGTCTCGCCGCTCGACCGTCACGCGCCGCGTCCCTTTCTAACTCGACCCCTGCCCCGCTGAGCCGGGGCCGAACCCGCTCAGGAGGAGGCCATCTCGTCCATGGCCTGCTGATCGGAGAAGTGCAGCCAGACTTCTGCGATCTTGCCGCCCTTGACGTGCATCACGAGCACCTGGTTCTGCTCGAGGGTCTTACCACTGCGGGTGGCCCGGGTCTTGTTCAGGACGACCACGTGGTCGTCGTTCGCCAGGATGTCGTGGTTCTCGATCTGGGGCGGGGAGTCGAGGATCTGCATCTGCTGCTGGAACATCTGCGCCATGCCGTCCTTGCCCCGGTGGTCGCCGGCCATCGGTCCTCGACCGGGGAAATGCACAACGGCGTCGTCGGTGTGAAGGCTGAGGAAGCCTTCCATGTCACCCTTGGACAGTGCCTCGGTGGCGCTGCGGGCGATCTCCTCGTTGGGATGGGCCATGCTTCGCTCCTTTCGTCCGTCGGCTCAGATTCGGCCAGGACGCTATCGCGGGGCGCAGGTCTTGAGCAAGCAGGCAGGGTTCCCCAGGCAAGGCGCGCGATGGTCAAACGGCGCCGCGCAGGCGCATCAGGCCCCACACGAGCTGAGTCAGTCACTCCGTGGCAGCTCAGCAACGAGGCTGATCTCAACGACTGCACCGGAGTGCAGCTCGGTGACGCCGACTCCCGTCCAGGCCGGGTATGGCTCCTGAACGAATTCGTTGCGGATCTCGACGAAGGCCTCGGTCTGGCTCTGCAGCCCCACGTGATACGTGGTCATCGCCACGACGTCGCTCCAAGTCGCTCCGGATGCCTGCAACGTGGTGGAGAGGTTCCGGAACGCCGCACGCATCTGCGCCTCGGGATCCCCAGGCAGCTCCCCGTCCTCTGTCGTCCCGATCTCTCCGGAGACGTAGATCGTCCGCCCCACCCGATGTGCGGACGATGCATGGAAGTCCTGATAGAACCACTCGTCCCCCGGCCTCACGATGGCTTCACGATCCCGATCGGCTGCCATCCTTCCCTCCCTTCCCGCGCGGCGTATCCAAGGCTCAGTCGTACTCGTCGGCGAAGTCCCAGATCCGGATGTCCCCGGGCACCAGTCGCACGATCAGATCCTCGCCGGGCAACGATCCCACGTAGGCGGCGCCCCTCTTCTCGCCGATGTACCTTGCCGCGATCCGGACGGCGATCTCGGAGACCCCCTCGTCGATCAGCTGTGCAGTGCCTCGAACCTCGACGCCTCGGAGCGGCGGGTCGGACTCGGCGACCACGAGGGTCGCCCGGGGTCACGCCGAAGGTGCCGGACTTTCACGTCGTCCACGGCGATCCACATGTTGAACCCGCCGTCTCGCCACTCGTGCCACACGGGCGAGAGCAGGACCGTTCCGTCCGTGCGCAAGGTCGCCAGCGCGGCCACGTGAGGTTCGTCGAGGAAGCCCCCAAGGTCCTCGAGGCTCAGTTTCGTCCGCATGGTCAGACCCTAGCGAGTGCTCGAGCTTCCTCACCAGTAGCGCGGGATTCGGATGGTTGGCGGTCGCTGGCCACGCCGTGCAGCCTCCATCGCGACCCGGCCCTTGACCAGGCGCGCGTTCGAGACGAATCCGCGTGCTCGTTTCACCCATGATCCCGTCAGGCTGATGTCGGGCAACGCGCGGTCGACGTTGAAGGTCAGGGCATCGTCGCCGGCCGTCACCTTCCCAGTGAAGATGGCGTTCTCGTAATCCCGGAAATCCGGTTCGTGACGCTGGAACGTGATGCAGCCCGGGCCCAACGGGTCGACCGGCCTCCCGGCCGGCATCCGAAGGACGAACCCTTCACTGTCGATCTTGCAGGACGCGGCCCGGAACGGAGCCGGCCATCCGTCGGCGTCCATGACGGTCACGACCGGCGGGGGGAAGTCGAGTGCCGCTCGAGCGCCTCGGGCTCGCCAATCCGGGTCCGCCTCGCGCCAGGCAGGAGGTTGCCGGCCGGCCGGTGGGGGGTCGGACTCCAGATGGATCGTCCCAGCCTGCGCCTCCCACCTCTTGGGCTGCTCGTCGAGACGGCCGCCCGGCCACCACAGGATCCGCTCCGGCGTCACCTCGATCCAGATGCGGCTCCAGTACCAGTCGAGTCGGCGCATCCACGACCTTGGGATGCCCCGCCAAGGAGCAGGCATCTTCCCGAGCGACCAGCGGATGTATCGGTCCGTGTTCCGCTGGAGGTCCCGATCTCGGACCGCCGCCGTCCCGTACACCAGGACGACCGGGGGATCGGCGATGCCCGAGCCGGTCGGGTTCGAGTACAGAAGGGAGACCTTCGGGTTTCGCCGAGCCCGCTCCGCCTTCGCCGGGCTTGTCAGCCCGCACGACACGGCTAACGTGCGCCCGTCCTCGCCGAGATACGGGGTGAGCGGATGGCACACCGGCGTCCCTCTTCGGGTGACGGTGGCGTACTCGCACGTCTTGAAGCCGTCGAATGCCCCCAGGACATCGGCCGGCCACGCAGCCGGATTCCCCAAGCCGGCGGCGGTCGGCGGCCCGAGCAGGACCCCGTACCCCTCCACTCCCAATCGGACGAGTACCTTCCCCGGGCGCGTGAGGTCGGCGACCTTGGCCCGGCAGAGCTCTTCGAGCTCGCGGAGGCGCGCAACGTACGCCTCAGGCCCGAGCCGCCTCGCCTTGCTGAGCTCGATCGCGTTCCGCCATACCTTGTACCTCGCCTCCTGCAGGAAGCGCTTGGAGGCCAGCCTGTTCAGCGGCGTCATCATCCGATCGAACAGCGTTCGGTCGCCGGGCTCCTCCACCTTCTGGAGCTCGAGGTCCTCTTCCTTCACGCGGCGAACCACGATGTCGTCGATGTGCTTGAAGTCGCGGTAGCGCCGGCGGATCAGGGCCGCATCCGTGAACTCCTCATCGGTGACCACGGCGAGGAGGGCCTGCGGGAGATCGTAGTTGAGGTGCGCGTTCAGCCCGATCAGGACGTGCACCAGGGGTGAGATCGCGGGATCGTTCGCCGCCTCGAACGCGACCCGCCAGGGCCGGGAGGGTCGCTCACCGCAGTTCCACGTGTCCAGGGCATCCAGGTAGAGGTTGGCGAAGACCACGTCCCACGGTTCGAGCCATGCAGGGTCGAGGAACAGGCCGGCCTCGAGGTCGTCCTTCACCGCTACCGTGTTGCGGTAATAGACCCCGTGGAAATGGCGCTTCTCGTCGCCCGGCGGAGGGAACGTGGCCTCGAAACGCCGCAGCACGTCGTCGACCGTCTTCGTCTTGCGACTCGACAATGCGGGTTCCGTCACGGCTCGGCCGACCGCATGCCGGAACGCCGTTCGGCCGTGGCGACGCCGACCAGGCCCATCGTCCCCACGAGGAGGACGCTCGCGACGAACGCGAGGTAGACCCACGTTCCGGCGTGACCCCACTCGACGTCTCCCGGATAGCGGGCCAGGGCCACCAGCTGGAGCGCGCCGAGGACCGCGAAGGCGACGAGGCCGGGCCGGATCGGTCGGAGATCGGCCTCGATGATGGCGTGGACCAGGCCCACCCCGATCCCGATGAGCCACGCACCGACGGCCTGCGACGTCAGCGGCGTGAGCGTCCACGGCCACCACGTGGACCGGCTCGGAGCGACGAACAGTGCGATGCCCAGAGGAAGCAGGACTGCTCCCTGCACGCCGAGGACCCACCTGCTCCATGATGGAAGCAGCGCGCGCTTCGGCGGGTCGGCCCCACGAGTTCGAAACTGCGCCGGGAGGAGCCCGATCATCGTCAGCGGGACCAGGGTGTAGATCCCGATCCACACCCAGGCCGCGGCGCCCGCCCACACGAAGGTCTCGCCGAAGTGGAACTTGTTCAGGTGGAGCAAGGTGGCGATCTCGGTCAGCACCGTGAACACCAGTACCGTGGGGACCGAGTGCCTCGCGTCCGCCCACGCCCGCCGCCGGGCGCTCAGGAACTCGAAGAAGAAGCTCGCCGTGTATCCCGCCCCGAGGAACGCGGCGGTGAGGCCGGGCTGGATGGTCCACGAGAAGTACCGATCCGTGTGGTCCGTCAGCACGAACAGTTGGAATCCCGCCAGGGCGACCAGCCCGCTGGCCACGTAGAGCAGGCGGCGGAGGCCGGTCGTGAGTGGCCGCACCGTCCCGGCCTCGGGCCCTTCGATCTCTCCCATGACGGCCGAAGTCTATGGAGCGCTGCCTGCCGAACGCGAGCCTCGGCGCTCGCGGGTCAGGAACCGGACCCCGCGAGATCGGAGCCGCGCGATGTACTCATCGTGCGGAAGCCACGCCGCGGGATTCACGGATCCAACCTGATCGAGCTGATCTGAAAGGAGCGCCCTCGCGGCAAGTGCACACGGGAGCACCACGAGGCGCTGCCCGGCCAACGCGGTAGCGACGATCGATCCGGCCTCGTTGCTCAGCTCCACCTGCACGCACCCGAGCTCCGTCCCGAACCGGGCGAACGGCTCGGAGAGCTTGGACAGCGCCCTCGCCAGCCGGATCTGACCTTCCGTCCCGAAGCCGATGGTGGCTCGTCCCAGGGCGGCGGCCAACTCTCCCAGATACCCCCACTCGAGCGCGACGCGGAACTCGGCCTGGATCCCGAGGTCCCGCCGGAACAGCTCGGCATCGGGCGTGGGGAACCGATAAGCGACCCGGCGGCCGAACGGAAGGTCGACGGGAGCCGGGTCCCGGAACCCGGCGATCAAGGCGCTGGCCGTGGCGCCGGTCCCTTTCCGGTTCCGGTTGCCGATGAACAGCGTGACCTGAGCATCGTGCGGATCATCGAGTCGTTCCACGCACCATCGAGCCAGCACCCCCGAGACCGCCGGGACCGTCGACAGCCCCGGGGCTGCGACGAGCCCGGCGTCGGCCGCTCCCTCGCTCAGGTGCTCGTCACCGAGGACCGACAGGATCCATCCCGGGTCGTCGGCGATGTCGAGCCAGTGGGCTCCCGACCTGATAGCGGCGAGCGGAAGATCTCGGGGGAGCCCCTGGAAGGGCCCGGCCGCGCAGGCGATCGCGAAGCATCCCTCCGCAGCCCGCGCCACCGACTCGACGTCCCCGAGGTCGAGCTCGATGGCCTCGGTTCGCTCCGTCCCCAGTTCGGCGGCAACCCGTTCTCCCTGCCGACGGTTCCGCCCCGCCAGGACGAGGTGCGCCTCGGTGGTCTCGAGGAGCTCGGCCGCCAGGAGGCTTCCGAACACGCCGTATCCCCCCGCGACTAGGATTCGGACGCCCGTCCGCACGGTCATGGTGAACGCATCGCGGCCGTGCTCGCCTACAGCTTCGACGTTGAGGTCGCTTAGAGGGAATGCCTCTTGAGCCAGGTCAGCACGTTGTCGGCGACCTCGGGCCAACCGCTGTCGAGAGCGAGCGAGTGGCCCCGGTCGTGGAACTCCTTGTAGTCGGTCACCGCGGGTGACTTCCGATACTGCTTGAGCGTCGATCTGGTGATCGCCGCCGGAACCGTGTGATCCTTGCCGCCGGCGGTGAGGAGCAGCGGCCCTCGCGTCGCGTTCTCGGTGTTGACCTTGGCCGGAGAGCGCCGGGACAGATTGGCCGAGGCCGCCTCGAACAAGGTCCGACCGGGGGACGGGATGGTCCAGCGGTCGTAGAGGTCGTCCGACTCGCTCTCGGAGAGGGTGTTGCCGAAGCCGTAGCGGAACTGCTCGCGGGTCAACGAGACCCCGCGCTTCCTGTTGGCCGGGTTCCGCAACGCGACGGAGGCGACCCGCAGCGCCGAGGGTGGCAAGTACACCACGCCCTTGATCGGCGCCGCGTCGATGGCCACCCCCGCAGCGGCCAGATCCTCGCCCAGCAACCGCTGAACCATCAGGCCACCGAACGAGTGGCCGATGACGATGGGCTTGGCATCGACCTTGCCGATGATCTGGGCGTAGTGCTCGACCACGTCGTTGATGCCGTAATCGGCGACCCGCTCAGGATGTTGCCGAGTCTCCTCGACCGTGTCCGCATCACCGGGCCAGCCGGGCGCGGTCGGATCGTAGCCGGCCTCTTGGAAGCGGTCGACCCACGGGCCCCACGAGTCGGCGTGCAGCCAGAGGCCATGGATGAACACGACGGGGGTGCCTGCTGATGCCATGACGGGACTCCTCTCCCCCTCGAAGGGCTCGAGTATAGGAGGGATCGGTCGGAAGGTCTCACCGCTGTCTGCCTGCTGCGTTCTCCTCGATCCGCGTCTTGACGATCTTCCTCACGAGTGCGGCGGGGATGGGCTTGTCTGTCGTGAAGCGGAGCGTCCCTTTCCCCGAGAAGTAGGGCTTCAGCTCTTCCCCGAGTGCCTCCATGACCGCCCCGCTGGCGGGGAACAGGCTGCAGTGGTCCTTGAACGCGGCGTAGGACACTAGGAATCGACCCTGTTCCTTGAACGTCGGCATCCGGTAGCTGATCGTTTCGGTCGCTTCGGGCGCGGCGGCCCTGATCGTTTTGCGAAGCTTCTCCAGCGCAGCCCGCGATTCCTGTGGAAGGCCGTCCAGGTAGTCCTCCACGTTGGTTGGTCCGGCCATGCCAGTCTCCTTCCGTGAGCGACAACCGTTCAGGGAATCATTCCACCGACGAGGCCGCAAGCGCAGGCCTACACGGCCGGCTGCGGGATCCCCTCGATCCGCTCCCCGGCGGCGAAGCGGTGCCGATTGGAGCGGGTGATGACCGTGACGCCCCCTGGCCCGAAGGCCCCCCAGGAGCCGTCCCGCCAGAGTGCGGCCGAGCGCTCATCGACGGCCACGATGACGACATCGTCCCGCGGAGCGGCGGCGAGCGCCCGGTCGACCCACCGCTCCCCGAACCCATCGAAGTGCGGGATTACGGCAACGCGCGGGACGAGGGACAGCGCCTTCCGATACTGGCGACGAGCGTCGCCCGGATGTCGATCGCGGATCAGGGTCCACTCACCGAGCGCCATGGCCCCCGCCGAGGAGCCCGCGAGGGCCGCGCCACTTCGCCACGCCTGAACGACCGCATCCCACACTGGCGTGTCGGCAAGCGTCTTCGGCACGAGGCCGGGGTCGCCGCCGACGAGATAGAAGAAGCGCCCGATGCGCGCGCGCTCGGCGTTCTTCGCCGAGGTCACGTCGGAGCGGCGGATGGCCGGGAGCTCCTCGACGTCGAGCCCGAGCTCTTTGAACCAGGCCCTGGCGTTTGCCACGGCCAGGTCCGGTCGCTGACGCCCCGCAGCAGTGGCGAGCACAAAGGCCGGGCCACCGCTGGCCGCCGCAACGAGCACCTCGTCCTGCGGCTCGTTCCCCGGGTTCAGCTCGTCGCCGCCGACGAGGGCAAACGGCCCCGGCGGGGACGAACGGTTGGAAGCCTCATGTGACTGAGTGGCCGGCGCCATCGGAGGTCATCCTCCGTCGTGGCGACTATTGGCGGAAGAGGGCGAACACGCCCAGTAGCCGCGGTCCATCCATTAGTCACCCCCGATCACCAGGCCAGGACCGACGAAACGTCGGGCATGGAAAGCAAATGGGAGCCGTGCTCCTCGGTCAGGCTCTCGAGGAACCTCCGCACGATCGTGGCGGCGTGCTCACGCTCAGCATCCGCTTCATCCAGACGGCCGCTCCCGCCGAGAGCCTCCGCCAGCGCGGCATGCGACGCCCATCGTGAGGGTTGGTGGTCGATCTGTTTGGCGTCGGCCACCGCCTGCCGCAGGGGCTCGATCGCTTCATCTGCTCGACCCATCTCGGTCATGGCCCGCCCGAAGACCGTGCGCGACCGGCAGGCGTACTTCAGGCGCCCGGGCCCGAGGGACACCCTGACAGCCTCCTCGGCCGCCCCGGCCGCCTTCTCCCACTCGTCGCGGGCCAGATAGATCTCTGCCTGGGCCACCGCCAACCGACCCGCCCACAACCATTGGTGCCATCCGTGAGTCCGGGCGGCCGCCTCCAGGAGCTCGGGGAGCTTTCGTTCAGCGATACCCAACTCCCCTTCCAGCAGATCGGCGAACAGAAGGTCCACTTCGGCAGCCAATTGGGCGCCGGTGAACTCGGCCTCTCGCGCCATCTCGCGGGCCTGCTCGTTGAGCTCCCTGGCGACTCGTAGGTCGCCGAGCTCTCTCAGCGTGCCCGCCCACATGTTCACGATCCTGGACGTGCCCCTCGGTACGAGCTCACGCTCTCGCCCCAGGGTGGTGCCACGCTGGAACCACTCCAACGCCTCCTCGTGCCTGGACAGCCCGGTCAGGGCCATCCCGCCATGCCCTGCGCCCTGCAACACGGCACCGAGGTCGGACGTCTGCATGCCCAACTCGAAGCTTTGCTCAGAGAGCTCCAATGCCCGACGATGATCACCTCGCCAGTAGTGGTACAGGGCGCTTTGCGACAGCAGCCCCGCATCGTCGGGCCACTTCGAAAGGCTCTCCTGCGCGAGGTCGATCGCCCCCCCGACGTCGCCATCCATGGCCTTGATCTCAGACAGCGTGCCCAGGACCCTGGCCTCGAGCTGAGGATCGGAGGCCTCCCTGACCGCCTTGACAGCTTCGGCGCCCAGGGTCCGGGATGCTGCCGCGTCCGTGAGCGACATCGCCACGGAGACCGCCGTGACCATGGCCCTGGCCCGGTGGCGGCCCTCGATCCGCGGAAGGGCTTCCAGGTCCTCGCGGAGGTCTGCTGCGGTCGCCCCAGCGTCCAATCGAGTCATTGCCCTGGCAACCACGCTCTCGTCGAGGCGATCGCGCTCACCGGTCCCTTCGAGCAGCTCAATGGCCTCCGTGTACAGGGCCACGGCCTGTTGTTTCGCCCAGGCTCGGGAGGCCGCATCGGCAGCGATGATGAGGTAGTCGGCAGCTCGCGCCACATCTCCAGCTTCCCGCCAATGATGAGCCAGGAGGGAGGCGGACTCCCGGAGCCGGTCGCCCAGGGCTCCCTCCAGATACAGCGCAACCGCGGCGTGGCGTTCCTGACGCACAGCTCGAGGCAGAGTTGAGTAGGCCACCTCCCGGTTCACCACGTGCTTGAACACGAACTCTTGGTCCGAAGGTATTCGCGAGGTGGGTTGATGCCGGATGAAGTCGCGGACCTCAAGGGAGTCGAGTCGCTGATCCACTCCAACCAGCTCGGGCGAGATGGCGAGCAGCGCCCCTCGCCAGAAGAACCGTCCGATCACCGAAGCGTCCTGGAGGAGCCGACGCTCGTCCGCAGGCAGAGCGTCCAGGCGCGCGGCGATGATTTCCCGGACCGTGGTGGGCAGTGCAGCTGCTGCGCCCGCGGCTCGTTCAGCCATCGAGGCGCCGAGCTCCTCCAGGAACAGCGGGTTCCCTCCGCTCATTTGGACGAAGCGATTGATCGACTCCCCCGCCTCGGGTCGTTCGGCCACCAGATGGCGGGCTAGGCTTCGCGCCTCGTCGTCGGACAGGGGGTGGACCGGGATGGCCATGTAGCTGGTGAGCCCGCCGCCCCACGAGGGGCGGACGTCGAGGAGCTCGGGCCTGGCCAGCGTCACTACCAGTAGAGGGACATCGCGAACCCGGGCCGCGAGGGACTCGATCAGGTCGAGGAGGGAGGGTTCGGCCCACTGGATGTCTTCGAACGAGAGAACGGTGGGCTCCTCACCGGCAACCGCTTCAACGAACCGCCGGGCCGAGTACAGAAGAAGCTGCTTGTCCGGCTCGCCCTGCGCGGATAGGCCGAGGAGCACCTCGAGGTGGGCTACGACGTCCGAAGCCCCGGGGAGGAGCGTAGCAACACGCCTTGCCAGCTTCTCTCGGGCCACAGAGGCGGCGTCGGTGTAAAAGACGCCGGCGATCTGCTGCACGAGCTGCCCGAATGCGCCGTAGCCCGTGGTTTCGCCATATGGGCGACAGCGGCCAAGGAACGCCCTGCCGCTCGGCTGGATCTGCTTGGTGAACTCCCGGAGGAGACGACTCTTCCCGATACCGGACGGGCCGATCAGCGTGACCAGGTGCGGTCGGCGGTCGGCTATTCCCCGTTTCCAAAGGCCCTCTAGCAAGCTCAGCTCGGTGGTCCGGCCAACCAGCGGTGTGACGTGCTCGGCCTCATGTTCTCCGGGGAACTCGGCTTTGGCCCTCATCGGCCGCCATACCGGGATGGGCTCGGCCTTCCCCTTCACCACGACGGCCTCCAGCTCCTCGTAGTCGAAGGCATAACGGGTGGCTCGGTAAGTGAGCTCTCCCACGAGCGCACCGTTCACTGGTGCGACGCCCTGGAGACGGGAGGCCGTATTGATCACGTCTCCGGCGACGGTTCCCTCGCCCGAGGCAGGAGAGAGCCCCACCGATACAACCGCCTCTCCGGTGTTCACCGCCTGTCGCACGGCGAGCTCGAGACCGGGGTTGGTTCGGTTCAGCTCGTCGATGGCCTCAATCACGCGGAGTGCGGCACGGACGGCTCGCTCGGCGTCGTCGCCATGTGCCACCGGCACGCCGAACACACCTACTACGGCGTCGCCGATGAACTTCTCGACCTCCCCACCGAAGTGCTCGATCTCGCGGCGGACGTGGGCGTGATATGGACGGAGGGCGGCCCGGACATCCTCAGGATCAGCGCGATCCGAACGATCGGTGAACCCGACGAGATCGCAGAATAGGACGGTGACGAGCCGCCGCTCTTCGGTAAGTGTCTTTCCGATGAGCGGCATGCCGCATGACATGCAGAAGCGGGCTTCCGGTAGGTTCTCCTTCCCGCAGTTGGGGCATGTCACCACGGCCGAAGTGTAGGCCCGGGGAGATCTACGTGGTCGCGCCGGATGGAGGCACTCCCAGGCTTCTGTCTGATGGGGGTCGACCCCGTCTGGTCGCCGGACAGACCCAAGCTGCCCTGGGCGGCCGGCAAGCTCCTCACAGCTTCCCACAAGAGACACCCGTAAGGATTTCGCAACATCGGGGGTTGAGAATGATGCCGTGAGCGGAGCGCGGGTGCTCGTGGTGGACGACGAGCCGATGGTCCGCGAGGTGCTGGCGCGGTACCTGGAGAAGGATGGATTCGCGGTCGACACCGCCTCGGACGGCGCCGAGGCGCTCGAGGCGTTCGCGGCAGGCCGGCCCGACCTCGTCCTGCTAGACCTGATGCTCCCTCGCGTCGACGGCCTAGAGGTCTTCCGGCGGATCCGCGCCCAGGCTCAGACCGCGGTCATCATGCTTACGGCCAAGGGCGAGGAGACCGACCGCGTCGTTGGCCTGGAGCTCGGCGCCGACGACTACATCACGAAGCCCTTCTCCCCTCGCGAGGTCGTGGCCCGAGCCCGCACCGTCCTCCGGCGGGCCCGCCCGGACGCGCCCGCCCCGCCAGCCCTCCTTCGCCATGGCGACCTGGAGATCGACCGCCCCCGCAGGGAGGTGCGCCTGGCGGGGCGCCCGGTGAAGCTCACACGTAAGGAGTTCGACCTGCTGGCCCTGCTGGCTTCCCAGCCGGGCGTCACCCTCACACGCTCCGAGCTCCTCGAGGAAGTGTGGGACTTCGCCTGGGACGGCGACACCTCCACTGTCACCGTCCACATCCGCCGCCTCCGCGAGAAGATCGAGGTGGACCCCTCAGAGCCCCGCCGCCTGATCACGGTCTGGGGCGTCGGGTACCGATTCGATCCGTGATGGGTTGGCGAGGGCTCGCGCTGCTGCTCGTGGTGGCCGGCGTTGGCGCGCTCGGGACGCTGGCCACCGGTGCAGCGATGGGGATGCACGTGAGCGAGCTCGCCCACCTGGCGGCGCTGATGGTCCCGGCACTCGTGGTCACCTTGGTTGCGATCGCGGTGGCCCGCCCACTGCTCGCCCGCTCGTCCATGAAGCAGAGCCTCGTGGCGGTGGCCATCGTGGGCGCTGTGGTTGGCCTGGCCAACCTGGTCGTGCTGGCCCGGCAGATGTTCGTGAACGACCACGACGCCACCACCCTCGGCGTCCTGTTCCTGTACTCGACGGGGGCGGGGGTCGGCGCGGCGCTCGCCCTGGCCCGCGCCCGATCGCGCGCGGTGGCCAGGCTGGTGGAGACTGCGCGAACCTTGGGAGGGGGAGACCTCGACGCCAGGGTCGGACGATTGGACGGCGGACCGGAGCTCGACACGCTCGCGCATACCCTCGACGACATGGCGACGCAGCTCCAGGAGGCCATGGAGCGCGAGCGCCGCATCGAGGCAACGAGGCGTGATCTGGTGACGGCCGTCTCCCACGACTTGCGAACCCCCCTGTCGAGCCTGCGGGCGATGGTGGAGGCGATCGAGGAAGGCGT
>JBIOUU010000113.1:0-2962 GCA_044867345.1 Actinomycetota bacterium
CTCCCGCCACCGAGCCGCGCAAGGCGGCCGCCAGATGGCTGAGCCTGAACCAGGCCGCGGTCATGTCCGGCGTGCCCGAGCGAACCCTTCGCGGCTGGGCCACGTCGAAGACGCCGCAAGACGTCCCGGTTCGCCCCGGGGATCCGCGGTTCCTCCTGATCCGTTCCCCTGGACCGAAGCTCGCCGACGGCTTGTGGATGGTCGATGGACCCGGCGCGCCCGTGCTCCCCGCAACCGTGCCGCCCTCGGCGGCCGTCGCGGAGCCGAAACCGCTTCCGGCGGCAGCCTCGGTGCCCCGTCCGGATCTGGCTGAAAGGGTCGTCGAGCCTCCATCGTTCGAGCCTCCGGCCGTCGAGGTTCGTCCCGCCGAGCAACCGGCCTCACGCGCTCCCCGTGGCCCTGCCCTTTCGGAGGACTACCTCTCTGCCCTGCTGGCCCGGGAGGAGACGCTGTCGGAGATGTGGGGGTTCGACACCGCCGAGGAGGAGCGAAAGGGTTCTCGCCGCCACAAGATCCTCGTCGCGGTGGCAGCCGTCCTCGGATTCGCTGGAGTCGCAGAGATCATCGATTTCCTGATGAGCCACGTGCTCCGCTGATCTGTCACCCCTAATCCAGCAGGCCCCCTGGTATAGCCTCACGGTCGATGCCACCTGCCCGGCGCAAGCTGCGAGTCATCGTCGTCGGAGGTGGAGTGATCGGTTGCGCGTGCGCTGCCGAGCTCGCCCGGAGGGGAGCTTCGGTCACCTTGCTCGAACGGGCTGACCTGGCGGCCGGCGCATCGGGACGCAACCATGGCCTCCTCCTCTCTCCGCTCGATCCTGCTCTGGTCCCCATGGCCCGAGCCAGCGCGGAGGCGTACGAGGAGCTGGCCAAGGACACGCCGTTCCCATTCCATCTCGACTCCGCACCGATCGGATTCCTGTTGGTGTCGGGCGAAGAGGGGGATGAGCGCGCGGCTGGACGAGATGAGGCCGCTGCCGCTTCTGCATCCGGTGTGTCGGTTCAGTCCCTGGACGCGTCGGGGATCCATCGCCTGGAACCTGAGCTGGCGCCTGACCTGGTCGAGGGATGGCTGCTCAACGACGGCCGCAGGCTGGATCCGGCCGCCTTGACGGTTGCCCTGGCCCTTCGGGCCCGTGACGACCGAGCGGAGATCCGAACCGGAGTTGCCGCTCGAGCCGTCCTCACCGATGGCGACGCCGTCCATGGGGTGATGACCGATCAGGGCGCGATCGAATCGGACTTCGTCGTCGTGGCCGCGGGACCGTGGAGCTCGTCGCTCCTTCGGTCGGCGGGAGTGAGGCTCCCCATCACGGGCGGCCGGGGTTGGTTGGTTCACCTTTCGCCCGAACGACCTCCGCTCAGCCGGTTGGTTGGACGGGCCGGGTGGCACATCGTGCCTCCCGGTGCCGAACCCGTTCCACCCACCACCGCAGCACAAGTCGCAAATGGACCGCCAGAGGCGGACACGGGAACGCTGGTCCAACCCAACCAGGACGGCACCGTGTTGATCGGAGGGTCGAGACAGATCGTGCTCACCACCGAACCAGAGGACCCCGCGGTTCCCCGGCGACTCGTCCGTCAGGCCATCCGTCTCATTCCGGCACTGGCCGCAGCGCCGGTGTTGGGTGCGTGGTGGGGGATCAGGCCGATGACACCGGATGGCCGTCCGGTGGTAGGACGGGTGCGCCCGGGCATGCTCGTGGCGGCAGGGCACGGTCCGGTGGGGGTGATCCTCGGGGCGGGGACGGCCCAACTGGTGGCCTCGATAGTGATGGAGGAAGCGCCGCCCTTCGATCCGGGACCGTTCGACCCCGTTCGAATGAGCGTTCTCTTCGACTCGTAACATGGACCGGTGAGCCGATCCGGAGGCCCTTTCCCTTCAATCGAAGACGTCCAGCAGGCCCTGGCGGCGCAGTCCTACCTCGCTGACCGTGGGCTATCGGTGGCCATTCACCTCGCTCTTTCTCTGGACAGGCCCCTCCTGTTGGAAGGGGAGGCGGGCGTGGGCAAGACGGAGGTGGGCAAGGCACTGGCCGCGGCACTCGACCGCCGCCTGATTCGCCTCCAGTGCTACGAGGGGATCGACGCGAGCCAGGCCCTGTACGAGTGGAACTACACGCGCCAGCTCATCGCCGTTCGCGCCCTGCAGGGCAGCGAAGTGACTCGGGTCGACGACCTGTTCAGCCAGGAGTTCCTCGTGGAACGACCGCTGCTGGCGGCCATCAAGGCAGGGCCGTCGGCCGTTCTGCTGATCGATGAGGTGGACCGGGCCGATGACGAGTTCGAGGCTTTCCTCCTCGAAGTCCTGTCCGACTTCGCCGTGACGATTCCCGAGCTCGGCCGGATTGCCGCCGCTCGCCCTCCGGCCGTGGTCATCACGTCGAACCGAACGCGGGAGTTGCACGACGCGCTGAAACGGCGATGCCTGTATCACTGGATCGATCATCCGAGCCTCGAGCGGGAGGTGGAGATCATCCGGGTGCGCGCTCCGGAGGTCCCCGAAGCCCTGGCTCGGCAGGTGGCGGCGGCGATCGCTCGACTGCGCGAGCTGGACGTGGCGAAGCGTCCGGGTGTCGCCGAGTCGATCGATTGGGCCCACGCGCTGGCCTTCCTTGGGGCTGACACCCTCGACGGAAATATCGCCGAAGCCACATTCGGCGCCGTGCTCAAGGACCACGAGGACCTCCAGGTGGCCCGGGCCGCGCTGGTTCGCATCGTCGGGTCAGATGGCTGACCGCACGGGAACCACTTCGCTCACTCGGCTGGTCGGGTTCGGTCGCTACCTCAGGGCCACGGGGTTGCCCGTGGGGACCGGACGGATCCTGGCGTTCTGCCGGGCGGCCGCGGTCCTCGATCCGTTCGACCGCGCGGATCTCCGGTGGGCCGCACGGGCCACGCTGGTGTCGAGGCGCGACGACTTGGCCGCGATGGACGAGGCCTTCGACCGCTTCTTCGGCAA
>JBIOUU010000114.1:0-9269 GCA_044867345.1 Actinomycetota bacterium
TGGACGACGGGGCTCTCGTCCGTTGGGGCCTGGTCGGTGACGCTCACAGAGACATCGTACCGGCGGGCGGGGCGCGGCCCGCCCACATGCCGCCCTATGGGCAGCTCGCCCGGGCGCTGTCCGGGTCAACCATGCAGGACGAGACGTCCACCGCTTCGAACGCGGACGCCGGCACGGCCTTCAGCTGGTCGAGAAACGCGTTCCGCCACCGACGGTCTCGAGTGCCCTGGAAGTACCACTCAGAGCCGTTATCGGCCAGGATCAGCCCGTACCGCTTCATCGCCCGGAGCACGACCCGGGCCTTGGGGCTGAATCCGGACCGATCGAACGCGGCCTTCAGGCGGAACCTGGCACCTATGGGCGGGCACCGCCGATCGGACGCTCCCGCGTCGTGCCGGGCCGGCCACAGGTCAAGGCGGGAGGTATCGGGCATGCGATCCGGTTCACGGCGTAGTGCACAACATCGTCGAACCGGACCAGGCCGGGGAGGATGGGGAGACCGGCCGCGTCGGCCGAGGTCCACCCGTCGGGCCGAAGCGCGTCCGAGGAATGGTCGAAAGCCGCGCCGCTCCCGGCCGTGGGGTTCCCATGGTTCCAAACCGCATCGAACAGCTCATACAGCGTGCAGGTGCTCCTGTTCACGATGAGCGCGTGGCGGTCCGACCCGTTCTCGATCGGGGTCCTCGGCCCGAACGGGTAGCGAACCCGGTCGCTCTCGCTCGCGTACTGGAACCTGATCCGTACCGTTCGATGGCGGTTCGATACGACGTCGTACGGCATGCCGTAGCTCGGCGGCCCGAAGTCCGGGTGGAGGTTCGTCGAGCCCGCCTGCATCGAGGCCAGCCACACGGCACTCTTGCGGTGCAGCGGCAACGCGTACACGCGAGTGTTCCAGATGTTGTCGGCGGGGAAGACCGTGCAGCTCGTGTCGGGGAGGGGCCGAGCGCCGCGACCTGGGCTCGCGACGCGGCCGGCAGCCCCATCGCGAGGAGCGAGGCCATCAGGCAGCCGAGCACCAGCCGGTTCCGCACGATCAGGTCATCGGCACCCGTGCCGGAGGAGCTTTACTTCGGTGGTGCTCTCGTCCTGCTGGAGCTGGCGGTCGGATTCGAACCGACGACCTGCTGTTTACAAGACAGCTGCTCTACCGACTGAGCTACGCCAGCCTGCGGCCGAGTGTACCGCTCAGCTCCGCCGCGACGGCAGGACGTAGGCGTAGAGGACGGCGGCCAGCGAAGCCGCGGCGTTCAGCGAGGCCACCCGCCCCCGCATGGGCAGGCGGACGAGGGCGTCGCACGCCTCGCGCGTCAGTCGGGAGAGCCCCTCCCCCTCGGATCCCACCACCACGGCGACCCGGCCGGGCGGGCACGCCCGGTCGTACACCGTGACCTCGGCTCGCTCATCGAGTCCGACGGTGGAGAACCCCGCGTCCTTCAACCGCTCCAGAGCCCTGCCGATGTTGGCCACCCGGGCGTGCTGCAGATGGAGCAGGGCACCGGCCGACGCCGTAACCGCGGCGGGCGTCACCGCCGCGGCACGCCGGATCCTCGTGACGAGCATGACGGCGCCGGCCGCCTCGGCCGCCCGGGCCGCGGCGCCGAGGTTCTGGGGGTCGGTGATGCCGTCCAGCACCACCACGATGTCGTCATCGCCGAACGGCCGGGAGGCGAGGTCCCGTTCGCCGAGCTCGGCCGCGGCCGCGACCAGCGCCACCACACCGTGGTGGTCCCTGGCGAACGCGTCGAGCTCGCGGCGCGAGGCCTCGCGAACCGGAACCCGCCGCTCAGCAGCCGCATCGAGGAGATCCTGGAGGGCCGGCGTGGACCGGGATCCCCGAGCGACCAGGACCTCGTGCGCCCGACCGGAGCGAACGGCCTCCAGGGCGGCCCGCCGGCCTGCCACAGTGCCACGGCGCGCGGTCTCCACTCCGGGTTGCCGCCGTGCGGGGCTCACCCCGCGGTCAGCACGGCGAGCGCGATACATCCGACCCCGTCACCGGTCAGTCCCAGGCCCTCGGGCCGGGTGGCCTTGATCGATACCCGGTCCACGCCGATCCCAAGGGTCGCCGCCACGTTACGCCGCATCTCCTCGCGAGCGGGGGCGATCGCCGGGCGCTCGGCGATGACCGTGACGTCCGCGGAATGGGGACTGAGGTCCCGCCCCCGCACAAGGACGACCGTCCGTGCCAGCAGGTCCATGCCGGCGATCCCGGCCACCGCCGGATCACCCTCGGGGAAGTGGTCTCCGACATCCCCCAGCGCGGCCGCACCGAGCAGCGCATCGGCGAGGGCGTGACATACCACGTCGCCGTCGGAATGACCGAGGAGGCCCGGTTCCCTGGGGAACCGCACGCCACCGAGGAACAGCGCACGGCCCACAGCGGCCCGGTGGACATCGAAACCGAGACCCGACCGATGCTCAGCCACGCGCTTCCTCAGCCATGCGCTCGCTCGGCCGCGAAGAGCTCCGCCAGCGCCAGGTCCTCCGGCGTCGTGATCTTGAAGTTGTCCGGATCCCCGGCGACCGCGGCCACGCGGTACCCCGCCCACTCCAGTGCCGCCGCGTCGTCGCTGAACTCTCGCCCCGCCTGCTCGGCGCGGACATGGGCGTCGCGGAGGGCGGACGCGCGGAATGCCTGCGGGGTCTGGGCCAACGTCAGCTCCTCTCGTGAGCCCTCCGTTCGGACGACGAACCCTCCGCGAACCCGCTTGACGGTATCCGACACGGGCACGACGGGGATGGCACCGGCCGCATCGGGGGTCACCTCGAGCGCCCCCAGCACCAGGACGAACTGCTGGGGCGAGGCGAACGGGCGCGCGGCGTCGTGGCACACGACGAACGAAGCCCGATCGGGAACCGCCGCCAGGGCGGCCCGGACCGACGCATGCCGCGAGGGGCCTCCGGACACGATGACCGCCGGCTTTCCCGGCGCCAGGATCGCGCGGGCGGTCCGCTCGTGGCCCCGCGGCACCGCCACCACGAGTGACCCGACGGCGGGGCAGGCCGCAGCGGCCTCCGCGGCGCGCACAACCATGGGCGATCCCGCGATATCGAGGAAGGCCTTCGGCTCGGCACTTCCGAGTCGCTCGCCGGATCCGGCGGCCAGCACGATCGCGACGGCCCCCGCCGTCACGAGCCGGCCGGCTCCTGGAGGTGGGCGAAGACCATCCGTCCGGTCACGGTGGTGATGACGTTCCGGGCCACCACGGGGACCTCGGAGCCGATGCGGTCCGTGGCGTTCTCCACGACCACCATGGTCCCGTCCTCCATGTACCCGATGGCCTGGCCGTGTTCCCGCCCCTGCTTGACCAGCTCGACGGTCAGCTCGTCCCCCGGTCCGACCGGCACGCGGAACGCCGCGGCCAGATCGTTCATCCGCGGAACCATCACCGACAGCGCCTCGGCCACCTTCGCCAGGTTGTGGTCGGTGGTAAGGAGGGAGGCGCCGCGCTCGCGCGCCAGGCGCACGAGCGCGGCGTCCACATCCGCCACGCCGAACTCCTCCACCAGATGGACCTGGACGGTCGGCGCCCTCTGGAGCTCGGTCACGGCATCCAGGCCCCGCCGCCCCCGGGCTCGCCGCTTGGGGTCGGAGGAGTCGGCGATCTGCTGGAGCTCCTGCAGGACGCCACCGTGGACGAGGAGGTCGCCGCTGAGGAACCCCGTCTTGGCCAGGTCCACCACCCGGCCGTCGATCAACGCGCTCGTGTCCACCACCGCGATCTCCCCGCCCGCCGCACCGGCCGACCGAGGCTTCAGCCCGATCAGCCCGAACAGCTCGCGCTGTTTGGACCGCCCGACCCGGTACCCGAGGTAGGACAGCGTGACGTAGACGAAGGCCACCGTGGTCCACGCCGCGAGGGGTGGGAGCCGGAACAACGGGACGCTCGCCAGTGCGGCCACGCCAAGGCCGATCAGCAGGCCGGCCGTCCCGGCCACCAGCTCCGGCGCCGGGACCCGGCGGAACTCCCGCTCCATCTCGCTCACGGCAGCCGCGGTCTGGCGCCCGAAGGCGCCACCGAGGACGAACCCGGTCCCGGTCCCCAGGACCACGCCGAGGAGCGTTCGGGTCGTGCTGGGATTGTTCAGCTGGGTGGCGATGGTGTAGCCGCCGGCCGCGAACAGGAGCACGAAGATGAGCCGGACGAACTCGACGAGCCGTCCCCTTCGGATGGCCGGGCGTCCCTCAGTCGATCCGTTCACCCGCCTACGGTGACCCCCCGACCGGGGTGGTGCAAGCAGGATCGGGTTCGCGGCCGGGAGGTGCGAGGAGCGTGGGGCGCCTAGCCCTCGGCGACGAGGACCCGGGAGCGGTGCGACTCCTCCAGGACCTTGTCGATCATGGTCTCGGCCTTCTCCTCCGTGCCGGCGGTGGCATAGGCCAGCTCGGAGATCAGGATCTGCCGGGCCTTGGTGATCATGCGCTTCTCGCCCGCCGACAGGCCACGCTCGCGCTCGCGGATCGAGAGGTTCCGAACGACCTCGGCGACCTGGTAGATGTCGCCGGACCTCAGCTTCTCGATGTTGTTCTTGAAGCGGCGGCTCCAGTTGGCCGCCATCTTCGACTCGTCCTGGCGGAGGACGTCAAGCACCTTCTTGACCTCGTTCTTGGAAACGACCTGGCGCAGGCCGACCTCCTCGGTGCTGTCGACGGGGACCATGAGCGTCAGATCGCCGTACGCAACACGGAGGACGAAGTACTTGCGCTTCTCTCCCAGGATCTCCCGTTCTCGAAGCTCCTCGATGACTGCTGCGCCATGTTCCGGGTGCACAACCGTGTCGCCTTTGCGGAACACGAAACCCCCTCGAGTAGGAAGCTGGACCGTCGCGGACTCCCACGATAGCACGCGGGGCTCCCTCCCCGCAAATGAAATCCCTGGTCAGAGGCCCATTTCGTGGCCTTTTGCCTGTTCGGAGGGGCTTAGGCAACCCGGTCCCGTTTGGCCCGGGAGCGGGCTCCGAATCCGGCCCATTCCAGGGCATCGGCGACGTGCCCGACCGCCACCGCTTGCAGGCCGTGGGGCATGGGACCCGGTTCTCCCGCGCAAAACACCGTTGTCAGCCCGGCCGCCGCGGCGGCGGCCAGTCGGCCACCCATCCCGGCGCTCGGATGGATCCGCCCGGTGAGCCCGACCTCGCCCACGAACGCGCTTCGCGAGGGCGGCGGTACCTCCGACGCGGCCGAGGCCAATGCGGCTGCAACGGCGAGGTCACAGGCCGGATCGTCGATCCTCACCCCTCCAGAAGTCGCCCCGAACAGCTCGGCCCTCGCAAGGGGGACCCTGCCAGCGCGATCCAGCACCGCGGCGACCAGCTGGAACCGGCCCTGCTCGAGGCCCGTGGCCTGGCGACGGGCCGGTCCGTCGGTCGGCATCACCAGCGCCTGGACCTCCACGGCGAGGGCCCGGCGCCCGAGACGCGGGAGGGCGGTAGCCGACCCGAGCTCTCCCTCGTTGGTTCGAAGCAGGGCCCGGGGGTCGATCTCGTGAAGCCCGTCGTGGCCCATCTCGAACCACGCCACCTCGCCTTCCGCCCCGAACCGGTTCTTGCCCCCCGAAAGCATCCGAAGCCCGGAGCGCGGCTCGCCGTCGAAGGTCAAGACGACGTCCACCGCGTGCTCCAGCGTTCGGGGCCCAGCGACGTCACCGTCCTTCGTCACGTGACCGGCCAGGATCATCGCGATGCGTTCCGTCTTGGCCAGCCCGACGAGCGCGTCGGCACAGCCCCGGACCTGCGCGGGCCCGCCCGCTACCTGCCCGGCCGCGCAGTCTCGGAGGCTCTGGATGGAATCGACGGCGAGGAGGAACGGTCGCTCCGCCCTGGCCGCGTCCATGAGCGGCCCCAGCTCCCGGCCAGAGGCGAACGCCACTCGATCGCCCGGGATCCCAAGGCGACGAGCACGGAGGGCGACCTGGTCACGCGACTCCTCGCCGGAGGCGAGGAGGCAGGGGAGCCCGGCAGCCGACAGGTTCGCCACCAACTGGAGGAGAAGGGTCGACTTGCCGATGCCGGGCTCACCGGCCAGCAGGGCCACGGTCGCGGGAACCAGGCCACCGCCCAGGACTCGGTCGATGCCGGGGATCCCGGTGGACGCCCTCGGCTCGCCCCCCGCCTCGTGCCGAAGCGTCTGGAGAGCGACCGGGACGGAAGCCGTGCCGGGGCTCCGTTGTTCCACCGTCCCCCATGCGCCGCAGCCAGGACAGCGACCGACCCACTGGCCTACCTGCTGGCCGCACGCCGAGCACGACATGAGCGTCCGCGCCTTGCCCATACCGGGACGCTACCAAGGGGGTCTGACACGCCAAGGCGCACCGACGACTTACGAGTGGGGCTGTCGCATCCCCCGAAACTCGACGACCCAGTCCCACCGGTTGCCATCGTCGAAGTGCTTGAACGAGACCAGGCGCCCCTCCTCGCCCCCGGGCAGGAGCACCGGCAGGCCGACGTGTTCCGGCCCGGGCCACAGTTCCTCCCGCACCCCGTCCTCCATGCTCAGCCACGTCATGGGGTGATCGCCCGTGCGATCGAGCGGTTCGCGCCACTCCTCCTCCTCGACCGGACGGAACCGGACGAACCGGGGCACGCCGTGCAGGAGGACCGGTTCACCGGGCTTCTTCCAGGCCTTGCCGAAGAACCGCCACCGCTCCCCGTCCTTCGACGTCTCGACGGCCCACGCGACCTCGCCTTCCATGACGTCCAGGCTACCCCCACTCTTCGGTCCCCGCGACCGCGGCGCCACTCGTCGAGAAGCGTGCCTCGCGTAGATTCGGTACGTTGCCCGCGCGAGCGCTCGGACGGCGCGAGGGAGGGGGAACGGTCATGCGATGGACGGGATTCCGAACGAGGGTAGGTCTGGCGTTGCTGCTGGTGATCTCGGCGATGGCAGCCGCGGGGATCGGCGCACGCCCCGCTGGGGCTCAGGGGGACGTGCACGTTGTGTGGCCAGTCGAGACGGCGACCCAGCGGTTCTTGGACTTCCAGCACGACGGACTTCGCCTCGGTGACCGACTCGCCGGGCGAGGGCCGCTTCTGGACGAGACGCGATCGAACCAGGTTGGATACGCCCACCTGGAGTGTGTCGTCATGCGGCGGATCACCGACGTTCCGAGCGGCCTGTACCGGTGCAGCTACCTGCTGCACCTCGCGAACGGCAACCTAAACATCGAGGGCCTTGATCCGCACGGACCGGGGACGTACACGTTCGCCGTCCTCGGTGGCGACGGGACGTACGCGGATGCAACCGGCCAGGCGACGTTGACGGATTCGCCCGACGGAACCGACATGGTCATCGACCTCACTCCCTGACGCGTCCGGAGAACCGAGAGGCCCAGCAACCTCGCGGTTGCTGGGCCACCGGTCTTTAAGTAGGGCGGCGGGAGCCGCCCTACGCTTGGGACCGTCCTACGCCTCGGAGGACCCGGCCAGCTCGACCGGCGGCGTCTCGGGCGAGAGCGGAGCCTCGAACGTGATCTCGCCGTCCTGAACGTCCACGATCACCGTCTGACCGGCCCGGAACTCCCGGTACAGCAGCTTCTCCGAGAGCGGGTCCTCGACCATGCGCTGGATCGTCCGCCGGAGTGGGCGCGCGCCGAGCGCCGGGTCGTAGCCCTTCTCGGCAAGAAGCTCCTTGACCGCGTCCGTGAGCTCGACGTCGAGATCCTTGGACTTCAACTGCTCGCGGACCCGCTTCATCATCAGGTCGACGATGTTCTTCACGTCCTCGCGGGAGAGTGAGTGGAACACGATGACCTCGTCGATCCGGTTCAGGAACTCCGGCCGGAAGGAGCGCTTGAGCTCCTCCATGACCCGGTCCTTCATCTTCTCGTAGGTCAGCTTCTCGTCGGGGCGCGCGGCGAACCCGATGGCGGGCCCCTTCTGGATGTCCCTGGTCCCCAGGTTCGAGGTCATGATGATGATCGTGTTCTTGAAGTCCACCTTGTGGCCCTGGGCGTCGGTGAGGTGCCCGTCCTCCAGGATCTGGAGCAGGGTGTTGAAGACGTCCGGGTGGGCCTTCTCGATCTCGTCGAACAGGACGACCGAGAACGGCTTGCGGCGGACGGCCTCCGTCAGCTGGCCGCCCTCCTCGTAACCGACGTAGCCGGGGGGCGAGCCGATCAGCCGGCTAACGGTGTGTTTCTCCATGTACTCCGACATGTCGAGCTGCACGAGGGCGTCCTCGTCGCCGAACAGGAACTCGGCGAGGGCTTTCGACAGCTCGGTCTTGCCCACGCCCGAAGGACCCAGGAAGATGAATGAGCCCGAGGGGCGCTTGGGGTCCTTCAGCCCGGCCCGCGTCCGGCGGATGGCCCTGGACACGGCCTTGATCGAGTCGTCCTGACTGATGATCCGCCGGTGGAGCTCGTCCTCCATGCGGAGCAGCTTCTCGGTCTCCTCCTCGGTGAGCTTGAACACCGGGATGCCGGTCCAGGACGACAAAACCTCGGCGATCTCCTCCTCGTCCACCTCGGACAGGATGTCCATCTCGCCCGACTTCCATTCGCGCTCCCGCCGCTCCCGCTCCTGGCGCAGCTGGTTCTCTTCGTCGCGAAGGGCGGCGGCGCGCTCGAAGTCCTGCGCGTCGATGGCCGACTCCTTGCGCAGGCGGACCTCGGCGATCTTCTCGTCGACCTCGCGCACGTTCGGCGGTGCGGTCATGCGGCGGATCCGCATGCGTGAGCCGGCCTCGTCGATGAGGTCGATGGCCTTGTCCGGTAGGTAGCGGTCCGAGATGTACCGGTCCGAGAGGTTGGCCGCCGCCACCAGCGCGTCGTCGGTGTACGACACACGGTGGTGCGCCTCGTAGCGGTCCCGGAGGCCCTTCAGGATCTCGATGGAGTGGGCGACCGTGGGCTCCTCGACATAGATCGGCTGGAACCGCCGCTCCAGGGCCGCGTCCTTCTCCAGGTGCTTGCGGTACTCGTCGCGGGTGGTGGCCCCGATGGTCTGGAGCTCGCCGCGCGCGAGCATGGGCTTCAGGATGCTGGCCGCGTCGATCGCGCCCTCGGCCGCGCCTGCCCCAACCAGGGTGTGGAGCTCGTCGATGAACAGCACGATGTCGCCGCGGGTCCGGATCTCCTTCAGGACCTTCTTCAGCCGCTCCTCGAAGTCGCCGCGGTAGCGCGATCCAGCCACCAGGGCGCCGAGGTCGAGCGTGTAGATCTGCTTGCCCTTCAGGGTCTCGGGGACCTCGCCCTTCACGATGTCCTGAGCCAAGCCCTCGACGATGGCGGTCTTGCCCACGCCGGGCTCGCCGATCAGGACCGGGTTGT
>JBIOUU010000115.1:0-3270 GCA_044867345.1 Actinomycetota bacterium
CGCGGCACGTCCTATGTGCTGACCCTGCGCCTGCCGTTCACGGAGAAAGGCCAGCTGGAGGTCCTTCGCAAGGGCGACGAGTTGTTCCTGCGCGTGGGCGGGTACAAACGCAACCTGGTGCTTCCCCAGACCCTCCAGCCCCTGGAGGTGAAGGAAGCCAGTTTCATGGAGGACCGGCTGGAGATCCGGTTCGCCCGAGATGCCGGAACCCCCGCGCGAGCGGGTTCGAGACAGGGAAGGAGCGATCATGGCCCAGGCCAAGCCGACAGCGTCCCGGGGTAGGCGATCGAGGGCGCGGGCGGTCGGGCCCCCGGACCCGGCCACCCAAGCGGGGCCGATCCCCCTCTGCTCGGTCCCGTTTTGTCCCATCTGCACTGCGGTGACGGCCGTGGGGGAGATCAGGCCCGAGTTCGTCGATCACCTGCTCGCCGCGGGCCGGGAGTTCCTGTTGGCCCTGCGGGCGGTCATCGATGCGCGGCTCGAGGCAACCGAGGGGCCGGTCAAGCTGGAACGGCTCACCATCGAATGACGGTGGCGGTTGGGATCGGAAGAACGGGAAGGAGATTCGTCGATGGCGGAGACGATCGATAGAGACTTCCTCAGGAAGCTCGCCGAGTGGCGGGCCAACGGCGCCCCCGTTTCGAGCCTGTATCTGGACGTGGATGGGCGCCGATACCCGCGCAAGCAGGACTACTTGCTCCGCGCAGAGCAGCTCTGTCACCAGATCAAGAAGGAGGCCGAGCCTCTGGATCGGGACGCAAGGCTCTCCGTGGCGAAGGACGCGGAGAAGATCCTCGGTTGGCTGGAGGGTCTGGACCGCGGACAGTGCCGGGGGGTGGCCGTGTTCTCGTGCTCCTCGGCGGGCCTGTGGGAAGAGGTCATGGTCTCTCGGCCGGTGATGGACCGAGCGATGCTGGCCGACCATCCGTACGTGCTGCCGCTCGAGGCGCTCGTGGAGACCTACCAAACGTTCTGCACGGTTCTGGTGGACCGGGAGAAGGCCCGGATCTTCGTGGCGAAGATGGGCCGGATCCGGGAAGAGACCGGCGTGTTCGACGAGGTTCCCGGCCGGCACGACCAGGGAGGGTGGTCTCAAGCGCGCTACCAGCGGCACATCGAGGACCATGTCGTCCGGCATCTCCGGCACGTCAGCGAGGAGCTGCTCCGCTATTTCAAGCGCAAGGGGTTCGACTACCTGATCCTGGCCGGACCGGACGAGGTCGTGGCCGAGTTCGAGCGAGACCTTCACGACTACCTGAAGCGGCGGATCGCCACCCGCCTCACGCTCCCCGTGACCGCCTCGGCTGCCGAGGTCCTGGAGCGATCCATCCAGGTGGAGGAACAGGTGGAGGCCCGGCGCGAAGGGGAGCTGGTGAAGCGTGTAACGGCGGAGGCGGCGGCGGGCCGGCAGGCGGTCATCGGCCTGGAGCGGGTGCTGGCCGCTCTGAACGACAGCCGCATCGACACCCTGGTGGTGCCGTTCGGTCGAACGGTGGAAGGCGTCCGCTGTACCAACTGCGACTGGCTGGGGACCTCGGGCACGGTGTGCATGGCGTGCGGCGGAGCCACCGAGAAGGTCGCCGACGTGGTGGAGAGCGCAGTGGCCAAGGCCATCCGGCAGAGCTCCCGCGTCGAGACAGTGACGAACTGGAACGGGCGGGACCGGGCGGAGGTCGGGGCGCTCCTCCGCTACTGATCCCTAGTCAGCTCACCGGCCCTCCGCTACGCTCGCCCGCATGCCGGGAGCTGTGGCCATCGGGATCGACGCCGGTGGGACCAGGGTCGAGGGGTTGCTGGTGGCGGTGGAGGACGGCGGCTCGATCCTGGACCGCCGGCTCGCGGTGACGCCGGCTACCGACGCGGAGGCGACGACCCGGACGATCGTGGCGCTGGCCCGCGAGCTGATGGCGGGGAGGAACGACGTCATCGCGCTGGGGATCGGAGCGGCCGGCCTGGTGGACCGAAGTGGCGTGATGCGGTTCGCCCCAAACGTGGCGTGGCGTGAGTTCCCGCTGGCAGAGCGGGTGCGGTCCGGGGTGGGCCTTCCGGCCCTCGTGGACAACGACGCGAACGTGGCGGCGTGGGGGGAGTTCCGGCATGGAGCCGGCAGGGGCTGTCACGACATGTTGCTGGTCACGGTGGGAACCGGGATCGGCGGGGGCATCGTGTCCGGCGGCCAGCTCTTCAGGGGCGGACACGGGTTCGCCGGAGAGATCGGCCACATCATCGTCGAGCCGAACGGTCCGCTCTGCGGGTGCGGCAACCTGGGGTGCTGGGAGCAAGTGGCTTCAGGCAGGGCCATCGGGCGGCTCGGCCGGGAAGCAGCGGAGGAGCATCCCGAGTCGCTCATCGTCGAGCTGACCGGTGGCCAACCGGCCGCCGTCACCGGGGTGGTGGTGTCTGCCGCAGCGAGCAAGGGCGACCCCGTGGCCGTGCGCATCCTGGCCGAGGTGGGGCGCCGGCTCGGACAGGGCATCGCGGGCCTGGTAAACATCCTGGATCCCGACATCGTGGTGGTGGGAGGAGGCGTTATCGAAGCGGGTGGGCTGATCCTCGAACCGGCCCGGCGGGCCTTCGTCGAGTCCGTGGAGGCCCCCGATCATCGCCCGGAGGTTCCGCTGGTGGCGGCCATGATGGGGAACGACGCGGGCGCCGTCGGGGCGGCCGATCTGGCGTGGAGGGAGCTGGGCGGTCGGTGACCGCGCGCACGCCCAAGGTGGGAATCATCCTGCCGATGTTCTCCGGCGATGCCGGGAAGATCCTGGCGGCGGCTCGGTCGGCCGAGCAGCTCGGGTACGACGGAGCCTTCGCCTTCGACCACTTCTTCCCTCCGGGAGGGTCTCCGGACAGTCCCGCGCTGGAGGCGTTCACCACCCTGGCGGCGGTGGCCGCGCAGACCGACCGGATGCGGCTGGGCACGCTGGTCACGCGGGCCGTCCTCCGACCGGCCGGGCTGCTGGCCAAGATGGTCTCGACGATCGACCTGATCTCGGGCGGACGGGCCGTGTTGGGGATCGGCACGGGTGACCCCATCGACCGGCCCGAGCACGATGCGTTCGGCTTCCCGAACCTCGGGGTAACCGAGCGCCGGGCCCACCTGGCCGAGACCGTCACCGCCGTCAAGGCCCTGTTCCGGGGGGAGTCCTTCCCGGGCGGCCGGCACGTTCCGCCCCTGGAGGGACCGCTCCTGCCGCCTCCCGTCCAGGAGGGCGGGCCTCCCGTGTGGCTGGGGGCCCAGAGCGACCACGTGGTGCGGATGGCCGGACGCCT
>JBIOUU010000116.1:0-2922 GCA_044867345.1 Actinomycetota bacterium
TCGACGCCGGCCTCAACCTGCAGATCGACTCGCCGGACCTGGCCATGGCCGCGCACTCCCGCTCGGTGGGCAGCAGCCTCACGGACTGGAAGACGCACCTTCCGCTGGCCATCGAAGCCATCAACAAGGCGCTCAACGGGATACCGAAGGAGAAGGTCCGGCTCCACGTCTGCTGGGGGAACTACGCCGGCCCACATCACTGCGACGTACCGTTCAGCAACATCGTCCGCGAGGTCCTGAAGGCCAACGTCGGGACCATCTACCCCGAGGGCGGCAACCCTCGGCACGAGCACGAGTGGCGCGTCTTCGAGGAGGTCGCGCTGCCGGACGACAAGAAGGTGATCTATGGCGTCATCGACACCAAGACCAACTACGTCGAGCATCCCCAGGTAGTGGCCGACCGGCTCCTGCGGGTGGGCAAGCTGGTCGGCGGCGAGCGCCTCTTGGCCGGCACCGACTGCGGCTTCGACACCTTCATCCGCTTCTCCCAGGTCGACCCGGACGTGGCCTGGCTCAAGCTGAGGGCGCTCGCCGACGGCGCCGAGCTCGCGACGAAGGAGCTGTTCTAGAAGGCATTGTCCGTACGGGCGAGGGAGGATCAAGGCATGGCCGAAGGAGCAGTGGTGATCGTCGGCGGTACGTCCGGTCTGGGCCGCCAGCTCGCCCAGGTCTTCGCCGGTGAGGGACGGCCGGTCGTGATCACCGGCCGCGACGCGGCGCGGTCCGAGGCCGTCGCCAACGAGATCGGGGGCGACACCCGCGGGCTCGCCCTCGACCTTGCCGAACCGGGTGGAATCGTGGGTTGCCTCGAGGGTGACGGCCCGGTGGACCACGTGGTGCTCGCCGCCATCGAGCGGGACTCGAACAGCGTGCGGGAGTACGACGTGGAGCGGGCCCTGCGGCTCGCCACGCTCAAGCTCGTCGGCTACACCGAGGTGCTCCACTGCCTCCACCCTCGGATGCACGACGACACCTCCGTGCTGCTGTTCGGTGGGCTGGCCAAGGATCGCCCGTACCCGGGATCGACGACGGTCACGAGCGTCAACGGCGCGGTGACCACGATGGTGCGCACCTTCGCCACGGAGCTCGCGCCCGTCCGCGTGAACGCGCTGCACCCCGGCATCGTTGGCGACAGCCCCACCTGGAGAGGCGCCAGCGAGATGCTCGACAACGTGAAAGCCCGCACTCCCACCGGACGCCTGATCACGATGGAGGAGGTCACGGACGCCGCCCTCTTCCTGCTTCGAAACCGTGCCGTGAACGGGGTCAACCTCGCGGTTGACGGCGGCTGGATGATGCTCTGATGCGAGTTGCCGTTCTGGGCCTCGGGCGCATGGGGATCCCGATCTCGGCGCGGCTCGAGGGCGCCGGCCATGAGCTCACCGTCTGGAACCGGTCGCCGGGACCGACCCAGGCGTACACGGATCGAGGGATCCAAGTCCTTGGGAGGCCCTCGGAGGCGTGGGAGCACGCCGACGTCTGCATCACGATGCTGGCCGACGGTCCGGCGCTCGAGGCGGTGGCCCTCGGGGAGGATGGCCTGCTGGCCGTTGAGGCGAACGAAGTGCTCGCGAGCGAGACAAGCGGCGCGCTCATCGACATGAGCACGGTCGGCGCGGACACGTCCGCTCGAGTGGCCGAGGAGTGCGGGCGCCGCGGCGTGTCGTTTCTGCGGGCCCCCGTGAGCGGCAACCCGTCGGTGGTCGCGGCCGGCAACCTCGGGATCATCGTGTCCGGCCCGAGGGACGCTTTCGACCGGCTGGGCGACACGCTTCGGGACATTGGCCCCAATCTCTTCTACGTGGGCGCCGGGGAGGAGTCCCGAATCGTCAAGCTGGCCCTGAACGTGATGATCGGCGGCACGGCCCAGTTGATGGCGGAGGCGCTCGTGCTCGCCGAGAAGTACGGCATCGATCGCGCGGCCATGCTCGAGGTGATCGGGGGCACCGCCGTGGGGAGTCCGTTCGTCAAGTACAAGACCGACGCTCTAGTGGCCGACGATTACAGCTCGACCTTCACCGCGAGCCTCATGTACAAGGATCTGGCTCTCGCCCTCGAGGCGGCGCAGGAGGTAGGGGCTCCGCTTCCGGTCGCTGCCGTCACGCAGCAACTCGTGGAGGCTTGCATAGCCACCGGCATGGGCGACGCGGACTTCACGGCATTGCTGCCCCGCCTACGCCGCGACGCGGGGCTCTAGTGTGAAGCGCCACTTCACGAGCGGGGAGCAGCGCCCGTATCACGTGCAGAAGGCGCGCGAGATCGAGCTGGCGGAGCCTGTTGAGCTCGGCGACCGGGCGAGTGGCCTCAAGCGCGCGATCCTCGTGGGCAGGCGCGTCGGCGCCCTCCATTCCGGGTTGGCGTTGTGCTCCATGGAGCCCGGCGCCCAGGTGGGCACGCATCTCCACTCCACCGAGCAGAGCTTCTACGTGCTCCGCGGCAATCCGGAGGTGGTCGTGGAGGGCGGGCCGTACAGGCTTGCGGCGAACGAATGCGGGTTGCTTCCGGTCGGCGTGCCCCACGCCTGGCGAAACACCGCGGACGAGGAGGCGGTATGGCTCGAGGCGAACGCGCCGGCTCCGCGCATCTCGGGACCTCCGGACACCTTCTGGACGGGAGAGCCCCTGCCGTCCTCCGCCGGGGAGCCCCCGGACATCCGTGATCCGCGCACGCGCACGTTTTTCCGCCTCGCAGAGGAGGAAATGGACGTGGACAACCTCAAGGTCGGGGCTGGGCTCGACGCGCCCACCGTCTCCGCCAGCATGGCAACGGCGCTCCTCGCGTACAGCGGCATCGCCGTGAAGATGCTCGTCAACGAGCGTCTCGGCGCGGTGCTCCACACGATGTTCATGGTCGAGTACCAACCCGGTGGGATCGCCCAGCCGCACGACCATCCGCTCGAGGAGACGTACTACATCCTGGAGG
>JBIOUU010000117.1:0-2065 GCA_044867345.1 Actinomycetota bacterium
TACTTCCCGGCTCCGAGGGGGATCAAGGGCCGGACCCATGCGCAGATCATCCGCAGCGGTCCTCAGGGCGGGGACTACGCCATGTACACCACCTTCCTGCTCGCCCTGTCGTCGGCCCGCCGCTCGATCAAGGTCACGAACCCGTACGTTCTACTCGACGAGCAGATGGTCGAGACGCTGATCCTCGCGGCCCGGCGCGGGGTCCAAATCAGCTTCCTCGTGCCCGGCGTGAGCGACCACCCACTCGTGCGTCACGCGGGTCGCCGGCAGTTCGGCCGGCTGCTCGAGGCGGGCATCGAGATCCACGAGTACACGGCCGCCCTCCTTCACGCGAAGACCATCGTCATCGACGGTATCTGGGCCACCGTGGGCAGCACGAACCTCGACCATCGCTCCTTCAAGCTGAACGACGAGCTGAACGTGGTGGCCTACGACACCGAGTTCGCCGCCCAGCTCGAGAAGGTCTTCCAGGAGGACCTCCGGTACGCACAGCGGATCGACCTGGAGACGTGGCGCAACCGCGGTGTCCGGGGGCGCGTCTTCGAGCTGCTGGCCTTTCCGTTCGAGAGGAACCTCTGAGCGGCAGCGGACCCGGTCGTCCCGCGCCGAGGACCGCCGGGCGAGGGCGAGACTACCAGGGAATCGTCTGACCCGGACTCAGGATCGCGACCCGCTCCTCGACACCGCGCTGCAGCGCCTCGCGCAGGAGGCGGTCGGGCGGCCCCCGGAAAGGCTCCCGGTTCATCGCGAACGTGCCCCAGTGCATAGGCACCAGCAAGCGCCCCCGCACGACTTCGAAGAGCTGGACCGCTTCCTCCGGGTTCAGGTGGTTCGGGTGCCCCGTCCTGAACGTGCTGTAGCCACCGATCGGAATCGCGGTGAGATCGAACGGCCCGAAGCGATCGCCGATCGCCCGGAGCCCCGGGTCGTAGCCTGTATCTCCGGCGAAAAAGAAGCGCTTCGTCGGTCCGAGGATGACCCATGACGACCAGAGACGCAGGTACTGGTCGGTGAGGCCTCGTCCGGAGGAATGCTGCGCCGGGGTGCACACCACGGTGAGCCCCCGGAACGGGGTGCTGTCCCACCAGTCCAGCTCAACCACGTCTGTGATCCCACGCTCCCCGAGCCACGCGCGGAGCCCCAGCGGCACGAAGAACCGGGGCCGGTGCTCGCGGGCGAGCCGATCCACGGTCTCCGCGTCGAGGTGGTCGTAGTGATCGTGGGAGATGACGACCGCGTGGATGGGCGGCAGGTCACCGAAGGCAAGGCCTGGCGGCACGAGGCGACGCGGTCCAGCGAAACCCACCGGGCTTGCCCGATCCCCCCAGTGGGGGTCTGTCAGGATGTTCACCCCGTCGATCTGCACCAGGAACGTCGAGTGGCCGACCCAGGTGACGGTTGGATGCGTCCCGTTGGCGCGGAGGGCGGCTCCGTCGTTCCCGAGGACGGCCGTCGCCGTGCCCCTCGGCGGAGAAGCGGCGAAGCTGCCCAGGACGAAATGTCGCATCCGGACGCCCATGTCGTAGCGATAGTGATCGTCCAGGTTCCGGAAGCCGCGCCTGAGATGGTGGGCGGGCCCCCGGTCGACGACAGCCGACTCCACGTCCAGGGTCGTCGACGGAACCAGCATGAGAAGGAGCAGAGCGAGGATCGGGGCCAGGCGAGCAGATCGGGACACGCGAGAGAGACCTCCAGCCGACGAACTCGGGCCTCCCTCACGGCAGGCCGCCAGACGTCCTCAGGGTAACACGGGCGCCTCTCGGGTCCGCCGCAGCGGCGGCTCCAGGGCGAAGACCGCCACGGTCTGGTTGGCACCTTCGTTGCTCATATGGACAGTACGATGGCTTCTTCTCGGCCCCCCAGAGCGGCGAATCGGAGCGCTCTCGCGACGGGTATCCGGTCGGGCGGCGGCGTCCTGCTGATCGTCGTCGGCCTGCTGGGTCTGGTCCTGCCAGTCATACCGGGCGTGCCCCTGCTGGTGGCCGGCGTGGCCGTCCTGGGCCAGGATCATCCGCTCGTCCGCCCCGCCCTCGCGTGGTTACGTCGGCGACGCGAGGCATGGCGG
>JBIOUU010000118.1:0-2822 GCA_044867345.1 Actinomycetota bacterium
AACGTGATGTCGACGGCGATGAAGAACATCCTCACCATCGCCGTCGTCACCCCGACCTTCTACTACTTCGGCTGGTGGTTCTACGGCTGCTTCGGCGAGGGGATCATCCCCTATGGGCCCGATGCGGCGCAGTTCGGCGGCCTCCAGGGCGACTTCTGCTCGACCACGTACCCCTGGAGCGACCGGCTCGGCCCCAACCTCGCCGACCACATCACCGGCACCTTCTGGGCGATCTTCGCCCTCTTCTCCTGGACGACGGCGTCGATCATGTCCGGTGCCGTCATCGAGCGCATCCGGCTCTCGGCGTTCCTCATCCTCGCCGCCATCCTCGGCTCGGTGGCCTGGATCCTCTATGCCTCCTGGGGCTGGATGGGGTACGGCTTCCTGCCGCTGCGCTGGGGCTTTCACGACGTGATCGCCGGTCTCGTCGTGCACGGCATCGCCGGAACGTTCGCCCTCGGCGTCCTCCTCAACCTCGGGCCACGGATAGGCAAGTACGACCGGGAGGGCAGAGCCAGGGTCTTCCGACCCCACAACACCCACCTCACCTTGATGGGTCTGCTCCTGATCTTCGTGGGCTTCTACGGCTTCTACGCCGGCTGCCTGGTCATCCAGTCGACGACGTTCCCAGGCTGGGGGAATATCTACTTCAACCCGACGACGCTCTCGTCGATCACGTACGCGATCACGATCGGGTTCGCGGGCGGCTTCACCGGAGGCTACTTCGCGAGCCGCGGCGACCCATTCTGGACGCTGTCCGGCGGACTCGCCGGCGTGATCTCGGTCTCGCCCGGCGCCGACGTCCTCGCGCCCTCGCTCGTCTGGCTGATCTCGATCATCGGCGGCGCGCTCGCCGTCTACTCCGGCACCTACCTCGAGAAGAAGCTGCGGGTGGACGACGTGGTCGGCGCGGTCTCGGTGCACGGCACGTGCGGCTTCTACGGGCCGTTGGCGCTCGGCCTCTTCGCGAGCGGCTACCCGACCGGCCTGAACAACGTCGACCTGACGCTCCAGGGGCAGCTGATGGGCATGCTGGTCGCATTCCCGACCGGCTTCCTCTTCGGCTACGTCCCCTCCTGGATCTTGAAGCAGTTCAACCTCCTGCGCGTCCCGCCCGAGGTCGAGCTCGAGGGTCTCGACATGGCCGAGTTCCAGCAGGACTTCTACCCCGAGTTCGAGCGGGCCACAGAATACGTCGTGACGCCGACGGGCGAGGTGGTCGAGTCCGAGCCCGTGCTCCTCGAGGCCTTCCGGGAGTCCCGCACGTAGGCCATGGCCGACCTCGCCGTCGCAGTTGGCCTGTTGATCGTCGTGGTCGTCCCGCTGATCGGCTGGGCCGTTCGCGAGGACCGGCGCCGCCGCCGGACGGCCGAGGCCGCGTCGCGCGAGAAGGAGGTGGCATAAGTGGGTGCCTTGCAAGCGTGGTGGGACGCCTCGCCGGACTGCGTCACCCACGGGCAGCCGCCCGCCCTTCCGGTCTCCGGCGTCGGAACGCCGGACGCGCCGGGGATCGCCAAGGCATTCGAGGAGTGCGCGGGCTTCTTCACCTGGGGCCCCGGGCGTGCGTGGGAGCTGGGGACGGGGAACGTGGTCGAGGGAGGTACGGCCGGGGTCTACATCTTGACCGTCGTCGGCTTCGCGGTCATGCTCCTGGCGTTCGTCGCCTGGGTCACCCTCGAGCACCAAAAGCTGAGAACCCAGGCAGAGCGGCTGCGGGCCGCCGGCGAGGTCCACATCGAACCGGGGCCCAGGCCGTTCGGATGACCGTCGGATAGAGCGAGCACGAAAGGAAGAGGAGATGCCTCTTGGTGAGAGATTCGGCCTCGGACGTCAGATCGACTTCCCGCCGAACCAGCGACACAGCCCCAGGCTCGAAGCGGGACTCGTCTTGTTCGCGATCTTCTGCATCATCCTCGCCGTCATCATCTCCAAGGCGACCGATTTCGGGGTAACGACCCGGCCATAGAGAGCGAAGAGGGAGAGGTGAACGCTTGTCGCAGTGGCTGACCTGCGCTCTCTGCAAGCGTCGGCTGCCGGTCGGAGTCATGAGCGTGCAGGCCTGGGGTAAGGCCGAGGGCAATCCCAGCACCGTCTATGTCTGCCCCGAGTGTCAGCAGAGGTACTCTGACTGGCGTGATCAGCTGAGCCGGCTGGTCAGCGGGAAGAGCTGAGCGCCGGCGCGCATACGGCGTGGCCGGTGGCCCGACGCTCAGGGGCCAGGAAGGGCGAGAACCGTCGTGTCGAGGTGGCTGAGCTGCGCTCTCTGCAACCAGCGAAAGCCGGTCGGAGTCATGTCGGCGCAGGCCTGGGGGGCGGTCAAGGCTGGTTCGCTCGTCGCCCACGCCTGCCCCGAGTGCCAGGCGAAGCGTGAGGACTGGCGGGACGAGCTGAGCCGTCTCCTCCGACGGGCCTAGCACGGTCCGCTCGGCCGCTGGCTGGGCGCAGCCGACCCGGGCGTTCGCGAGGGAACGCCGGACCGGGAGGTCGACGTCAGAGACCGCGCCGAGAACCTCCTCGGGCGACGCGTACTCCAGGATCTCGACCGGAACGGCGTACGCTGCGAGCTCGAGCGCCACGTGCTGGGCCCTCCGCACGGACTCGGCGCTTCCGTGCCGCTCCGGGACGTAGATGTGGGCTGGATACCCGTGGGAGGCGCGCCACCCTCGCTCGCATTCCACCACCGATCCCCAGAGCAAGGCGCGACCGATCACGCGGCCGACCGCCCCGCCGCCGGGACGGTGGAGGCCCTCGAGGTAGGCAGCGGCCTCCGCCACCTGCTTGGACGCATAGATCCCGCAGTCGCAGCGGAGCGAGGGAGCCGC
>JBIOUU010000119.1:0-15639 GCA_044867345.1 Actinomycetota bacterium
CTTGGCGTGGGCGGCGCATCCACAGGCGTTCCCCGAGCCGCCGGAGGGGTCGATCACCCGGGTCGAGGCCGTCAGGGCGAAGGCCCTCCGCCTCCCCTCGATCCGGGTCCTGTGCCAGGAATGGCTCGACCCGCCGTTCGCCGCGGGCCACTGGGTCCCCGACATGGTGGAGATGGTCGGCGGGGTGAACCTGCTGACCGAGAAGGAGCAACCGTCGCGCGTGGTGACCTGGCGAGAGGTCCGGGACGCGAACCCTGAGGTCGTCGTGTTCATGCCCTGCGGCTACTACCTGGAGGAGGCGGAGGAGGAGGCCACGCAGCTCTACCGCAACGCCGAGTTCGTGGAGACTCCGGCGGCGCGAGAGGGAACGGTATTCGCGGTGGATGCCACCTCGTTCTTCTCCCGACCGGGCCCACGGATCGTGGACGGCCTGGAGATCCTGGCGTGGGCGGTACATCCGCAGGCGTTTCCCGAGCCGCCGGAGGGATCCGTCACCCGGGTCGAGCGATAAGCCAGGTCCGGTATCCTCCCGCCGATGAAAGGCCCCAATCAGGTGTCGCCGGACGACATCGGCACGCGCGTCTCGTTCCAGTTCGAGCTGCCCAACGGCTACGTCGGCGAGGCCGTGGGGATCCTCGAGGCCTACGATGAGGCGGCCGAGACGTACCTGGTCCGTACGAAGGACGGCGAGCTGGCCCGGGTCCCGAGGCGCGGCGTGCGCTTCGGGAAGGTCGTTTCCCGCTAGATCCGCGGAGGTCGCGACTGATGGCCCAAGAGCTTCCCACCGCGTTCATCCGGCGCCGCTTTGGCAGCGAGGACGCGCATTACGGCGGCAACCTGGTGGCCGGGGCCAAGCAGCTCGAGGTGATCGGCGACCTCATCACGGAACTGGCGATGCGCTACGACGGCGACGAAGGCCTGCTCCGCGCCTACGAGTCGGTTGAGTTCCTCCATCCGCTGTATGCCGGCGACTGGATCGAGGCGAAGGGCCGGATCGTCGCGGTGGGGAGCTCGTCGCGACGATGCGAGTTCGAGGTGTGGAAGATCGGTGGGCCCCGGTCCGAGGTGTCCGAGTCAGCCGCGGAGTTCATGAAGGAACCCATCCTGACGTGCCGGGCGGTGGGAACGACGGTCGTGCCGAGGGACCATCAGCGTTTCCCACACTGAGCCCAGAGCGGACCTAGCTGGCCTTCTCCAGGCGGTGCAGGACCCCCAGCAGGTCGTCCACGTTGAACGGCTTGGCCACGAACGCGTCGGCCCCCAGCTCGGCGGCCTTGGCCCGGTCACGCAGGCTGGCCCGGGCCGAGACCACGACCACGCGGGGGCGTTCGCCCTCGGGGAGCTCCTGGATCTGCTGGAGGACGCTCCAACCGTCCATCACCGGCATCATGATGTCGAGCAGCATGAGCTGTGGGCGGTGCTGCCGGAGCTCGGCGAGCGCCGCCCGTCCGTCCCGCGCCGCGAAGGTCTGGAACCCGTCGGCCTCCAGGCTGAACTGGAGCATCCACACGACCTGTGGTTCGTCGTCGACGACGAGCACGCTCGTCTGCGGGGGTGCATCCATCCCGACTTCGAGGGTACGGAGGGACACCCGTTCCCGGAATCGCCCGGGCTACCGTTTTTCGGGTACCGGTCGAAGTAGACCACGGGACCGGGGGTCCTAGTCATTCCTGGGCAATCCCTTGCCCGAACCGCTCGGGGACACCCGACTGCCACTCGTCAATGTTGGAGTCGGCGTCGGCCGGGCGGCTACGCCTCTGTGAGCCGGAACGAATCCACGATCCGCCGGACGGCGGGCATGAACCTCAGGACGTCTGATCCCTCTGCGAAGCGAACAACGATGGCCCAGTTGTCCGTCGCGCCATGGATCGTGATGGAAACGAACCGAACCTCCCGACCGTCGGGACCGGTCGCCCTCGCCCCCACCACCACCGCCTGGAGCCCCTGCTCCGTTCTCCCAAGCTCGGTCGTTCGCAGCTGGATGTCCCGGTACCCGGTCGACAACGATTCGAGGAGGGCGTTCGAAGCCAGCCCAACGGGGCCATCGGACGCAGGTCGGAAGGAGATCGCGGCCTCACCATTCGGACCTACCAGCCGCGCGGCCGTCCCACTCCCGAGCAGGTCCCAGCCTCGCGGATACGACAAGGCATACCCTGCTCCCCCGTTCACGTAGACGCCGGGTCCGGGGCGGATCGCACCCTGCTGCCGATCCTCGGCCGCCCTTGTGGAGGGTATTTCGGCGGGCACGTCGCCGGCCGATCCGTTCGACGTCACGCCCCCACGCGTCGACCGGACACTCGCATCACGCCATGCAAACTGCAGGGCCGAGGTCGCGCCCAGAAGGACGACGAGAGCTACCACGACGACCAGGGATGGCCGTCGACGGAGATACGAGCGTGAGCGCCGAAACCACCTTCGCGCCTCCTGGCTCTCCAGATCTTGGAACGCCAGAAACGCTCCCAGCTGGCGATTCGGCGGAAACCAGAGGACCGGTTCGTCGGGACGGTCCAGCAGCCAGACCGCATAGCCGTCTTCTCGGGGGCCGACGCCGTAGTGATCTCCGACGGCTCCGTCCCAGTCAGGGGGCTCCAGCTCCGCTGGGTGCCGCCGAGCGATCGCTTCTGAGCCGCGTCCCGCCGGGTGCCGATCCTTCCCGGGAGGCGACGGCTCGTCAGTCGCCCCCCCCGCGGGGGGTTCGGCGGAAGCGGCAGGCAGTGGGAGCCGGATGACGTTGTCTTCGCCTTTCGACGAGGCTTCCCTGCTCATCTGCGCCTCACGAAAATGACCAGTGTCAGTGCTCTGCTCACCAACACCGACCCTCCTGTCTCCAAGGCTGAATCGCCTGCTGGCGCCTCGCAGCTTCGAGCCCGAGTGCGCCGGCCAGCGCGAGGCCGAACGCGAGCACCAACTTGAAGAGGATGTCGAGGCCGGTCGTTGCCAGCCACCGAATCGCCGAGACCACGGCATCCCCGAGCGAGCCGGGGATACTCGACGACGCCTCAGCGGTACACATCGCACCCACGCGGGGACACGCGTTCGCCGAACCCGACCCGGTTGCCGAGTACGGAACTGACCGGTCGATCCGCATGGGGTCCCATGACCGAACCAGTCGGGGATCGGCGCCGGAAGCAACTGGGTCACCGTGGACCGTCGTCGATTCAGGTGCCGTCGTTGTCGCTCCGCCAACCTGTGTGCCCGAGGCTCCCCCCTGAACGCTGGAACCGGTAGCGAGCCCTGGCGACAGCGTTGACGAGGCGTTCTTGTCTACCACCGCCCCAGCACCGTTCAGGTTCGATTCCCCCCCCGATGCCGCATCGGGCACTACTTCGCTGACGGCCTGGGTGGTGTCGCTGACGGCCTGGGTGGTGTCGGAAGTCACGTCCTCGGCCAGGCCAGTCGCACTTTGCGTGGTGCCTGACACGGACTGAGACAAGGCGGATGTCGAGTTTGCAGCGACCTCCGTGGCCTGACCCAACGTCTCGATCGAACTCGTCGAGACGCCGTCTGCGATTGCGATGCCCGGCGCCAAGCCGAGCGAGAGAGCGGCGAGCGCCAACGTGAATACGACGCCGTTTCGCCTGGTGAGGTGTCTACCCTCCATGGCCCCCGACCTCCGTCTCGAGATCTACGGACAACCTCCTGGCAACACCCCCCTACCCATCGGCCAGCCGACCTAATCCATTCGCTCCACAGTAGGTCGAAGGTCCAAGAGCAAGCAACAGGGATTCGCACGTACGTTCGAGTTCCGGGCACCGGACGCGCGTTCGAACCGAAGGTGGGCAAGACTTCGCGACAGCCCGGTGGTGCGAAAACCGGGTTACCGAATCGATCAGCCCCGGAACACACCTCCGGGGGTCGACACGACACTGCCGATCACATACGCTCGCGTGCCGCTGTCTCCGGCGCGTGCCACGACGTTCTCGACGTGGTCTATCGGCACGACCAGCACCATCCCTACTCCCATGTTGAACGTGGCGAACATGTCCTCGTCGGACGCGCCTGACGATCCGCGGACCAGATCGAAGATCGATGGCACGGGCCAAGAGCCGCGATCAACATCCGCACCCGTGCCGTCCGGAAGGGCACGCGGCAGGTTCTCGGGCAGACCGCCTCCCGTCACGTGCGCGGCCGCGTGTACCAGGCCGGCGCGCGCGAGCGATACGACGAGGGGCGCGTAGACCGCGGTCGGCTCGAGCAGCTCGTCGGCGAGCGGTCGGTGGAAGCCCTCCGGCACGGCGTCGAGGACACGCGGACCCTCCGCGAGCAGGGTCGCGCGAACCAGGCTGTATCCGTTGGCGTGCAGGCCGGTCGAGGCCAGACCTACCAGCGCGTCGCCCTCGCGCACGCGGTGCGGCCCGATCAGGCCCTCGTCGTCGACGACTCCCACGCAGAACCCCGCCAGGTCGAGCTGGTCCTCGCCCATCACCCCGGGATGCTCGGCCGTCTCGCCGCCGAGGAGCGCGCATCCGGCGCGCCGGCAACCCTCGGCGATCCCCTCGACGATCGTCGCCGCCTCCTCCGACGCGACCTTCCCCATCGCCAGGTAGTCCAGGAAGAACAGCGGCTCTGCCCCGGTGCATGCCACATCGTCGGCGCACATCGCCACGAGGTCGATCCCGACCGTGGATAGGTCCCCAGCCATCCGGGCCACGTCGAGCTTCGTCCCCACGCCGTCCGTGGCCGCCGCGAGATATCGCCCTTCCCCCAGCCGGAACAGCCCCGCGAACCCGCCAACCCCTTCGACGACCTCGGGCCGCGTCGCGCCCTTGGCCAACTGTCGGATGAGCGAGACGGCCCTCGCGGCGGCGTCCAGGTCGACGCCCGCCTTCCGGTAGGCACCGCTCACGACCTGGCGGGCTGCTCCAGCAGGAACTTGCCGGCGCCCTCGGGCACCTCGATCGGGTACTCCCCGTCGAAGCAGGCCCGGCAGAAGTCGTCCTTGGGAGCCCCCGTCGCCGCCACCATCCCGTTCAGCGACAGGTATCCGAGCGAATCGGCGCCCACGAACCGCCTGATCTCCTCTACGGACAGGTCGGAGGCGACCAGCTCGTGCCGGGTCGGCATGTCGATGCCGTAGAAGCACGGCCACTTGATCGGCGGGCAGGTGATCCGGGTGTGGACCTCTGCCGCTCCGGCCTCTCGCAGGGCCTGCACGATCTGGCGGGTCGTCGTGCCGCGCACGATCGAGTCGTCGATCACCACGAGGCGCTTGCCTCGGATGGCGTCGGGGATCGGATTCAGCTTCAGCTTCACGCCGCGTTCGCGGAGCGATTGGGACGGTTGGATGAAGGTCCGGCCGACGTATCGGTTCTTCATCAGGCCCTCGCCGTACGGGATGCCCGACACCTCCGCGTACCCCTGCGCCGCCGAGTGCCCGGTGTCCGGCACGGGGATCACCATGTCGGCATGGGCAGGCGCCTCGATGGCGAGTTGACGGCCGAGCTTGCGCCGAACCTCGTGCACGGTGGTTCCCTGGATCCTCGAGTCCGCCCGGGCGAGATACACGAACTCGAAGATGCACAGGGCCTTCCGCGGGCTCTCCGCGAAGCGGGCCGAGCGGGGTCCCCGGTCGTCGATCCTGATCAGCTCGCCTGGTTGGACGTCGCGGATGAACGTGGCCCCGACGATGTCGAGCGCGCACGTCTCCGACGCGACGCAATAGCCGTTCGGGAGCCTCCCGATCGACAGCGGTCGCAGGCCGTGGGGATCCCGAGCGGCATAGAGGCTCCGCTCGTCCATCATCACGAAGCAGAACGCCCCGCGGAGGTCCGGGAGCACCGCCAAGGAGGCGTCCCACAGGCCGGACTGCAGGTGGCGGGCCAGGATGCCGGCCACGAGGTCCGAGTCGGTGGTGGCCGCCGCAGGCCGCCCGGACCGTTCGGCGAGCTCCGCCGTGTTGACCAGGTTGCCGTTGTGGCCGAGGGCAAGGGATCGCTCGCCGTCGGTCTTGAATGAGGGCTGCGCGTTCTCCCACGTGGTCGAGCCGGTCGTGGAGTACCGGGTGTGACCGATCCCGAGATCGCCCTGGAGGGTTCGAAGGGTGGCCTCGTTGAACACCTGCGAGACGAGGCCGAGCTCCTTGAAGACCAGAAGGTGCTGCCCGTCGGAAACGGCCATGCCGGCCGACTCCTGACCCCGATGCTGCTGGGCGAAGAGGCCGAAGTAGGTGAGCCTGGAGACGTCCTCGCCCGGCGCCCAGACGCCGAAGAGGCCGCATTCCTCCTTCGGGCTTTCAGCTCCCACCTGTGCGGCGATGGTAACAGGGCCCGTCAGCCGGCGAGCAGCTTTGGGATGGCACCTTCGTGAGCGGACCGGGCTTCCTCGACCGTGATCTCCAAGAGCGAATCGACGACCATCCCGGGGCCGCCGGTCTCGCCAAGGCGCGAGAGCGGCAGGTGGTGTGCCGACGCCAGCGTTTCCAGCGCCTCCGCGTTCTCCGGCGCAACCGAGACGACCGCTCGCGAAGCCGATTCGGAGAAGAGCGCGACGTACCAGGGCTCGTCCCCCGGAAGCGACACGGCGAACCCCGTGTCGCCGGCCAGGGCCGACTCGGCCAGGGCGACGGCAAGGCCTCCTTCTGAACAGTCGTGGGCCGAGGTCAGGAGGTCGCCCCGGGCCCCTTCCACCAACATCCGATGGAGCGAGGCCTCTCGGGCCAGGTCGAGGGCGGGCGGATGCCCGGAGATGGTCCCCAGCACGACCTCGGCGAACTCCGAGCCGCCGAGCTCAGGAAGGGTCCCGCCCAGCAGGTAGACGATGAACCCGGGACCGGGGAAGCCCGGCGGAACGAGCAGCCGGTAGTCCTCGATGAGTCCGAGCATGCCGATGATCGGCGTGGGCCAGATCACGGACCCGCCCGACTCGTTGTAGAAGCTCACGTTCCCCCCGGTGACGGGGGTCCCGAAGCTTCGGCAGGCATCCGCCATCCCCCGGATCGACTCGGCGAACTGCCACATCACCTCGGGCCGCTCGGGATTGCCGAAGTTCAGGCAATTGGTGATGGCCAGGGGCGTCGCCCCCATGACCGCCACGTTGCGTGCCGCTTCGGCAACCGCGTGAGCGGCACCGAGGTAGGGATCGAGGTGCCCGAACCGGCCGTTACCGTCACAGGAGAGCGCCAGGGCCCGCAACGTCCCCTCGATGCGGATCACGGCGGCATCGGCCCCCGGAGGCGCCACCGTGGCACCCTGCACCAGCTGGTCGTATTGCTCGAAGGCCCACCGATTCGACCCGACGTTCGGCGAGGACAGGACGGCGAGGAACGCGTCTCGTGGGTCGCCGGCCACCGGGGCGAACGTGGGGTCGTCCTCCAGGATCTCGAGCCGTCCACCCGGCGGCTCCACGGGCCGCTCGTAGGCCGGTGCATCGTCCGCCAGGGAGCGAGCCGGCACGTCGGCGACGACCGCACCACCCATGCGGACGACCAGGCGGCCGCCCTCAACGAACCTCCCCACGACGGCTGAGGACAGGCCCCACTTGGAGCAGACGCCGTGGACCTCATCCAGCCGGGCGGGCTCCACCACCGCGAGCATCCGCTCCTGGGACTCGCTCGTCAGGATCTCGAAGGGCTCGAGGCCCGCCTCGCGCAGCGGCACGGCGTCGAGGTCCAGCTCCGCCCCCAACCCGGCCCTGGCCGCCGATTCGCTGGCCGCGCAGGTCAGCCCGGCCCCGCCCAGATCCTGCAGGCCCAGGAGCAGTCCACCGTCGACGAGCTCGAGGCAGGTCTCGATGAGTAGCTTGCCGGCGAAAGGGTCGCCGATCTGTACGCTCGGCCGGGAGTCCCCCGCGTCCTCCTCGATGGTCCGCGACGCGAGCACGGACACCCCCCCGATCCCGTCCCGTCCCGTGGCCGCACCGATCAGGAGCAACGTCGATCCCCGGGGCACCTCGGGCGCCGTCGTCACCAATCGGTCGGCCGGCGCCAGTCCCACGCACATCACGTTCACCGTGGGGTTCGCCGAATGGGGCTCAGCGAATCGGATCTCGCCCCCCACGGTCGGCACCCCGATGCAGTTGCCGTAGCCACCGATCCCGGCGACCACGCCGGCGAACAGGAGCCGGTTGCGCTCCTCGGTGAGCGGCCCGAACCGAAGGGGATCGAGGAGGGCGATGGGCCGGGCCCCCATCGACACGATGTCACGGACGATGCCGCCCACACCCGTGGCCGCTCCCTGGTAGGGCTCGACGGCGGAGGGGTGCGAGTGCGACTCCATCTTGAACACGGCGGCCATCCCGTCCCCGATGTCGACGGCGCCGGCATCCTGTCCCGGGCCCACCAGCACCTGCGGCCCGTCGGTGGGCAAGGTCCGAAGGTGGACCTTGCTCGACTTGTACGAACAGTGCTCCGACCACATGGCCGCATACATCGCCAGCTCGGTGCTGTTGGGATCGCGACCGAGCGTCACCCGGATCCGGTCGAGCTCCTCGTCGGTCAGGCCCAGGGCCCGGTGGAGCGGCTGGTCGACCTTCACCTCACACCCTGGCGAGCGCGTACGCGAGGAGCGAGGCGAAGAGGGATTGCCCGCCCGTGGATCCGACGTCGGGATCGACGGCGTGCTCGGGGTGCGGCATGAGCCCGACCACGTTCCCGTGCGGGCTCCTGATCCCCGCGATCGAGCCGGCGCTCCCGTTGACGTTGTGCTCGTCGTCGAGCTCGCCGCCCGGACCGCAGTATCGGAACGTGACCAGTGCCTCGGCCTCGATCCGTGCCAGCTCGTCGGGGCGAGCCACGAATTGGCCCTCGCCGTGCTTCACTGGGATCCGCAGCACCTCGCCGGGGACCAAGCCTTCCGTGAGTGGCGAGAGCGAGGTCTCCACCCGCACGTCCACGAACCGGCATACGAACCGGAGCTGGCGGTTGCGGATGAGGGCCCCGGACAGCAGTCCCGCCTCGCATAGGATCTGGAACCCGTTGCAGATGCCGACCACCGGGCCGCCCCGGCCGGCGAAGGTCCGGACCTCGTCCATGATCGGGGCGAACCGGGCGAGCGCGCCGGTACGCAGGTAATCGCCGTAAGAGAATCCGCCTGGGAGGATGACGGCGTCAACGCCGCGAAGGTCGCGATCAGCGTGCCACAGCGGGACTTCATCGCCACCCATGAGCGCAACGGCGCGAAGCGCGTCCCGATCGTCGAGCGACCCTGGGAACGTCACCACGCCGACCCGGGGCGTGCCTGCGCTCACGAGAAGTCCTCGAACCCCGGACTTGGGAGTGCGGCCGAGGACACGATGCGATAGCTCTCGATCACGGGGTTCGACAGCAGCCGCTGCGCCATCTCGTCCACCTGCGCGACGGCCGCCGCTTCCGTCTCCGCGTCCACCACCAGCTCCACGTGCTTACCCACCCGCACGTTCGAGGCGTTCGCCCACCCCATCGCGGGCAGCGAGCCTTCGATGGCCTTGCCCTGGGGGTCGAGGAGCCCGGGCTTCAACGACACGATGACCTGGAACTGGTACTTCATCCCCGATCCGGCACTCCCATGCGCTGACGGTACCAGTCGAACCGCTCGCCGGTGATCCGTTCGTAGGCCTCCCGGTAGGTGTGTTCGGTCCGCTCGATCACGCCGGCCGGGAGCTGCGGCGGCGGTGGCTCGTGGTCCCACCCGCTCGCATCGAGCCAGTCCCGCACGTACTGCTTGTCGAAGGATGGCTGGGGCGTGCCGGGCGCGTAGCCATCGGCCGGCCAGAAGCGAGACGAGTCCGGCGTGAGCACCTCGTCCACGAGGATCAGCTCGCCACCGGCGACCCCGAACTCGAACTTCGTGTCCGCCACGATGATGCCGCGCTCCCGGGCGATCTCGGCCCCTCGCTCGTAGAGGCTCACCGTGAGCTGGCGGAGGCGCTCGGCCAGCTCTTCGCCAACCACGTCCACGGTCTCGCCGAACGTGAGCGGCAGGTCGTGCCCCTCGGCCGCCTTCGTCGTGGGCGTGAAGATGGACTCGGGCAGCCGATCGGCCTCACCCAGGCCTGGTGGCAGCGGCACACCGCAGACGTGGCCCTCGGCCAGGTATTGCTTGAGCCCCGATCCCGTCAGGTACCCACGAGCCACGCATTCGACCGGGACCACCTGGGCCTTGCGGACGAGCATGGATCGACCGGCGAGCGATGCGTCGCTTCGGAACGGCTCCGGGAAGTCCTGCCGGTCCGGGCTCAGGAGATGGTTGCCGACGATGTCGGCCGTCCTCTCGAACCAGAACAACGAGAGCCCACAGAGCACGCGGCCCTTGTCGTGGATGGGGTTGGGAAGGACGACGTCGAACGCCGAGATCCGGTCCGTGGCCACGAGCAACAGGCGATCGTCGCCCACTTCGTAGATGTCGCGGACCTTGCCCCTGGTCCGGAGCTTCGCCTCGGTCACGGCTCCCCGCCCACGGTGAGCTTGGCGAGCCGGTCGAACACCACGTCGAGGTTCCGCAAGTAGCGGCCCGCATCGAACAGCTCGGCGAGGTCCGCGACGCTCAGCAGCCGCGCCAGGTTCGGGTCCGCCTCGAGCTCCTTCCTGAAGTCCTTCCCCTCGTCCCACGCCGCGGCCGCAGCGGCCTGCACGATCCGGTAGGCCTCATCGCGAGGCATCCCCCGTTCCACCAATGCGAGCAGCACGGCCTGCGAGTAGACTAGGCCGCCACCCGCATCGAGGTTCTCCCGCATCCGCTCCGGGAAGACCGCGAGCCCGTCGAGCACTTCCGTGAGCTCGGCCACCATGAAGTGCACCGCGGCCGTCGAGTCTGGGAAGACCACCCGCTCGGCCGAAGAGTGCGAGATGTCGCGCTCGTGCCACAGCACGACGTTCTCAAGGGCGGGTTGCAAGTTGGCCCGCACCATGCGGGCCAACCCGGTGATCCGCTCGCAGCGGACGGGGTTCCGCTTGTGGGGCATCGCCGACGAACCCTTCTGCCCCTGGGCGAAGGGCTCCTGTACTTCCCGGACCTCGGTCCTGGCCAGGTGGCGGATCTCGGTGGCGATCACGTCGAGCGACGAGGCGAGGATGGCGAGGGCCGCCATGTACTCGGCATGCCGATCGCGCGAGACGACCTGGTTGCTCGCCTCGGCCGGCCGAAGCCCGAGCTCGCCGCACACGTGCTCCTCGACCCTTGGGTCGAGCTGGGCGTAGGTCCCGACGGCCCCCGAGACCTTCCCCACCGACACTGCCTCGCGCCCCCGCCGCAGCCGCTCGCGGTCCCGATCGAGCTCGAAGGCCCACAGGGCGAGCTTGTGCCCGAAGCTGGTCGGCTCGGCGTGCACCCCGTGGGTCCGGCCCGCCATCAGCGTGCCCCGGTGCTCCAGGGCCATCCGCTTCACCGTGCCGAGCAGCCGCTCGGTTCGAGCGAGCAGGAGGTCGGCCGACTCGCGGAGCTGCAGGGCGAAGGCGGTGTCGAGCACGTCGGAGGACGTCAGGCCGAAGTGGATCCACCGCCCGGCCGGCCCCGCCGATTCCGCAACACACTGGACGAAGGCCGCGACATCGTGCCTCGTGACCTCCTCCAGCTCGCGGACGCGATCGAGGGTGAACGATGCACGCTCGCGGACGGTCCGGGCGTCCTCCGGGGGGATGGTGCCGAGGCGAGCCCATGCCTCGACCGCCAGGATCTCGATCGACAGCCAATGGCGGAGCCGAGCCTCATCCGACCAGACGGCCGCCATCTCCGGCACGGTGTAACGAGGGATCATGGCCGCCCACCCCGCGGCAGGCAGGAGCCGGCCCTCACAGCCTGAGGCCCTCCGCCAGGTCGTCCTTGAACTTCCACAGCCGAGCCTGGATCTCCGGGTCGGCGACCCCCACGATCTCCGCCGCCAGCACCGCCGCGTTCACGGCGGCATCCACCCCCACGGTGGCGACCGGGACGCCGGCCGGCATCTGCGCCGTCACGATCAGGGCCTGCTCGCCCCCCATCTGGTCGCTGGCGATGGGGACCCCGATCACCGGGAGGACCGTCCGCGCGGCGGCTGCGGCCGCCAGGTGCCCCGTGATTCCCGTTGTGCAGACCAGCACCTTCAGCCCCCGATCGAAGGCGGTCCGCGCGTATTCGTCCACGAGGTCGGGGTTGCGAGAAGACGACATCACCCGGATCTCGTGGGGGAGCTCGAGCTTCTCCAGGATCGCCGTGGCCTGCTGCATGACGGAAAGCTCGGCGGGGGATGCGGCCAGCACGCCGACCACCGGGGTGTCCGCTCTCATCCAGCCTCCGTCACGCCTGCCGCGATGTCCTTACGGAAGTGCATCCCCGGGAAGGAGATGCGCGAACATGCCTGGTACGCACGATCCCTGGCCTCCTCCGCCGTGGCGCCGAGGGCGCTCACCGCGAGGACCCGTCCTCCCGTCGTGACCACTCTACCCCGTCGTTCCGCCGTGCCGGCGTGGAAGATGACGACGTCGTCGATCGCGGCGGCCTCGTCGAGGCCATCGATCACGAACCCGGTCTCGTAGAGCCCCGGGTACCCGCCCGAGGCGAGGACGACGGTGACGCAGACGTCCGGGGCCCACAGCGCCTTGTAGTTGCCGATGTTGCCCTCGACCGAGGCCAGCAGCATCTCGCCGAGGTCCGAACGAATGCGGGGCACGATGGCCTGGGTCTCGGGGTCGCCGAACCGGCAGTTGAACTCGAGGACCTTGGGACCGTCGTCGGTGACCATGAGCCCGGCGTAAAGAAGGCCGGCATACCGGACCCCTTCGGACTCCATGGCCCGCACCGTGCGGACCAGCACCTCGTCCCAGATGCGACGCTCCATGCCCTCGTCGACCCACGGGACGGGGGAATAGGCCCCCATGCCGCCGGTATTGGGCCCCGTGTCGCCGTCGCCGGCCCGCTTGAAGTCCTGGGCCAGGACGAGCGGGACCACCTCGCGGCCGTCGGTCAGCCCGAAGGCCGAGACCTCCCTGCCGGTGAGATGCTCCTCGACCAAGACGACCGCTCCCGCCTCGCCGAACGCCCGCTCGCTGAGGCACGCTCGCAGGGCGGCGATGGCGCCACTCCGGTCGTCGGCGATGACCACGCCCTTGCCGGCGGCAAGCCCGTCGGCCTTGATCACGTACGGCGGCTCCAGCTCGTCGAGGTACGTGATGGCCTCATCCATGTCGGTGAACGACCTGGAGCGCGCCGCCGGGATCCCATACTTGTGGCACAGCTCCTTGGCCCACGCCTTCGACCCCTCGATCCTGGCCGCGTCCCTGGTGGGGCCGAACGCCCGGTGCCCCTCGGCATCCAGCTCGTCCACCAGGCCCTTCACGAGCGGCGTCTCCGGCCCCACCACGGTGAGGTCGATCGACTCCCGCTGGACCAGGTCGACGATGCCGCGCAGGTCGTCCGGATCCACTGGAACGCAGATGGCGTCGACGGCGATCCCGGGATTGCCCGGCGCGGCGAACAGCCGGTCAACGGTCGGGTTCTGGGCCAGCCGCCACACGATGGCGTGCTCCCGTCCTCCCCCACCGACGACGAGGATCCTCATCCGACGGGCAGGCTCTGTTCGCGGGCCGGGCCGACGGAGACCACCCCGATCCGCACACCGGCCAGGTCTTGGAGGCGTTCCACGTACTTGCGCGCCGCCGGAGGAAGGTCGCCGAAGGAGCGAGCCTCGGAAAGCGACTCGTCCCACCCCTCCAGCTCCTCGTAGATCGGCTGAGCCCGGTGGAACAGCGATTGGTGCGGGGGGACGTCCTCGAACGTCTCGCCGTCCGCGGCGTATCCCGTAGAGACCTTGATCGTGGGGAACCCCGAGAGCACGTCGAGCTTGGTGAGGAAGATCTCGGACAGGCCGTTCAGCCGTGCCGCGTACCGGACCAGGACGGCGTCGAACCATCCGCACCGCCGCTTGCGTCCGGTGGTGGTGCCGAACTCCTTCCCCGCCTCTCCCAGGCGCTCGCCGTCGGGCCCCGGGTCCTCGGTGGGGAACGGTCCCGATCCCACCCTGGTCACGTAGGCCTTGGTCACGCCGATCACGCGGTCCACTTCCATCGGTCCCACGCCGGCCGAGGCCAAGGCGAACCCCGCTACCGGGTTCGAGGACGTGACGAACGGGTAGGTGCCGTGGTCCAGGTCCAGGAGCGTTCCTTGCGCGCCCTCGAACAGGACGTTCTCTCCGGCTCGGAGGCCTTCGTAGAGCAACCTCGACGTGTCGGCGACGTGCGGCCGCAGTCGCTCGCCGAAGGCTCGATAGTCGTCGACGATGGTGTCGGCCGAGAGCGGCAGCCGATTGTAGATCTTGGTCAGGAGGAGGTTCTTCTCCTTCAGGACGACCTCCAACTTCTCACGGAAGATCTTGGGGTCGAACAGATCCTGGAGTCGGAGCCCGATCCGGGCCGCCTTGTCGGCATAGGCGGGCCCGATGCCCCGCTTGGTCGTCCCCAGCGCATGCTTGCCGAGATGGCGCTCGGTCACCTTCTCCAGCTCCAGGTGATACGGCATGATCAGGTGCGAGTTGCCGGACACGAAGAGGCGCGAAACGTCGATCCCCAGGCCGGACAACGTGTCCATCTCTTCGAGCAACACGCGGGGATCCACGACCACCCCGTCGGCGATGACCGACGTGAGGTGGGAGTACAGGATCCCTGAAGGGACGAGGTGAAGCTTCAGGAGGTGCCCCTCGGCCACCACGGTGTGTCCGGCGTTGTTGCCGCCCTGGTACCGGACCACGAACCGCACCTGGTCGGCCAGGTAGTCGGTGACCTTGCCCTTGCCCTCGTCCCCCCACTGGGTCCCGACGACGATCGAGGCCGGCATGACCTTCCTTGCTTATCGTTCCAGGCGGAACCGGATCTCCACGTGCGTGTGGTACTCGGTGATCTTGTTGCCATCGACCACGGCCGAGGTCCCGAGGATGTCCATCCCCTCGATCCCCCGGATCGTCTTCGACGCCTCGTTCAGCGCCTGATGCGCTGCGTCCCTCCACGACTCCGATGACACGCCGACCAGGTCGATCGTCTTGATGACCGCCATCCCATCTCCCTCCTAGCGTCCCTCGTACACGTCGATGAACCGTCGGTAGTTCGCCGAGATGCGGGCTGCTGCATCCTCGCGCTTGGCCGTGCCGTCGACGAACTCCTTCAGCGGGTTCCACCAGATCGTCCGGCCGATGGCGAACCCGATGTATCCGGGGACGCCGGCGCCCTGTCGGAGCCACTGGTCCACGGCGGCGTCGTCGGCCCCCCGGCCCAGGACGACGCAGGCCACCCTGTCCCGGCCGCCCACCCGGGTCTGCGTTGCGATTGCCTCGCAGTCCTCCCGCCGGTCCAGCCCCTCGATCTTCCAGACGTCCGGCTCGACCCCTGATCGTTGGAGCTCCGCGATGGCGGCCCGCATGAGTTCCGGGCGGAGCTCCTTGTCGAATCGGTCGGCGTCACCGGCGACCGATCCGAGCTGCTCCTCCGTCGCCGGGACCAGGAGCTCGAAGAGGAACTTCCGGCCCCGCTCGTGCAGCCAGTCGGACAACTCCCGCAGTCGCTTCGTCTGGCGCTCGTTCATCCCCCCGTCACCCGCCGGGTTGTACCTGACCAAGACCTTGGTGAAGGTGGGGTCGAACTCCTCGATGTGCTTGCCGTATTCGTCGCCGTACTCGAAGTCGAACTCGTCCTGGCCCGACTTCTCGACGGGCATGGCCAGGATCAGTCCGTCCCCCTTTGCCTGGCGGGCGATGGTGGCGCCG
>JBIOUU010000120.1:0-2875 GCA_044867345.1 Actinomycetota bacterium
CTTCCTTGGCGGTGCCGGTTCGAAGGATGCGATCGCGTAGCGCATCGGCTCCCCTGCGGGTCTCGCCGGGCGCATAGGCCGACGCAGTTCCTTGCAGGAGCACCCCAGACATCTCCGAGGCTCTCCAGGACGAGGCCTGGTCCATGGTGAGCGCCGCCGGAACGTCCTGACCGGCCCCCGTGAGCTCGACAAGCCGGCGAGGGACCACCGCGTCGAAGGTTCCTTCGGAGGCCACCCGCCTCCACCGCGCAGGGAAGACGAGAGGAGCGGCATCCTCCGGCTGGAGGGCCAGCGGGCCGGTCCCGCTTGGGCCGAGGGCCCGACGGATCGCTGGGGGAGCCCGAAGATCGAGCCCCCGGGCCCGGGGCAGGCTACGGAACGACCGGTGGTATCCAGCCCCGGTCGTCTCATGGTCTCCCCACCGTTCGAGGATCTCTCCCTCCTCGTCAAGGAGCCACCCAGTCACGGGCCGGACGCGCACGAACACGCGCCCCGGTGGGCTCCACGCAAGCGGCACCCGTCCCGCGTCGACGGCGTACCCGCCGAAGAACCGAGCGTTCTTCAATGTGAACCGCGTCGCCGCTCGGAGCAGCCACGGTGCGCCCACGGTCGCGGCCGGCCACGACAGCGGATCCAGGGCGTCGTACGTTCGAACCCGGCCCCGGAACGTCACGGCGCGGTCTGCCACCCGGACCAGCCCGCTCACCTCAGGGTCGTGCTTCCACGTTCGAGCCTTCACCGAGGAGCGAGAGGTCGATAACCAAACCCTTCCACCGTCGAACACGAACACGACGGGAGTGAGATGTGGCCCGAAGGGAGTTCGCACGGCGAGGTGGCACAGCACACCCTGCGTGAGGATGCGGCGGGCGGACCACGGGACCAGGTCGGTCACGACTCGGTTCGCCAACCGGCACGGGAGGCCCGGGGGCGGGATGCCCTCGGAGGCACGGCCACCATCAGCGCGGTCCACACAGCGTGGCACACGATGCTGGCCAGCACCCCGCGGGTCCACAGGGCCAGGGCTCCCCAAACGGCCCCGGAGACCACCGCCGCAGCGAGGATGGGGAGGCTGCCGCTGGTGGCGTTGGCCGCCACGTACACGGACCAGGTCAGCACGGCGGCCACGAGCCACCCCGTGCCCGATGCCAGCCGCTGCTGGAACAGTCCTCGCCAGAACAGTTCCTCACCGGGCCCAACCACCGCGGCGGACAGCGCGAGCGCCGCAGGGAGTGACAGCCCCTTCCGCTGGTCATAGATCTCATCGACGTGGCGCTCGAACATCGGCCATCGCCGAACCACGATCACGAATCCGACCGTGGCAAGGTACAGGAGCACCCCGGCCCCCAAGGCCGATAGGAGCGACCATCCCCACCACACGCTAGGAGAAAGGTCCACCCGCCCCGTGGCGAGCGCCGCTCCACCGGCGGCGCCGAACAACGTGACCTGGCCCGCCCACACGGTGAGCCGTCCAGTGGCGACCAGCCTCCACACGACGACGACCCCAGCCGCGCCGAGGGACATGATGGCGATGATCAGCACGGCCTCGCGCCGTCCGGAGGCGGCGATGGACGAAGGATCACGGCAACAGTCGCACCTTCGACGCGATCTCCGCAGTGAAGGCTGTGATCACGGCCAGGTAGAAGAATCCCGTGGCCGACTGGACAGCGGTGGGCCGCGCTCCGCGCAGGCTGAGCCGGATAAACGCCGCGATCAGCCCGGTGCACACGACCATGCCGATGGCGATCCACGACGCGCTGCCCCCTACGGTCAACAATGGATTGAGCGAGCTGGAGGCCGACCCGCCCGAGGAGCTCCCGGACCCGAACCCCGCGATGACGGCGGCCGCTTCGATCACCACCGACGCGATCAGCAGCCATGCCATCCGGTTGATCGGGGTTCGGGGGAGCTTCCGGTCCGTGAGATACCAGTGGCCCAGCAACAGGCCATCGACGACGGCACCGGTGAACAACGCGCCGGCCACGAGCTGGAACATGGACAACCCCAGGGACTCGTCCGTGGCTCGGGCGAAGGCGACCAGCATGGCTACGGCCAGAGGGAGCGTGGCGATGCCCAACGCTCGGGCCACCGGCCGCACCCTCGCCAGCATGAGCACCAGCCACCCGAGCGTCGCTCCGCTCAGTGCCGCGGCCAGGACGGCGGCCAGCCGTCCCGCTCCGGCGGTGGAGGCGTCGTACGCGCCCGCGGCCGTCCCCGCCGCCCCCCCAGCCAGCAGCAGCACGACCCCCCCGGTGAGGTAGAAGAAGCCGCGGCGGACCTCCCCCCACAGCGGAGTGAGGAAGAGGAACCCGGCACTCCCCGCCGCCGATTCGGCCAGCACCAGGGCCATCACCCCCGCCGGACCGTTCACCGTCGGCCACCGTGCTTCGGCCCCTCCATCCTCCGATACCCTATCTCCCCAATGCGACTGTTTCGGCGCCGCGACGGACGGCCGCCCGTCCGGGCACTCCAACCACCATCGGGACACGTCGACGACGAGGCCGACTGGCGATCCTTCGACTCGGTAGCGGACACGTACGCGAAGCTATCGGCCCCCAACCTCGCGTTGGTCGCGCAGGACCTGGTGAAGTTGCTCGAGGTCGCACCGGGTCAGCGCGTGCTCGACGTCGGGACCGGGACCGGAGTGGGAGTGCGGGCTGCGGCCAAGGCCACCGGATCGGACGGCGTGGCGGTAGGCATCGACCCTTCCATGGGGATGCTCCGGGAGGCCGTACGAGAGCGGGGCGGCACCGCATTTGCCGCGGCAACCTCCATCGACCTCCCCTTCCGCGACGCGACGTTCGACCACCTCATGGGGAACTTCGTCATCGCGTTCTTCCCGAACTACCAGACGGCCCTGTTCGAACTCCTGCGGGTT
>JBIOUU010000121.1:0-38398 GCA_044867345.1 Actinomycetota bacterium
GGGGCGGGCGCGACGGTCGCCGTCACCCTCACCAGAGACGGCAAGCCCGTGGCCGACCGTGGCGCGACCATGGGGGCCGCCGGGGGCTTCCGGACGACGTTCCCCATCGAGGATCCGGGGACCTACCGGGTCCGGGCCGTGTTCGCCGACCCGAACCACGTGCGAGGCACGGCGATCGACGGTCCCGCGTCGACATCGTTCCCGTCGCTCGGCGTCGGGTCGAGCGGACTCTTCGTCCTGCTCCTCGAACGGCGGCTCGTGGAGCTCCATTACAGGCTGGTGGACGTCGACCAGCGGTACGACTTCCGCACCGCCGACGCCGTGCTCGCATTCCGCAAGGTGCAGCGGATGCTCCGCGTATCCTCGGTCGACGCGGGGGTCTGGCGGGCGCTCGCCAACCCGCTCCGTCCCCGAGCGAGGTCGAGCGCCGGGGGCTTCCACATCGAGGTCGACCAGACGCGCCAGGTCCTGTACACGGTCCGGGACGGATCCGTGACCAACATCATGCATGTGTCGACAGGAAAGCCGAGCACGCCGACACGCGACGGCTCGTTCAGCGTCACCCGCAAGCTGGCGGGGTTCAGCGGGCACCAGCTCTACTACCCGAGCTACTTCGACGGGGACCGGGCCATCCATGGGTGGCCCGACGTGCCCACGTACGCGGCCAGCCACGGCTGTGTGCGCGTGCCGTATTGGAACGCCCAGTGGATCTACGGGCTGGCAGCGATCGGCACCCGCGTGATCGTGTACCACTAATCCAACTCGCCCACCGCCGACTCGACCGCGGCAACCAGCCTCCCGTTTCGAACCAGTTCGGTGGCGGCTTCGATGTCGGGCCCAAGCTCGCGGTCGGCGTCGAGGTACGGGATCGCCCCGCGGATGGCCTCGCGCGCGGCTCGAGTTCCGCTCGCGGGGGCGAGCGGGGCGCGGAGGTCCAGCCCCTGCGCCGCGGCCATCGCCTCGATCGCCACGACCACTTCCGCATTGGCCACCACTCCCCTGGCGTGCCGGGCGGAAGTCATGCCCATGCTCACGTGGTCCTCCTGCCCGGCGGAGGAGGGGATCGAGTCGACCGAGGCAGGGTGGGCCAGCGTCTTGCATTCCGAGACGAGGGACGCCGCCGTGTACTGAGCGAGCATGAACCCGGAATTCAGCCCGCTCCCGGGGACGAGGAATGCGGGCAGACCGTTGTTCGTGGCGGGGTCGAGGAGGCGGTACAACCGTCGCTCCGAGATGCCGGCGAGCGGCACGGTCCCGGCCGCCAGGGCATCGAGGGCCACCGCGACCGGCTGGCCGTGGAAATTCCCGCCGGAGAGGACCTCGCCGCTCTCGCGAAGGACGATGGGGTTGTCGGAGACGGAGCCGGCCTCGACCTCGAGGATCCGCCGGGTGAAGCCGAGCACCTCGCGAGCGGCACCGTGGACCTGCGGCGCGCAGCGGAGCGAGTAGGCATCCTGCACCAGATGCTCGCTCTCGCGATGCGACGCCGTGATCTCGCTCCCGAGGAGGAGGCGGCGCAGGTTCGACGCGGACGCGGCCTGTCCCGGGTGGGGCCGCAGGCCCTGCAGCCGACGGTCGAACGGCCGGTCGGTGCCGAGCGCGGCTTCGATGGTCATCGCCGCGGCGATGTCGGCGGCCTTGGCAAGCGACGACAGCCGCTCGGCGGCGAGGATCCCCACCGCGACCATGCCCTGCGTCCCGTTCACCAGGGCAAGCCCCTCCTTCGCCTGGAGGGAGAGCGGTGGAAGGCCCGCGGCGCCGAGGGCGTCCACTGCCGCCACGGCGCGTCCGTCCATCAGCACCTCGCCCCGGCCGACCAGTGGGAGCGCGAGATGGGCGAGTGGCGCCAGGTCCCCCGAGGCCCCCAGCGACCCTTGCTCCGGCACCACCGGGACGAGGTCGCGGTTCAGCATCTCGACCATCCGCTCGACGATCTCCACGCGGACCCCGGAGTGTCCGAGCGCCAGGACGTGCGCCCGGAGGAACAGCATGGCCCGGGCCTCTCCCCGAGAGAGTGGTGGCCCGACGGCCGCGGCATGCGAGCGGACGATGCCGAGTTGGAGCTCCTCCGCCTGCTCCGGCGGGATCCGCACGTTCGCCAGGCTGCCGAACCCCGTGGTCACCCCGTAGACCGTCTCGCCGGCATCGACCTTGGCCTGCACGACGACGCGAGCGGCCCGCACGCGCTCGGCCGCATCGGGCGGGAGCTCCACCGACGCGCCGCGAGCCACCGCGACGACGTCCTGGAGCGTGATCGTCCCCCCGACCGCAACGGGCACGGCGGCAAGGCTACGGGGGCGGTGCGTGCCCCACAAGCCCCGGGGGTACAGTTGAGGTCAGTCACTCTGAACGAGGAGATGCTGGAACCCCAGGACCACCTGCGAACCGATGCGTCCGCCCGGTCGGAGCGTGCGAACCACCGGCAGCACGAACCGTCGGGCGTCCGCGCCGTCCTGCGAGGACTGGCCAAGCGGTGCCCCCGGTGTGGCGAGCGGAACGTGTTCGTCAACTGGCTGAGGATCCGGGACCGGTGCCCCCGGTGCCGGCTACGGCTGGAGCGAGAGGAGGGGGGCTTCCTCGGCGCGATGACGATCAACTATTCGGTGACCACCCTGGCCTGGGTGGTGATCCTGGTGATCTGGCTCCTGGTAGACCTGCCCGGCGTTCGCGTGGTGCCACTCACGGTGGCCTCGGTCGTCCTCGTGGGCCTGTTCCCGATGGCCTTCTACCCCATCTCGAAGACCCTGTGGGCTGCGGTGGACTACCTGGTCTTCCGGTCCAGCCCCGACTACGCCTCGGCGGACCCGGCCGATCGGGCTCCCGGCAACGGCGGCCGGTACTGAGTCACTCGCGCCAGGGCAGGCGAACCCCGCGGTCCTTCGCGACGTCCAGGGCCCGGTCGTAGCCCGCGTCGGCGTGGCGCACCACGCCCATCCCCGGATCGCTCGTCAGGACGCGCTCCAGGCGTGACGCCGACTCGGCGCTCCCGTCGGCCACCACGACCATCCCGGCGTGGATGGAGTACCCGATGCCCACGCCCCCGCCGTGGTGCACGCTCACCCAATGGGCGCCCGCTGCGGTGTTCACCAGCGCGTTCAGGATGGGCCAGTCGGCGATGGCGTCGGAGCCGTCCCGCATCCCCTCGGTCTCCCGGTATGGGCTGGCCACGCTCCCCGAGTCGAGGTGGTCGCGGCCGATCACGATCGGCGCCGAGAGCTCGCCGGTCGCCACCATCTCGTTGAACCGAAGGCCCGCCTGGGCTCGCTCGCCGTAGCCGAGCCAGCAGATCCGAGCCGGCAATCCCTGGAACGTCACGCGGTCCTCGGCCATCCGCAGCCACCGCTGGAGGCGCTCGTTCGCGGGGAACAGCTCGGCCACGGCCCGGTCCGTCTTCAAGATGTCCTCCGGATCGCCGGAGAGCGCCGCCCACCGGAACGGGCCCTTGCCCTCGCAGAACATCGGGCGAACGAAGGCCGGTACGAACCCGGGGTAGTCGAACGCCCGGCCGAACCCGCCGGCCTTGGCTCCGGCCCGCAGGTTGTTCCCGTAGTCGAAGACCTCGGCCCCCGCATCCATGAATCCGACCATGGCCTCACAGTGGCGGGTCATCGACTCGCGGGCCCGCTTCTGGTACTCGTCGGGATCCGACGCCCGGAGCTCGGCGGCCTCTTCCAACGACAGCCCGGCCGGGACGTAGCCGCCCAACGGGTCGTGGGCGGACGTCTGATCGGTCACGACCTCCGGCGCGAAGCCTCGGGCCAGGAGCTCGGGGAGGGCGTCGGCGCAGTTGCCGAGCAGCCCGATCGAGACCGCGTCGCCGTTCGCTCGAGCATCCTCCGCCCAGGCCACGGCGTGGTCCAGATCGTCGGTCTCCCGGTCGAGGTAGCGGGTCTTGATCCTGCGCTCGATGCGCGACGGGTCGACCTCCACGCACAGCGCGACGCCCTCGTTCATCGTGACGGCGAGGGGCTGCGCGCCGCCCATGCCACCCAGCCCACCGGTCAGCGTGATGGTCCCCTTCAGCGTTCCGCCGAACCGCTGCGCCGCGGCCTCGGCCAGGGTCTCGTACGTTCCCTGGAGGATCCCTTGCGTACCGATATAGATCCACGACCCCGCGGTCATCTGCCCGTACATGGTGAGCCCGGCGTGCTCGAGCTCCCGGAACGTCTCCCAGTCCGCCCACTTCGGCACGAGCATGGAGTTCGAGATCAGGACGCGGGGCGCCATCTCGTGCGTCCGGAACACGGCGACCGGCTTGCCCGACTGGACGAGCAGGGTCTCGTCGTCGCCCAAGCTCCGCAGCGCCTTCGCGATGGCATCGAAGCACTCCCAGTTCCGGGCGGCCTTGCCCGTCCCGCCGTACACGACCAGGTCCTCGGGCCGCTCCGCCACATCGGGGTCGAGGTTGTTCATCAGCATCCGGAGGGCCGCTTCCTGCGGCCACGCCCGGCACGAGAGGGTCGGCCCGCGCGGAGCCCTGATCTCACGAGCGCCCATGCGCCCTCGCCTCCTTGCGTCGCTTCGGGATGATAGTGGCGCTCGGGCAGATCGAAACCGGGAAGGGAGGGCGCTAGGAGGTGCGGCGGTCCACGGCCCAGGACGAGCCGGGCGTGCCCTTGGTGAAGGTCTTCATCTCGGTGGCGATGGCCACGGCCTGCGCGTAGTGCTCGAACTTTCGATGGGCGCTGGTGGCGATGCCGATCGAAAGGGACAGGAAGGGGAACCGCTGGGTCTCTCCGCGGCGATTGACCACCTCGATGAACCCCCGGTCCCGATCCTCCCGGTCGTAGAGGCCGGCCGTCTCCCGACCGAACTTCTCCACGATGTTCTCGGCGATGGCCGCGGCATGGTCCGCGTGGCACACCACCACGAAGTCGTCGCCGCCGACATGGCCCACAAAGATGTCCATCCCCCCGACCGCCAGAGCAGTGTCTTGGATCAGCCGGGCGGTGTGCTGGATGGCCTCGTCGCCCCGGGTGAAGCCGTAATGGTCGTTGTAGGCCTTGAAGTGATCCAGGTCGGCGTACAGGATGGCGAACAGCTCCTCGGCGGCCACCCGCTTCTCGATCTCCTCCTCGATCCGGACGTTCCCCGGCAGCCCGGTGAGCGGCGACTGGGCCCGCATCTCCCTGGCCCGCCGGAGCACGCCGCGGATCCGGGCGAGGAGTTCGGGCGTGTCGAACGGCTTGACGATGTAGTCATCGGCACCCACCGAGAAACCCTCGAGCTTGTCAGCGGAGAGGCCTCGCGCGGTCAGCAGGATCACGCTCACGTTGGCGGTCCGGCCGTCGAGGCGAAGGCGCCGCGTGAGCTCGTACCCGTCCATGTTCGGCATCATCACGTCGGCCAGGATCAGGTCCGGGCAGCCCTGGCGGACGATCTCGAGCGCCTTCTCGCCGTCGGACGCCGTCCGGACCTCGTAGCCGGCCGCCCGGAGCTCGATCTCGAGCAGGCGAGCGATGAAAGGGTCGTCGTCGACGACCAGGATCGACTCACCCGAGGGGGCCTCCGGTCCCGGAAGGCCGGGCACCGGCGCGGCCATCGTCCAGGTATCGGTCTCCACCTGATGGCAATCGGCACGGGAGGCGGACCGGTAAAGCGTTACCCGCCGCCCACCCCGCGGCGATCGAGGGTGTAGGACGACCCCGGGGTCCGTTTGGTGTAGTTCTTGAGCTCGGTCGCCACCTGGACCGCCTCCGCCCGATGGGAGAACCGGCGGGCGACCGTTGAGGCGATCCCGATCGAGACGGACACGAGCGGGAACCGCTGCCGTTTTCCCTGGCGATCCTCCGCCTCGACGAAGCCACGGGCCGCGTCCTCCGGCTCGTAGAGCGTCGGGGCCAGCTCGTCGAACCGCCGGATGACCTCCTCCGCGATCGCGGTCGCGTGTTCCGGGGACGACACCACCACGAAGTCGTCCCCCCCGATGTGCCCCACGAACGTAGCGGAGCTGCCAACCCCCTTCGCGGTGTCCCGGATCAGCCGGCCCGTCGCCTTGAGCGCCTCGTCTCCCCGGACGAATCCGTACCGGTCGCTGTACGCCTTGAAGTTGTCCAGGTCCAGATACAGGAGCGCGAAATCCAGGCCGTGGGCGATCCGGGCCTCGATCTCGTCTTCGATCCGGACGTTCCCGGGGAGCCCCGTGAGTGGCGACACCGAGCGCATGTACTCCGCCCGCCGGATGACCCCTCGGATCCTGGCGAGGAGCTCGTCGGCGTCGAACGGCTTGACGATGTAGTCGTCGGCCCCCGCAGTCAGGCCCTCGAGCTTGTCGGCGGCCACCCCTCGGGCGGTGAGCATGATGATGCTCACACCCTCGGTCCGGGGATCCTCCCGGAGCCGCCGGGTCATCTCGTAGCCGTCCATGTTCGGCATCATCACGTCGGCGAGGATCAGGTCGGGGCATCGTTCGAACGCGGCGTCCAACGCCTCCACGCCGTCGGCTGCAGTTCGGACCTCGTACCCCGCCCCGGCGAGCTCGACCCCGAGGAGGCGGGCGATGAACTCGTCGTCCTCCACGACGAGGATCGACTCCCGCGCAGGTGCTTGGGGTTCGTCACTCACTGGCCGGCCTCGGCGAGGGTACCGTCCCCCAATATGTTCGGGACGGGGCGGCGCGAGTAAAGCACAATAGAGGCTCGGATCACCGGGAGCTTGGGGGGTGGCACGATGAAGGTGCTCGAGTCGTTCCTGGAGGGCATGGGCAACACCCCGCTGGTCCGGCTCCACAAGGTGGTGCGGGGGATCCGCCCGACCATCCTGGCCAAGCTCGAGATGCTGAACCCCGGCGGGAGCGTGAAGGACCGGATCGGCCTTCGGATGATCGAGGCCGCCGAGCGTGCGGGGCAACTCAGGCCGGGCGGGACGATCGTCGAGCCGACCTCCGGCAACACCGGCCATGGCCTGGCCATCGCCGCGGCGATCAAGGGCTACAAGTGCATCTTCGTGATGCCGGACAAGATGAGCCAGGAGAAGGTGGCGCTCCTTCGGGCCTACGGCTCCGAGGTGGTCATCACCCCCACCGCCGTCGCGCCCGAGTCGCCGGAGTCCTATTACCGCGTGGCCGACCGGCTGACCGAGGAGATCCCGGGGGCGTTCCAGCCGAACCAATACTTCAACCAGGAGAACCCCAAGGCCCATTACGAGACCACGGGCCCGGAGGTCTGGGAACAGACCGGCGGCGGGATCGACGTGTTGGTGGCCGGGGTGGGAACGGGCGGCACGATCACCGGCGCCGCCCGATACCTGAAGGAGAGGAAGCCCGGCATCACGGTCGTGGGCGCGGACCCCGAGGGGTCCCTGTACTCGGGCGACACGCCGAGGCCGTATCTGGTGGAGGGGATCGGCGAGGACTTCTGGCCGGACACCTTCGATCCCTCCGTCGTGGATCGGTGGGTACGGGTCTCCGACGCCGATTCGTTCCGCCTGGCCAGGGCGGTCACGCGGCAGGAGGGCATCCTGGTCGGAGGGTCGTCGGGGACCGCCCTGTACGCGGCCCTGGAGGTGGCCCGGGAGCTGGACGAGTCGAAGACCGTCGTCGTCATCTTCCCCGACACCGGACGCAACTACCTCTCGAAGCTCTACTCCGATTCCTGGCTGCTCCAGTACGGGATGCTCGAGCGACCCGAGGTGGTGCGGGTGGAGGAGGTCGTGTCGGCCAAGCACGGCGATCTTCCTCCGATGGTGACGGTGAACGCGCACGACAAGGTTCGCCAGGCCATCGACGCGCTCCAGGAGTACGGGATCTCTCAGGCCCCGGTGGTGCGCGAGCCGTCGTCGCTCGACGTGACCCAGTTCGTCGGAGCGATCCAGGAGCGAGCCCTCCTGGACCGCATCTTCCGCGACCCCGACGCGCTCCAGGCCGACGTGGCGGAGGTCATGGGGCCTCCGATCCCCATGGTCGAGTTCGACCAGCCCATCGAGGTGGCCTTCGCCGAGCTCCAGCGGGAGCCGGCCGTGCTGGTGGCCAAGGCCGGCCAGGTCCTGGGGGTCCTGACCCGGAGCGACCTCCTCGAGTTCCTGGCCCACCGGCAGCGGACCCCGTAGGGACGACCCGACCCCCGTGCGCTCGCTCGGCATCGACGTCGGCGCGAAGCGGAAAGGCCTGGACGCCGTCCTGCTCGACGAGTCCCTGATCCCTTCGGAAGCCCGGCGCCACATGGCTGTGGAGGAGGTCGGGGAGCTCATCAGGCAGCTCCGACCCGACGTGGTGGCGATCGACTCGCCGCCGGCGTGGGGACGGAGCCCGGGCGGGTCGCGGCTCACCGAACGCGAGATCCGCCGGTTCGGGATCCAGTCTTTCGGGACGCCCTCGGACCCGAAGAAGGCCAGCAGCGTCTTCTACGACTGGATGCGAGCCGGCTTCGAGGTCTTCGAGGCTGCGGCCCAGGAGGGATTCGCCCGCTACGCGAGTGGCGCGGTCGCCGGCAGGGCCATCGAGGTCTTCCCGCACGCGACCGCCGTCGTCTTGGCGGGATGCCTGCCGCCGAGGGGCATGACCAACGGGAAGACGAAGCGCGAGTGGCGACGCGGCGTGTTGCGGGCCCAGGGAGTGGCGACCGAGGACCTCCGGTCGTCGGATCAGGTGGATGCGGCGCTGGCGGCGCTCACCGGCCTGTACGCGCTCGGCGGCAGGTGCTTCGCGCCGGGCAACCCGCTGGAGGGGGTGATCGTCCTGCCGGCGGCGACCCTTCCTCCGCCCCCGTACCCGCGATGCCGGCAGGACGAGCGCTCCGATGGCCAGCACCAGCTGGTGTTCCACGGGCTTACCCGGTGCGGATGCGGCCATCCGGACTGTGCGTCCTCGACGTCGAGAGAGTTCGCGCCGGGGCACGACGCGAAGCGCAAATCGCTGCTGTGGGGCCTGGCCCGCTCGGGCCAGGATGCCGTCGACGAGCTCAGGAGGCGAGGATGGCAGGTTCCTCCGGAGATGCGATGAGGTTCGAGACCAGGGCCGTCCATGCCGGTCAGGAGCCCGAGCCGGCGTTCGGCGCCGTGAACGTCCCGATCTACCAGACGTCCACGTACGCGCAGCCGGAGGTGGGAAAGCCCAAGCGATTCGACTACGCGCGGACGGGCAATCCCACGCGCGAGGCACTCGAGACCGTCCTCGCATCGCTCGAGGGTGGCGATCACGGGCTCTGCTTCGCCTCCGGGATGGCCGCCGAGGCCACGCTGCTCCTCACGCTCCGGCCCGAGGACCACGTGCTGCTGTCGAACGACGTCTACGGCGGAACATATCGGTTGCTGGCCCGGGTGCTCGCGGATTGGGGTGTGGCTCACGACGTGGTGGACATGACCGACCTGGCCGCGTTCCGCGCCGCGGTGCGCGACGAGACGAAAGTGGTGTGGGTGGAGACGCCGACCAACCCGCTGCTCAAGGTGATCGACATCGCGGCCGCCGCCGAGGTCGCGCACGGCGGCGGCGCGATGTGCGTCGTCGACAACACGTTCGCCACTCCGTACCTCCAGCGGCCACTCGAGCTCGGTGCCGACGTCGTGGTCCACTCGGTGACGAAGTACCTCGGCGGCCACTCAGACCTGATCGGCGGGGCCGTCGTGACGAACGACGACGCGCTCGCCGATCGCCTGGCGTTCCTGCAGAACGCCGTCGGGGCGGTCCCCGGCCCCATGGACTGCTACCTCGCGCTCCGAGGCGTGAAGACCCTTGCCCTGCGGATGGAGGCGCACTGCCGCGGCGCCCGGCGAGTCGCCGAGTTCCTCTCGCAGCATCCCCGGGTGACCGGGGTGCATTTCCCCGGGACCCCCGGCCACCCCGGGTTCGAGGTCGCCGTCCGCCAGATGAAGGACTTCGGCGGCATGGTGTCGTTCGAGGTCGGATCCAGGGAGGAGGCCGTCCGGGTGGTGGAGAGGACCAAGCTGTTCTTCCTGGCCGAGTCGCTAGGCGGCGTGGAATCCCTCATCGAGATGCCGGCGCCGATGACCCACGCGAGCGTGAGCGACTCGCCGCTCGCCGTCCCCGAAACCCTCATCCGGCTTTCGGTCGGGATCGAGCATCCCGACGACCTGGTCGCCGACCTCGAGCAGGCGCTCGGATAGCGTCGTAGCAACGCACATTCCCGCCTCTCTAGACTTGCCGCATGGCCCGCCGGGTGCCGCCCATCCTCGCCGTCCTCGCGCTCGTCTGGACGGCAGCGCCGTCGGCCGCTCAGCCATCGGTGGAACGGGTGGCCGACGGCCTCGCCTTCCCCACGAACATGGCCTTCGCCCTCGACGGGAGGATCTTCTTCACCGAGAAGGAGACGGGCGACGTCCGCATCATCCGGGACGGGCGAGTGTTGCCTCAGCCGTTCGTGCACGTCTCCGTGGAGGGAGGCGCCGAGCGGGGGCTCCTGGGGATCGCCCTCCATCCGGACTTCGAGCGGCAGCCCTGGGTGTACCTCTACTACTCGGAGAAGGATGGCGCGTCCAACCGGATCATCCGCGTGCGCGCCGAGGCGGGCGAGGCGCTGCGGGTCGATCCCATCATCACCCTGCTCCCGGCCGTGACCGGCTACCACAACGGGGGGGACATGGCGTTCGGGCCGGACGGCAAGCTGTACGCCGTGACCGGCGAGGCGCACGACCCCGAGCGAGCGCAGGACCCGAACGACCTCGGCGGCAAGGTCCTTCGGCTCGATCCGGACGGTTCCGTGCCCACCGACAACCCACTGGGGCCGGACAATCCCGTCTACGCCCTGGGCATCCGCAACTCGTTCGGCCTGTGCTTCGACCCGGTGACCGGCGACCTGTGGGAGACGGAGAACGGACCGGCCAGCGACGACGAGGTCAACCGGATCATGGCCGGCGGGAACTACGGATGGCCGGATCAGCTCGGACCCGACGGCGAGAGCCGGTTCATCGATCCGGAGCTGGACTTCGAACGGGTCATCGTGGCGACGGGCTGCGCCGTGACGTCGGACGGACGGTGGCTGTACTTCGGGAGCTACCTGAACGGGCTGTACCGCGCCCGGCTCTTGCCGGACGGCTCCCTTGGCGGCCCCGAGCTCGTTCCGGGCGTCGGGACCGCCGTCACGGACGTGGCGCGGGCCCCCGACGGATCGATCTACGTGGCGACGTCGGATGCCATCCTGCGCCTCGCGGGAACGCCGACCGGATCCCCCGAACCGGGATCGAGCGCCACGGCCTCACCTCGGCCGGGAGCGAGCCCCACGTCTCCCGGGCTGGGAGGCGGGGCAAGGACCGGCGTCGGGCTGGTCATCGCCGCCGTCCTGATCGGCGTGCTGATCCTCCTCCGGCGCCGGATCGCTCGTAGCTGACCGTTCGCTACCCGGCCGGCCGCTTCAGGTAGGCGATCAGGGACTGGCCGCCGGCCGGCGTCGTGACCTGGGCCACCGAGACCAGCTCCCAGCCGTCTTCCCCGAAGGTGTTGAGGATCTCGCCGGGGTTGTGCTCGAGGAGCGGAGCAACGAAATATTCCCACTTCTGCACGGTCATTCCTCTCTGTTCAGCCGTTCCCTGGTCGTTCGGATGCACAGGCCCATGACGACCGTCAGGCCGCCTCCCTCGGCGGTGTGCCGGGCCTCCTCGTTCAGGATCCCCTCCTGGAGCCACAGCACCTTCGCGCCGGCGCGCACGGCCTGTTCGGCAACGGGTGGCGTCGCCTCGGCCCGGCGGAAGACGTCCACGACGTCGATCGCGACCTCCTTCGGCACGTCGAGGAGCGACGCGTACGCCGTCTCCCCCAACACCTCGGTCTCGTTCGGGTTCACCGGGACGATCCGATAGCCCCGACGCTGGAGGTACCGGCTGACGCCGAATGACTCGCGCTCCGGCTTCGATGAGAGCCCCACGACCGCGATGGTCCTGGCCTGGTCCAGGATCGAGCGCAGCCTCGCATCGCTCGGCGCGTAAGGTTGGACCTCCGGGTCGCTCACGCCAGTTCCTTCCGAACGATCTCGATCAGGCTGTGCAGGATGAAGGCGGTCGCCCCCCAGATCGTGTTGTCCCGCATCTCGTAGGCGAACCCCCGGTAGACGTGGTCGCCTCGGGGAAGCTCAACCTCGCGCTCGGCCTCGGCCAACCGGGCCAGCGGGTACTGCAGGACCTCGGCGATCTCGCCCGCATTCGGGTCGAACATCGGGCGGGGGGCAAGCACGCCGACGAACGGAACGATCAGGATGCCTGAGACGAACGTGTGGACCGGGGGAAGCGCGCCGAGCACGTCGACTTCCGAAGGGGGCAGTCCCAGCTCCTCCTCCGTCTCCCGCAGCGCGGTCTCGCGTGGCGCCGCATCCCCCGCGTGGCTCAGCCCGCCGGGGAAGGAGATCTCGCCCGCGTGCCGGGGAAGCTCGTCGGTTCGGCGGGTGAACACGACCCAGGGGTCCTGCCCCTCGACGATGGGTACGAGCACCGCGGCGAGGTGCTCCTCCGGGCCGGGCTGGGACCGTGGGTCGGGATCGAGGGTGTCGGCAAGGAGCGACCGCAGGTGGTCCGTCCGCATCTCGGCCACATCGTAGAGGAGGCCGAGCCGAACGTCGGCCGGAGTCTCACCCCCAGGAATACGTGACACTCCTGTCATGCGTTCGTGCGGAAGACCTGGTCAGGAAGAACGTGCGCGGCGCCGCTCCGTGACAGTTCTGTCATCCGCTTGATTCGGCGGGGGAAGCATCATTACGTAACCCATCAGCCTGGTCCGATCCCTCGGGCCGGGCAGCCGGTGCGCGAGACGAGGAGGGGCAGATGGAGTCGTCACCCGTATCCGTCCGTGGACAGGGTCGCCTGTTCACGATCGGCGCCCTGATTGCCACCCTCATCCTCTTTGGGTCGGCGTGCTCGAAGTCCCCCAACGCGCCCAGCAGTCCGATCTACAACGTCTTCGCCCAGAAGTTCCGGTTCCATGGGATGCCCGGGACGATCCCGTCGGGCAACTTGCAGATCAACTTCTCGAACAAGGAGTCGTTCCCGATCACGCACGAGATGATCGTGAAGGCGCTCCCTTCCGGGAAGACGGCGCAGGACATCATCGACAGCGCGAAAGTTCCGGGATGCGAGGGCGGCGGCCCGTGCGAGACCCAGTACCTGGCCTTCGGTGAGATCGCCGGAGTGGACACGGGGGCGACCCTCTCGAACGTGTTCGACCTGTCCCCGGGGAAGTACTTCTTCGCCTGCTGGGAGACCGGCACCGTGAGCGGAGGAACGAACGGACCGCCGCACTTGGCGAAGGGCATGTTCTTCCAGTTCACCGTCACCTGAAAGCGACGATGGGATCGAGCCCGCTGCCGGTGACACGGACGCGGATCGCTCGATTGGCGGCTGCGTCTACCCTCCTGCTCCTCACGGGCTGCGCCAAGCAGGGGATCTCGCCCCAGGGCCAGGAGGTTCACCGACTCTACGTCATCATCATGATCCTCGCGGCGCCGGTCTTCCTCGGCGTCGAGGCCGCGTTGATCTGGTGCATCGTCCGGTACCGCAAGCGCGACGACCAACCCTCACCGCAGAGCGTCGGCGGCGGCAGATCCCTGGGGGTCTTCTTCGCCATCCCCGCAGTGATCATCGCCATCCTCTTTCCGTTCGGCGAGGCGACGCTCATGAACATCGAGCAGCGCGAGACCCCTCAGGTCCAGATCAAGGTCGAGGGGTTCCAGTGGGAGTGGACCTTCCTGTACCTGAACGAAGGGTTGTTCGTGGCCGGGAAGACGCTGGTGCGTCCGGCCGTCATGGTCCTTCCCGTCGACGAGCCGGTGCAGATCCAGCTGGTGTCGAGGGACGTCATCCACTCGTTCTTCGTGCCGGATCTGCTGTTCAAGCGCGATGCGATCCCCGGCCGGACGACGACGTTCACGTTCACCCCCACCCAGCTCGGCACGTTCCACGGGCAGTGCGCGGAGTTCTGCGGCCTGTGGCACTCGAAGATGACGTTCGACGTGAAGGTCGTTGCGCCGCTCGACTACCAGAGCTGGATCAAGCAGCAGCGGAAGAAGGCCCAGGGCATCACCTGCGAACCGCAGGGAACGACGCTGTCGCTCATCGCCCATAACATCTCGTGGAACCAGTTCTGCCTTGCCGTCCCGGCGAATAGCCCGTTCACCGTCGACATCACGAACCAGGATGTCGGGATCCAGCACAACTTCTCGATCTATGACAGCTTCTTCGAGAAGAAGAAATACTTCACATCCCCGAGGATCACGGGACCGGACAGCGAGACGTTGAACTCGCCCCCGCTGCCGCCGGGTCACTATTACTTCCAGTGCGACGTCCACGGCCCCGCAATGTCCGGAGCCTTCATCGTCAAGTAGCGCGATGACCGCAGGAGGAGCGTGATGGCGGTAACCGAGGCTCCGACCAGGGAGCTGGCGCCCGAGCCGAGGGGCCGGCTCCTGGTCTGGTTGACCACCACCGATCACAAGAAGATCGGGATCCTCTACCTCGTCAACTCCTTCTCGTTCTTCGCCGTGGGCGGGATCTTCGCGCTGCTCATGCGGACCGAGCTGGCCCGGCCCGGGCAGCAGCTCATCGGCGCTCACGCGTACAACGAGCTGTTCACGATCCACGGCACGCTGATGATCTTCCTGGTCATCTTCCCGATCCTGGCCGGGCTGGGGAACTACTTCGTCCCGCTCCAGATCGGGGCGCTCGACATGGCGTTCCCCAGGATCAACGCGCTCTCCTTCTGGCTCCTCCCGGTCGGGGGCCTCACCATCCTTTCGGGCTTCCTGGCCAGGGGCGGGGCCGCCGCGTGCGGCTGGACGTGCTACGCGCCGCTGAACGAGCAGCTCGGCACGGGGGTGGACCTCTGGCTCACGGGCCTGATCCTGGTGGGGACCGCATCCATCCTGGGGGCCATCAACTTCATCGTGACCATCCTGCGGATGCGGGCCCCCGGCATGACCATGATGCGGCTGCCGGTCTTCGTCTGGGGCATCCTGGCCACCTCGCTCCTGGTCATCCTGGCCACGCCGGTGTTCACAGCCGGGCTGATCATGCTCTTCGCGGACCGGAGGCTGGGCACCTCGTTCTTCGACCCAGCGCACGGCGGCGTGGCGCTCCTCTGGCAGAACGTGTTCTGGTTCTTCGGCCACCCCGAGGTCTACATGCTGATCCTGGGGGCCTGGGGCGTCGTCACCGAGATCCTCTCCGTGTTCTCGGGCAAGCCGATCTTCAGCTACCGGGGCGTCGTCCTGTCGTTCCTGATGATCACGGCGCTCTCGTTCACGGTCTGGGCGCACCACATGTTCGCCACCGGGGCGGTCGAGCTCCCGTTCTTCAGCATCACGACGGAGCTGATCTCGATCCCGACCGGCGTGTTGTTCTTCGTCTGGCTGGGCACTCTGTGGAAGGGCAAGCTTCGCTTCGAGGTGCCCATGCTCTTCGCGCTGGGATTCATCGCGCTGTTCCTGATCGGGGGGATCGACGGGGTGTGGGCGGCCTCCCCCGCGATGGACTTCGCCATCCACGACACCTACTGGGTGGTGGCACACCTCCACTACGTGCTCTTCGGGGGCACGCTCTTCGGGATCATGGCGGCCATGTACTACTGGTTCCCCAAGATGTCCGGCAGGATGCTCTCCCGGAAGCTCGGCCAGTGGCACTTCTGGTTGCAGTTCATCGGGTTCAACTTGACGTTCTTCCCCATGCACATCCTCGGCCTGCGGGGCATGCCCCGGCGGATCGCCGATTACGCGCCCGATCGGGGATGGAGCTTCCTGAACCTCGTCTCGACGATCGGCGCCTTCCTCATCGCCATCTCGCTGCTGATCTTCTTCGCAAACGTCCTCACGACGCTCCGCAAGCCCAGGTCGGCCCCGGCCGACCCATGGCAAGCCAACACGCTCGAGTGGGCGACCTCGTCGCCGCCGCCTCCCCATAACTTCGACGCCCTGCCGGCGATCCACTCCGCGCGGCCGGTGTACGACGCGCGGCTTTCCGAAGCGGGGCCCACGGATCGGGGGCCGGGATGAGCACGGCCGAGATCACCGACGAGCGGGTGGCCCGCGCCACCAGCGGGCCCATCCTGGGGATGGTCCTGTTCGTCGCGTCCGAGGCCATGTTCTTCGCCGCCTTCTTCGGCGCGTACTTCACGATCCGAGCAGCCAGCCCGGCGTGGCCTCCCAAGGGGATCCCTCACCTCGAGATCGGGATCGCGACCGTCCTAACCGTCATCCTGGTGAGCAGCAGCTTCGTCCTCCAGCAGGGCGTCCGGGCCATCCGGAGAGGCGACGGGAGGGGCCTCCAGGCCTGGCTTGCGGGGACCCTAGGACTCGGGATCTCGTTCCTCGCGCTCCAGCTGTATGACTACTCGCAACTCGGGTTCGGTCTGAAGGACGGCATCTTCGGCACGCTCTTCTACGTCATGACGGGCCTCCACATGGCCCACGTGTTCGGCGGCGTCGTCTTCCTGGGGCTGGTGTTCACGCAAGCCCGCACGGGCCAGCTGTCCAGGTCGCGGCACGAGTCGCTCGAGGCCGGAGCCATTTACTGGCACTTCGTCGACGTGGTCTGGGTGGGGCTGTATACGGTCTTCTATCTGCTCACTCCGAGGTGACGAGGGAGCGACGGGTCGGTGACGCGTGTGGCTTCGCGGGCTGAGAGCGAGGCATGATCACGGCAGCGCGGGTGTGGTTCGCCCTCGCGGCCTTCCTGGTCGTGACGGGAGCGATCTACGGCATCACCAGCCACGAGCTGGCCGGCGCGCCACTGCTGCTCGTGGGTTCCGTGACCTTCTTCTACCTGGGGATGGTGGCCAAGGGACAGGTCCGCGACGCGTCCCGGCCGGAGCCCGCTGGACACGCGCCCGGCGCGGTGTCGGAGGCCGAGGCCCACGTGGCTCCGACCATCTGGCCCTTTGGGTTCTCGGTCGCGGCCGTCATGTTGGCCCTCGGGCTCGTGATCAGCCGGTGGCTCTTGGCCGCCGGGGCGGCGCTCTTCTTGCTCGCCGCGGTGGGTTGGTTCAGGGACGTGGCCCGGCAGCACCGGCACGTCGAGGGGCCCTGAGCGAGGGATCGACCGGCCTCAGCCCCGGATCAGCAGCACGACCGCCACCGCGACCAGCGTCAGCAGCACCGCCAGGAACACGGTGGCGTGATACTGGGTAGGGCTGGGACTGGGGAGGTCGGCGGGATTGCACTGCCGGCACACCGAACGTCCCCAGGGGACGCGAATCCCGCACCGCACGCACCGGTCGTACAGCCCGGTCATGCCATCCGCCTCCCACGGCTCGGTTCCATGGCCGCCTCCCCCTCATCCTCACACGTTGACGCTTTGGTTCCGGGGTCCTGCCGCCTTCCGGCTCGAGCGACCCGGTCGTCGGATCGTTCGGCCTCGCGCTCCTCGCGGCGCATCCAGTTGAGCAACAGGAACGCGAGCGCCGGCACCACGACGAACATACCCCCCTCCCACATGATCGCTCCGGCCAGGTGCTGATCGGCCAGCGCAAAGGCGATCGTCGCGCCCGGGACGGTCGCATAGTACGGGTACAGGAGGTGATCCGAGCTGTAGATGGCAAGACCGAGGAACGCCATCGGCGGCATCGCCAGGAACAGGTACAGGATGCGCGCGGGGTGCGAGATCCGTGAGGGGTTGGGGTCCAGGCCCGCCACCGGCCACCAGAACAGGACCGCCGACCCCAGGTAGGCCAGGTGCTCCAAGGCGTGGAGGCCACGGTTCTGGATGGCGGTCTCGTACAGGCTCGTCACATGTGAGGCCCACAGGACGACGAAGAACAACGACCATGCCACCAGCGGACTGGCGGCGATCCGGACCAAACGGCTATCCAGGACGGGAAGCAGGATCCTGTGCCGCGTCTCGAGCGAGGACGCGCGAAGGGCGAGGGTCACGGGGGCACCGAGCACGAGGAGCGGTGCCGCGACCATCGTCAGCAACATGTGCTGGAGCATGTGCACGGACAACAACGCGCTCGCCACGGCCTCGATGGGGCCGTCCAGTGCGAGGAAGATGAAGATCAGCCCGGCCAGGAAGCACCGTTGGCGAGCGTGTGGGAGTCCGGGACCGATCCCCTTCAACCGGCGGGTGGCTTGGACATAGATGAGGCCGATCCCGAAGAGCCCCACGACGACCAGCGGATCCAGCCGCCAGCTGGTCATCCATGCGTCCACAGCCGGCTCCCGGTCACCCGCCCCGGCCGGGCTCGCCGGAGGCGGCCGGCTCCCGCTCTCGGGAGCGCAGCTCGGCGGGAGGCAGCTCGGATCGCGTGGCCGGCAGCAGGATCTCGAACACGCTTCCTTCGCCGGGCGCGCTGCGAACCGCGACCGACCCGCCGTGCGCCTCCGCGATGGCCCTGACGATCGACAGGCCGAGCCCGAAACCGCCGGTGTTCCTGCTTCGCCCTGGATCCGCCCGGGCGAACCGATGGAAGATCCGGTCGAGGTCCGCGCGGGAGATCCCGGTTCCTGAATCGCGAACGGAGATCACCGCAGTGGTGGCGCTTCGTTGCACGGACATCTCGATCGAGTCCTCGGGGCGCGTATGGTTCACGGCGTTCTCGATGAGGGCATCGAGTGCCACGGCCACGCGGTCCGGGTCGGCCTCGGCCTGAACCTCGTCGAGGTCACCCAGAAGCCATCGCCGTGGCGTCGCCGCCCACCGGTGATACGCATCCAGCACGAGCGCGCCGACGTCGACGGCCAACCGGTGCAGGAAGTCCGGATCCTCTTGCCCGGCCAACAGGAGCAGGCGGTCGGCCAGCCGCCGGAGGCGCTCGAGCTCGTCCTCGATGACACGGGCATCGTCCGCGACCATCGAATCCATGGCGGCGCGTTCGATGAGCTCGGCGTGGCCGAGCGCAACCGTGATCGGCGTGCGGAGCTCGTGAGAGGCGTCCTGGACGAACCGCCGTTCACGCTCCAGCAGCCGGAGGTTCTCCCCCGACACCCGCTCCATCTCATCCATGGCCGTGAGGCGGCGCCGCGCGTGCCACACCATTGCCAGGAACATCGCCGCCATCAGGGGGACCTCAGTGAGCTCGCCCCAGGGTTGAGCCCCTCGCGTGATGTCGATGAGGATGAACGTGCCGGTACTGGCCATGACCGCCCCGAGCACCCACATCGTGGGCTGCGTCCGCCACACGCGGAACCCGTACAGCAGCGTGAGGCTGACCCAAATGAAGTGGAACGGGACGGTCTCCCATGCGGGGATGGACGCCATGGCCGCCAGGTTGGCAAGGGCGAACGCGACCCACGCGATGTCCAGCCAGGTCTCGCGCTTCGGCCACTCCCACCGGTCAAGCCGCATCGATACGGTACCCCTCCCCACGCACGGTCGTGATGAGATCGGAGCCGAGCTTGGCCCGGAGCCGCCGGACGTAGACGTCGACGACGTTTGACCGGGGATCGAACTGATATCCCCAGACGGAGGAGAGCAAGCGCTCCTTCGAAACGGTGCGTCCGGCGTTTCGGAGGAGCTCCTGGAGCAGGAGGAACTCTCGATCGGCCAGCGGAACGGGCCCCGACCCCATGTCCGCCTCTCTTCGCACCAGGTCGAGGATCAGGTCGCCCGTTCGGATCGTGGTCAGGCCGTGGCGGGCCACGCCCCGGAGACGGGCTCGTACCCTGGCCAGCAGCTCCTCGAGGGAGAACGGCTTGGCCAGGTAGTCCTCGGCGCCCAGCTCAAGGAGCGCCACCTTGGTACCGGTGTCGGAGAGGGCCGAGAGGATGAGCACCGATTGGGACGGCTTGCGGGTGAGCAGCTTTCGAAGGATCCCAGCTCCGTCGAGCCCGGGCATGACCAGATCGAGGATCACGAGGTCGTAGGGCTGGGAGACGGCCATCCGGAGCCCCTCCTCCCCGAGGGAGGCCACATCGACCGAGAACCCCTCGGCCTGAAGCCCCCGGCGCACGAAGTCGAGGATCCTGGGCTCGTCGTCGACGAGAAGGACGCGGCCGACCGATGCGTTCTGGAGCGCATTCCCGATGACCGACGACCCCATGGACCCTCCGGCCGTACCCTAGCGAGGATCGGTGTTTACCGCGAGTTGACGCGATCGGACCGCTTGCGGGTGATTGAATCCACGGGATGGAGCGGTTCGACGTCTTCGTGATCGGCGGCGGCGCGACGGGCTCAGAGATCGCCTTCCGGCTGGGACGCCACGGCGGCATGGCGGTCGGCCTGGCCGAGCGGGACAAGCTGGGGGGCGAATGCAACCTCTACGGCTGCGTTCCCACCAAGGTCATGCTCCGAAGCGCCAAGATCGCGGCGCTCGCCCGGGACGCGGACCGTTTCGGGGTCCGCGTCCCGGACGTGGACGTGGACTTCCTCGCCGTTCGGGACCGGGCTCGGCGCATCATCGAGGCCCAGTCGGGCGGTGGGGCCAAGCCCTTCGAGCGGCTGGGGGTCCGGGTCCTCATGGAGGAGGCCCGCCTGATTGGGCCGCACCGGATCGAGCTGGCGGATGGCACCGGGGTCGAGGCGGACCGGATCGTCCTGGCCACCGGCAGCGAGTCCGTGACGCCGCCCATCGAGGGCATCGAGGAGGGCCCGTACTGGACCAACAAGGAGGCCATCTGGCAGCCCGAGTCGGTCCCCCGCTCGATCGCCATCCTGGGGACGGGGGCCATCGGGATCGAGTTCGCCCAGATCTACGCCCGGTTCGGCTCGAGCGTCACCGCCATCGAGGTCTTTCCGCGGATCCTCCCCAAGGAGGATGAGGACGCGGCGGCGGCCCTCGTCCCCGCGTTCGAGGAGGAGGGGATCCGGTTGGTGCCCGGGACGACCTGTGACCGCGCCGCGTACCACGGACGAAGGTGGCAGCTGCATCTGTCGAACGGTGAGGTCATCGAGAGCGCGGAGTTGCTCGTGGCCGCGGGCCGGCGCGCGCGGTTCGAGCCACACGATCTCGACGCAGCCGGCGTACGGCTCGACGACGATGGCAAGCCGATGCTCACCGACACCCTGCGCACGACGAACGATCAGGTCTGGGCAGCCGGCGACGCCACCGGAGAGCTCCTCTTCACCCACGTGGGCACGTACGAGGCGGACCTTGTCGTCGACGACATCCTGGGCAAGCCGCGCCCCCGCGACTATCGGGTCGTGCCCCGGGTGACGTTCTGCGACCCGGAGGTGGCGAGCGTCGGCCTCACCGAGCGGCAGGCACGGGAGGCCGGGAACGACGTTCGCGTCGCCAAGGTCCCGATGGAGGACAGCGAGCGGGCGACGATCGAGGGCCGGACCCATGGCCTGGTCAAGCTGGTGGCGGACGCGCGGACCGGCGAGGTCCTGGGGGGCCACGTGGTGGGCGAGGAGGCCGCGGCCATGATCCACGAGGTGGTGGCGGTGATGGCCGCCCGGACCCCGGCCCATATCGTGGGTGACGCCATCCACGCGTACCCGACCCACGCCGAGGCGCTCAAGACCGCGTTCCGGAAGCTGGCGGCCGACTAGCGAGGGTGGAGGGGTATCCTGGGAGGCGCCATGGACAGCGACACCGCGACCGTCCTCACCGTCACAGCCAAGGCCGCCGGCAAGATCCGGGCGCTCGCGGACCGTGAGGGAAGGCCCTCGCCCATCCTACGGGTCCGCGTGGTGGCCGGAGGATGCTCCGGCTTCTCCTACGAGCTGTCCTTCGCCGACGCCGCGGCTCAGGGCGACCACGTCATCGACGTGGACGGGGTGCAGGTCCTGGTGGACCGGACGAGCGCACCGATCGTCGAGGGTTCCACGCTGGAGTTCGACGACGCCATGCTCGGCGGTGGCCTGAAGATGCTGAACCCGCGGGCCACGCACGAGTGCGCCTGCGGCCAGTCCTTCGCCATCTAGCGCCGCTCAGGCGGCCCGAAGCGTCCCTTTCATCGTCGAGTGGAACCTGCAGTGGAACCCCGCGGTCCCCGATGCAGGGAAGGGAACGGTGACCTGAACGGTCTGACCGGGCGGCACGTCGCGGGAGACACCGCCGTCGTTCAGCGTAAAGCTGTGGGTCACCGAGTCCTCGTTCGTGATCGTGACCATGGACTGCAGTCCGCCAGGCGCGGAGAGCGTGTTCGGCCGGAACGCGAAGTCTTTGATCGTGAGGGTCAGGCCAACTGCTCCTCCGCCACCGCCTCCACCTCCGCCGTCGGAGCCGGATCCGCCACACGCTGCCATCAGGAGCACGATCGACATCGCCAGTCCGGCCAGCCGCAGGCGGTTGACCGTGCTTTTCATCCCGGTCCCTCCAACGCGGACGTCAGCTGGCCAGCCTAGCGGCTCGCGCACCGGCCACGCGGTGGGGTCAGGAGACCTCCAGCGCCCCAACCATGCCCTGGGACTGGTGATACTTGCAGAAGAACACCAGTGTCCCCGAATCGGGGAACGTGACCGTGACTTCGCCCTTGGCGTCCGGCTGGACGTCCTGGTCGATGCTCTGGTCGGGGATGCTGAAGTTGTGCAGCGCGCTCCCCTCGTTCGAAAGCTCGATGGTGAGCTTCTGGCCGGGCGTCCCCTTCAGGACGGTCGGTTCGAAGTAGAAGTTGTCCTGCTCGAGCTCCAGGCTCGACTCTCCCGAAACTTCCTGTGTCCCGTGATCGTTGGCCTTCTGGCCGGCGATCGTGATCGTCTTGCTCTCGTTCTCTTTCTTGCTGCAGGCGGTCGCCACCGAGGCCAGGATCAGCACGACGGCGAGCACGCCCAAGATGCGCGTTCGCATGCTCCCTCCTCCTCCGAAGGCCAACCCCCGTACTACGGACAAGCGGGCGGATGGGCTTTCCGGCGAACGCAAAAGCCCGCGCTATGCTTCGGGTCGTGCCCGCCGAGGACCGGACCCAGTGGTACGACCTGTATCACGAGGTCGTCCTCACCGGGCTGTGCACCGGATGTACGGCCTGCATCGTGGCCTGCCCCTTCCACGTCCTGGGATACGAGGACTACCAGCCCGTGCAGCTTCAGGAGGACGGGCTCGACCAGTGCGCGCACGGCGACCGGGGCTGCTCGCTCTGCACCCTGGCCTGCCCCCGGTTCCGGGACTGGGAGTCCGATATCGACCAGCTGCTGTTCGGCCAGACCAGGAAGCCTGAGGAGGTCATCGGCCAGTACCGCGACATCGTCCTGGCCAGGGCGAAGGATCCCGAAGCCCTGATGTACGGGCAGGACGGCGGCGTGGTCTCGGCCCTCCTCATCTGGGGCCTGGAGAACGGAGAGATCGACGGGGTCTGCACCTCGAAGCTGTCGGACGAGCGCGCGTGGGACGCCGAACCCACGGTGGTCACCGACCGAGATGGCGTGTTGGCCACGGCGGGCTCGCGCTACACCTATTCCGCGAACCCACTCGCCATGCTGAGGGCGGCCCAGATGGGGCTGTCCAACGTGGCCCTGGTGGGGATGTCGTGCCAGGCCAGCGTCACGGGGGCGATGGCGTCAAGGCGCGTGAACAAGTGGGCGAAGAAGATCAACTGGACGTTCGGCCTCCTGTGCTCGAAGAGCTTCACCTACGAGGGCCTGATGGTGGAGATCGCCCAGCAGGAGCTGGGCTTGAAGCTGAAGGACATCGTCCGGGTGAACGTCAAGGGGAAGCTGCTCTTCTACACCAAGGACGGCGAGGAGATCACGTATTCGCTCAAGAAGTCGCAGCGGTTCACCCGGCCTGGCTGCCTCCTGTGCCCGGACTTCGCCGCGGAGCACGCGGACATCTCCTTCGGCGGCCTGGGCCAGAGCGACGGGTGGACCCTCACGGTCATCCGCACCGAGAAAGGCCAGGACATCTGGAACCGGGCGGTCGCGGAGGGCATCGTGACGTCGCGGCCGGGATCGGAGGACCCAGGGGCCATCGAGCTCATGGCCAAGCTCGCGGCCAAGTCGAGGGAGCGGTGGCCGACGGAGCAGCTCCCGGAGACAGACCGGTTGCCCGGCGTTCTTCCCACGGGGAACGGAGAAGTTGGTGCGGAGGCCTGAGCGGCTCGGAGCCTGAGTTCGCTCGGACCGGTCAGCCCGCGGCGGGCCAGGCCGCCACGACCGGATGATCGACGTCCTTCGGACCGACCTGCGCGGCGCCCCCCGGTGAGCCCAGCCCGGTGACCGATTCGGAGAACCACTCCGCGTTGATCGGCGTGAACTGCTTCCACTCGGCCGGCACGTCGTCCTCGTAGAAGATCGCCGTGACCGGGCAGACGGGCTCACAGGCGCCGCAGTCGACGCACTCGTCGGGGTGGATATACAGCATGCGCGGGCCCTCGTAGATGCAATCCACGGGGCACTCGTCGACGCAGCCCTTGTCCTTCACGTCGATGCAGGGCTCACAGATCGTGTAGGTCACGGCATTTCCCCCTTTTCGACGGTGCTCACCTCGTAAATATACGACCCGGCCGGCCCGACGCAAGCGAGGGTGCCGGGCCGGCCGGGCACGGGATCGAAAGGACTGACAAAATCAGTCTAGCGCACGGGGATGGGCAGGGTGTAGGGTTCGGCCTGGTAGGGAGGCTCTGTGCGGACTGTTTTCCCCAGCGACATAGCTGTCGGCACGTCTCCGCCCGAGGAGCGGGTCCAGCCACTCTTGTGCCTGCTCAATGGGTTCCGGCTTCTGGGAACCCAGGGCAGCGTGCCGCTGACACAAAGCGCCCAGCGCCTCCTGGCCTTCCTGGCCCTCCGAGGGCATGAGATCCATCGGTCGAAGGTCGCGGGCGTGCTGTGGCCGGACGCCTCCGAGAGCCGGTCCCGAGGGAGCCTCCGGTCGACCTTGTGGCGCCTTCCCGATGCGGGCAAGGAAGCCGTGGAAGCCTTCGGTGAGACGCTCAAGCTGGCGGGCCGCGTCTCCGTCGACATCGGCGAGGCCCGGCAGGTCGCCTCGCGAGTCATCGATCCGTCGATCCGGCTCCCGAAGGAGGAGCCCATCGACCGGATGGTCGAGGTCCTCTCCGCCGAACTCCTCCCCGACTGGTACGAGGACTGGGTCCTCATCGAGGCCGAGCGGTGGCGGCAGCTCCGACTGCACGCGCTCGAGGTACTGGCCGAACGGCTCATGGCCCACGAGCGTTACGCGGAAGCCCTGCTCGCGGCCCTCGCCGCGGTGGACGGCGAACCGCTGCGGGAAAGCGGCCACGCCATCCTCATGCGGATCCATCTCGCGGAGGACAACCGTTCCGAAGCCCTCGCAGAGTTCGACCGCTACCGGCGACTCCTGGATGGCGAGCTCGGGGTGGAGCCGACCGCCCGGCTCGGGTGGCTGCTGCGCGATTTCGTCCCCGGGCAAAGACTGGGGCTCGCCTCCACGTAACTCCCTGTTAGGTAACGGTCCTGCAACGGCTGCTCCCTATGGTGACGGCGTGTCGCGCCGAATGAGTGCCACGGGGCTCCTAGTCGTCAGGGTGTGGCGAGAAGAGGGGTCGGGCAGTCCGCTCAGGGCCCAGGTCCGATACGTGGCCGAGGTCTCGTCCGGCGTCGAGGTCACCAAGACCTTCACGGACACCGATGCCGCCCTGGAAGTGGTCCGTACCTGGCTCACGGAGCTTGCCGCCGCGCCCTGAAGCACGCGCCGGGAGGGCGGGGCCCCTTCCCTCGAGCCATTGTGACGCTCCCGTGACGAGGGACTGCCAATCTGGGGTCGGGCGAGAACGCATGACGCGTTCGCTCGTTGACTTAGGTGTAGATGAGGGGCCGAGGGGGCGGGCGATGAGGATCCTGATCATCGACGATCACGCGCTGGTGCGGCGCGGCATGGCGCTCCTGGTCCTGGAGTCCTTTCCGGAGGCCGAGGTCCTGGAAGCTCCCCCAGGGCGGGATGCCCTGCTCGTGATGGAGACGACCTCGGTGGACGCGGCGCTGTTCGACGTCCGGATGCCGACCGCCGACGGCCTCGAGCTCCTCCACGACCTCCAGACGAGGTGGCCGACGGTGCCACTCATCGTCATCGCCACGTTCGATGCGGGATACGCGCGCCGCGTGTTGGCAGAGGGCGCCTCAGGCTACCTTCTTGAGGACGCAACTCCGGGCGAACTGACCCAGGCCATCGAGCTCGCGATCTCGAGCATCAACGGCCTCTCTTCGAGGGTGGTCCGCAACCTGTTCTCGAGCGTGGTGCCCAGCGAGGACGGGCTGAACGGGGGGCGCCGCCGCTCCGGAGCGAGCCTCACGCGGCGGGAGACGGGCATCCTCGCCCTCCTGGCGGAGGGGAGGAGCAATCGCGACATCTCCCGCGAGCTGTTCCTCTCCGAGAAGACGGTGAAGGCCCATCTGGCCGCGATCTTCCGAAAGCTCGGCTTGAACAACCGGACCCAGGCCGCCATGGCCGCGGTGTCGATGGGGATCTGCCAAGCTTCACGCTCGGTGCCCACGGAGACCCGGCCTCAGCCGGTCGTCGTCGGCGGCGAGGGGGGCAACGGGCTTCGGCTGGGGCCCCGACCGGTTGCGTCCCACGGCTCCACGGCCGGATGAGGCGCGAAGGCGAAGAGGGTCCCTAGGATCGAGGACCGCGGATCCCTGAGCGGCACCGGGTACACGATCGGGAGGTCGGCGCCGGCCTCTCGATAGGCCGTCAGCGCCGCGACGGCCTGGGGGCTGTCGCCGAGGATACACACCGCCCGGACGAGCTCCTCGGGCACCCGGCGGATGTCCGCCACCGCGAAGGCCTCGGCCGCCCTCCGTGATTCATCGCGCAGACCCATCGCCTCGAACTGGCGCCTGTACGCGGGGTACGACGCGTACTGCCCGGCGGCGGCGCGCAGGGCCGCGAGCGTGGGCTCGGGCTCCTGCCCCACGCATGCCCGGACATAGACACCGACGGTCACCGCGGCCGGGTCTCGGCCGGAGGCCTCCGCGCCTTCACGGATCCGCTCCCGAGCGAATGCCACGCGCTCGGGTGAACACCAGTTCAGCAGCGCCCCGTCGGCGATCTCCCCGGCAAGCCGCATGGCCCTGGGGTTCAGGGCCGCGAGCCAGATCGGGATGGGACCCGATGGGGGATCGATGGCCAACCGGAACCGGGTTCCCTCCGGAGTCTCGATGGGGTCCCCTGCGAGCGCGGCCCTGGCGAGGTTCACGAACGCGCGGAGCCGGTCGAGAGCCCCGGGCTCCGCCGGGCCCGTGCCAAGACCAAGGACCAGGCGGCCGGCGGAGATCTGGTCGACGGTGGCGGCGGCCATGACGGTCGTCGGCACGGGACGAGCCACGATCGTGACGACCCCGGTCCCGAGGCCAAGCACCTCGGTGTGCGTCGCCAGTCCGGCCAACGTGGAGAAGGCTTCTCGACCGGTGCTCTCGGGCAGGAACAAGGTGTGGTACGCGGTCTGCTCGGCCGTCTGGACGATCTCGATCATGTCGCGCCATGGCAGGGGGTCCCGGATCGCGAGCCCCGTTGGGGGACCTGGTTCAGGTCGGTCATCGGCCATCGGAACAGCTATCGCTCACGCTGGCGGCGGCTACCTCGGATCCAGATGAACGGGAGGAGCAGGAAGGCCACCCCGAACAGCCTGGGCGCGATCACGAGCCCGAGGAGCGCGAACCCTGCGCAGGCGAGCACCCACAGGAGGGGGTTCCCCCACCACGGCCGAACGCGCCGCTCGGACTCTACCCCTCCATCCAGGACATCGATCCCCCGGCGGACCGTCATCGCCAGGAACACCGCGAGGCCGCCGACCATGAACGCGAAAGGGATCAAGATCAGCAGGAGGGTGTTCCCGTTCACGGGTCCAGGGTAACCCTCTCCCCCCGCAAGGTTCCCCTCGCTACAGCGGGACGTGCGAGAGGACCATGATCCGGGGCTCGGTCATCTCCTCCATCGCGAACCGGAGCCCTTCGCGGCCGAACCCCGAGTCCTTCGACCCGCCGTACGGCATCTGATCCGCGCGGAACGCCGACTGGTCGTTCACGATGACCCCGCCCACCTGGATCTCCCGGTGGGCCTGGAACGCCCGGTCGATGTCCCGGGTGAACACTCCGGCCTGGAGTCCGTACCGCGAGTTGTTGACCTCGCCGATGGCCTCCTGGAAGGTCTGATACGAGCTCACCGTCGTGACCGGCCCGAAGATCTCCTCGCACCGAACCTTCATCTCTGGGCTGGTCCTGGCCAGGACCGTCGGCGCGTAGAAGGGGTCGTCCCGGCGGCCGCCGGTCAGGACCTCGGCGCCCTGGGCCACGGCTTCGTCCACCCAGGTCGCGATGCGCTCGAGCGACCCGGCGTCGATCAGCGGCCCGACGTCCACGGTCGGGTCCATCGGATCGCCGTACTTCAGGCTCTCGACCTGCTTGACCAGGCGAGCGGTGAAGTCCTCGTAGACCTCCGATTGCACCAGCACGCGCTGCACGCTGATGCAGCTCTGGCCGGCCTGGTAGTAGCCGCCGAAAGCGATCCGCTGAGCCGCGAGGTCGAGGTCGGCGTCGGAGTGGACGATGACCCCGGCGTTGCCTCCCAGCTCGAGCGTCACCCGCTTCTTGGGGTCCAGGCCCTTCAGGTACCAGCCGACCTCCGACGACCCGGTGAACGAGATCTTCCGATACCGGGCGTCGCGAGCCATCCCGTCGGCGACGCTCGAGGACACCGGCAGCACCTGGTACATCCCCTTCGGCAGGTCGGTCTGGGCGAACAGCTCGGCCAGGCGGATGGCCCCGAGCGGCGTGGCCGCGGCCGGCTTGACCACGATCGGTGCGCCCACCGCCAAGGCCGGAGCCACCTTGTGGGCCACCAGATTCAGCGGGAAGTTGAACGGCGAGATGCCCAGGACCGGCCCGAACGGGAACCTGCGGATGATGCCGAGGCGCGAGCCGAGCGACGCCTCGGTGTCCAGGCGCATCACCTCGTCCGCGCCGTGGCGAAGCACCTCGGAGGCCCACCGGAACGTGGACACCGCGCGGGTGGCCTCCACCTTCGCCCACTTGAGCGGCTTTCCGCCCTCTCGGGCGATCAGCGCCGCGTTGTCGTCGATGCTCTGGGCCAGGCCCCGGGAGATGTGGTCGAGGGCATCGGCCCGCGCGTGCACCGGAAGGAACCGGCTTTCCCCGAACGTCTCGGCGGCGACCTTCGCCGCCTCCTCGACGTCGGCCTCGGTCGGCACGCCGACCTCGGCCACCACGGTCCCGTCGTACGGGCTCTTGACCTCGAGGATCCCCTTGCCCGTCCGCCACTCCCCGTTTACGAGGAACGTCCTGGTCTGCATCGGTCTCACCTCTAGTCGTTCGGGGGCTACGCTTGAATCCCCCGAACCCCGCTAGTCGATCGCCGCCATCACGTGCTTGATCTGGGAGTAGTCCTCGAGCGAGTACATCGACATGTCCTTGCCGTACCCGCTCTGCTTGTAGCCGCCGTGCGGCATCTCCGACGTCAGCCCGAAGTGCGTGTTGATCCACACCGCGCCGAACTGGAGCTTGCGGGCGGCGTTCAACGCTCGGCCGATGTCGCGGGTCCACACGGACGACGCGAGGCCGTAGACGACGTCGTTCGCCCACGCGATGGCCTGGTCGTCGTCCGCAAAGCGCTGGATCGTGACCACCGGCCCGAACACCTCTCGCTGGATGATCTCGTCCTTCTGATCCACGTCGGCCACGATCGTCGGCTTGTAGAAGTACCCGGCGCCGGCCATGGCCTCGCCGCCGGTGAGCACGTTCGCCCCCTTCTCCCGGGCCCGGTCGACGAAGCCCGCCACGCTCTGACGCTGCGGGTCGGAGATGAGCGGCCCCATCTCGGTCTCCTCCTTCTGGGTGTCGCCAACAACGAGCGACTCGACCGCGGGGACGAGCTCGGAGAGCACGGAGTCGTAGACCTTCGGTCCGGCCACGATGCGGGTGGCCGCGGTGCAGTCCTGTCCGGAGTTCGTGTACCCGGCGAACTTCAGCATCTCGACCAGCTTGGAGACGTCGGCGTCGTCGAAGACCACGACCGGGGCCTTGCCGCCGAGCTCCAGATGGACCCGCTTGACCGTGTCGGCCGCCTCCTTGGCCACGAGCTTGCCGGTGGCTGTGTCGCCGGTGATCGAGACGAGCGAAACGTCGGGATGGCGGCACAGGGCCGCCCCCACTACCGAGCCGCGGCCGGTGACGACGCTGATCACGCCGGGCGGGAAGATGTCGGCCGACAGCTCGGCCAGCCGGAGCGTGGTCTGGGGCGTGAGCTCCGCCGGCTTGAGGATCGACACGTTCCCGGCCGCGAGCGCCGGGGCCACCTTCCAGATGGCCATCATCAGCGGGTAGTTCCACGGGCAGATGCCGGCCGTGACCCCGAGCGGCTCCCGGCGGATCCAGCTGGTGAACCCGCGCTCGTACTCGCCGGTGTTCTTGCCCTCCATGTTCCGAGCCGCGCCGGCGAAGTACCGCAGGTTGTCGACGATGAATGGGATGTCGGCGCCCGAGACCGCGATCGGCTTGCCGACGTCCTCGGACTCCAGGCGGGCCAGGTTGTCCGCGTCCCCCTCCATCGCGTCGGCGAGCTTGAGCATCATCGCGCTCCGCTCCTTCGGCGGGGTGTCGAACCAGACGTCCTCGTAGGCCTTCTTGGCCGCCTTCACCGCCCGCTCGACGTCCTCCTCCGAGGCCACCGCCACCTCGGCGACCGGGTCCGTCGTCGCCGGGTCGATGTCCTGCTCCGTCTCCCCGGCGGCCGGATCCACCCACGTGCCACCGATGAACAACTTCCAAGCCTTCAACGCGGTCGCCATACGTGCCTCCTCGAACCGTGGACGGACCCGGGCGGGGCCGGCCGCTCGACCCCAAGTATGCCGAAAGTCTCGGTTCGAGGACCACCCGGGCACCCACGCCTTGATACCGTGGCCGCATGAGCAGGTCCGTTCTGGAGGACGCGTTCGCCCACCACGTGTGGGCGACGCTGCGCTTGGTCGATGCGTGCCTCCCACTCAGCTCAGAGCAGCTGGGGAGCGCCGTCCTCGGGACCTACGGCTCGATCCTCGAGACGGTGCGCCACCTCGTGGGCGCCGACGCCTCGTACCTGTTCGCCATGACCGAGGGCCGCACCGCCCTCATCGACGAGGACCACATGGACCTGCCGGAGCTCCGGGCCGCGATGGAGGGCCACGGCGCCGCGTGGTCGCGGTTCGTGGCACAGGATCTCGATCCCGACGCCATCACCGTGAGGCGCCGCGAGGACGGGTCCGAGACCCACGCCCCGATGGGCATCCGGCTGGCCCAGGCGCTGCACCACGGGACCGATCATCGGAGCCAGATCTGCACGGTCCTCACGACGCTCGGCGTGGAACCACCGGGCATCGACCTCTGGGACTTCGCCGACCAGGTTGGCCGCGTCGTGGAGATCCCACCCACGACCTGAGAGCATTCGGGGACGTCGGCCCCCGGCCGGGCGGTCGACCGGCCCGGCGTGGCACACTTGACCCACAGCCCCGGCCGGAAGGACGAACGATGGACATCCCGCAGGAGCGAAAGGTACTCACCGAGATCCCCGGTCCGAAGTCCCGCGAGTGGTTCGAGCGCCGGAAGGCCGCGATCCCGCAGGCCGTGTTCAACGTCCATCCCATCGTCACCGCCCGGGCGTCGGGCTCGATCATCGAGGACGTCGACGGCAACCGGCTGATCGACTTCGCCACGGGCATCTCGGTCCTGAACGTCGGCCACACGCCGCCCGAGGTCGTGGCGGCGGCCCAGAAGCAGCTGGAGCTCGACATCCATACATGCTTCCACGTGACGGCGAACGAGCCGTACATCGAGCTCGCCGAGCGGCTGAACGCGTTGGCGCCCGGGGAGTTCGACAAGCGGACGATGTTCGCGAACTCGGGGGCCGAGGCGGTGGAGAACGCGGTGAAGATCGCCCGCAAGGCGACGGGAAGGTCTGCCGTGGTCACGTTCGACCACGCGTTCCACGGGCGGACGCTCCTGGCCATGTCGCTCACGGCCAAGGTCATGCCGTACAAGCAGGGCATGGGGCCGTTCGCCCCCGAGATCTACCGGTTGCCTTTCGCCTACGCGTACCGGTGGCCGAGCGGTCCGGAGCACTGCGCCGAGGAGGCCCTGGCGTACGCCAGGGACGAGATGCACAAGCAGATCGGCGAGGAGAACATCGCCGCGGTCATCGTCGAGCCGATCCAGGGCGAGGGCGGGTTCATCGTGCCGGCGCCGGGGTTCCTCACCGGCCTTGCCGACCTGTGCCGGGAGAACGGGATCGTGTTCATCTCCGACGAGATCCAGAGCGGGATGGGCCGGGCCGGCCGGTGGTTCGCCATCGAGGACGAGGGCATCGTCCCCGACATCGTGACCACCGCGAAATCGCTCGGGAGCGGCATGCCCATCTCGGCCGTGACCGGGCGCGCCGAGCTCATGGAGGCGGTCCACGTCGGTGGCCTGGGCGGCACGTACGGCGGCAACCCGGTGGCGGCGGCGGCGGCGCTCGCCGTGCTCGAGAAGATCGAGCGGGAGGGGCTATTGGAGCGGTCCCGGAGGCTCGGCGAGCGCATCCTGGCCCGGCTCCGCGACTTGCAGTCCCGGCACCCGCTGATCGGCGACGTCAGGGGTCGGGGGATGATGACGGCGGTCGAGCTCGTGACGGACCGGGAGACCAAGGAGCCGCTCGACGGCCCCACCGGCACCGGCATCGTCCAGCGCTGCCTGAGCGAGGGCGTCGTGATCCTCAAGGCCGGAACCTACGACAATGTGATCCGCCTGCTCCCTCCGCTCACGATCGACGAGGGCCTGCTGGACGAGGGCCTCGACGTCCTGGACCAGGCCCTCGGAGCGACGTCCCGCTAGCGGGATGCGGATCCCCGAGGAGGCCAGGGACCTGCTGAAGGGCGACGCGCTGGCCACGGTGGTCACCCTCGACCCCGACGGCACGCCGCAGGTCACGGTGGCATGGGTCGGCCTCGACGGCGACGAGGTGGTCATCGCCACCATGCCCGACCAGCGGAAGCTCCGGAATCTCCGCCGTGACCCCAGGATCGCCATCACCGTCCACGCCAGGAGCAGGAACACCGCGGGCCTCACCGAGTACCTGGTGCTCTACGGGCGCGCCCGGATCACCGAGGGCGGAGCGCCGGAGCTGCTCCAGGAGCTCGCCCACACCTACATCGGGCCACATGTGAAGTTCCCGCCGATGCCGAACCCACCGCCCGGGTTCGTCACCCACGTGACGGTGGAACGGATCGGCGGGGTGGGCCCGTGGACCCCGGACGCGCCCTAGTAGTAGTCGCCGCGACGGCGCCACCCCCGACGGCCGGCGGCCCGCCCGCCACCACCGTGGAGCCCGAGGTCCAAGAAGAGGCCGATGATCAGGACGACGAGGCCCCACCCCTTCACGCCGTCGAAGGCGTTCTGGGCGATGGCGTACGCGATCGTGGTCGTGGGGAGGAAGAAGAACCCGAGCGCGGGCCAGAACAAACTGCCATAGGCGCGGCTCAGGTAGTCGGTGAAGATCCACAGGATGAACAGCACGACCCGCGGCGTGAGGAGCCCGAACACGAAGATCAGGCAGCCCATCGGTCCCCTCCATCATTCCGGCCGGAGCGATCCTATCGGCTTGCTAAGGTCGAAGCGTGACCTCGGACGGTGAGGGGGGCGGGCCCCGGCGCAGCCGGCGCCCGCCCCTTCGCGGCCTGGCCGTCGACATCACGCCGCTTCGGGTTTCCCGTGACTTCCGCCTGATCTGGACCGGCCTGCTCGTCTCGGAGCTGGGCTCTGCGTTCACGTTGGTGGCCACGTTCGTGCAGGTCCGGCGGCTCACGGGCTCGCCCGCGGCGGTGGGGATCACCGGGCTCGTGGGTCTGGTGGCGCTTGTCGGCGGGACCCTGGTCGGCAGTACCATCCTCGACGCCTACGACCGGCGGAAGCTGCTCGTCCTGTCCCAGCTGGGCTACATGGTGGCGTCGGGGCTGCTGCTGGCCAGTACGCTCATCGGCCGTCCACCATTGGCGCTGATCTACGTGGCGGTCGCGCTGATCGCCGCGGTCTCGGCCATCGATGGGCCCACCCGCTCGGCCATGACCCCTCGCCTGGTGGGCCGGGAGCTTCTCCCCTCCGCGCTCGCCCTCAGCCAAGTGATCTGGAACGGGACCGCGCTCGTCGGACCCGCGCTGGCCGGCATCGTCATCGCTCGCCTCAACCTGTCCTGGGCCTACGGCATCGACCTCGTCACCTACCTGGCGATGCTCGGCGCCGCCTTCGCCATCCGGCCCATGCCGCCCGAGCGGGCGGAGGGCGCGCCCACCGGGTGGGGCGCGGTGAAGGAGGGGTTCGCGTACCTCCGCGGCCGGCGAGTGCTTCAATCGACGTTCCTAATCGACCTCGTCGCCATGGTCTTCGGCATGCCGCGCGCGCTGTTCCCGTTCCTCGCGGCGTCGCAGTTCCACGCAGGAGCGCAGGTGACCGGGCTGCTGTTCTCAGCGCCCGCCGTGGGGGCGCTCGCGGGCGCGCTCACGGCGGGGTGGGTGAGCCGGGTCCGCCATCAGGGCCGCGCGGTAATCTGGGCCGTCGTCCTGTGGGGAGCCGGGATCGCCGCCTTCGGCCTGGTCGGTGACCACCTGTGGCTGGCGCTCGCGTTCCTTGCCTTCGCCGGCGCCGCGGACGTGATCTCCGCTGTCTTTCGAAGCACGATCCTGCAGCTCTCCGTCCCCGACTCGCTTCGCGGCAGGCTCTCGGGCATCCACATCCTGGTGGTGACCGGAGGACCGCGCCTGGGCGATCTCGAAGCGGGATTGGTCGCGGCCGCGTTCAGCCCCGCCGTCTCGGTCGTTTCGGGTGGACTCCTCTGCATCGTGGGAACGGGGCTTCTCGCGCTGCTCGTCCCGGAGCTTCGCCGGTATCACGCGGGGGAGGACGCCTGACCTATGCTCGGGCCATGGAGCCCGTCCGGCTCGCGGAGCTGCGGGTCCTGGAGGGCCCGAACATCTATTTCGCCCGCCCGGCGGTCAAGCTGACGCTGGCCGTGCCCGGATGGCTGGACGCGAGCGAGGCTCGCCTGGCCGCGGTCGCCGAGGCGGTGGAGCTGCCGCGGGCCGGAAAGGCCGGCAGGCCGAACAGCGAGCAGCGGCGAAGGTTCACGGCCCGCATCGCATCGCACCTCAGCCACCGGCTGGCGGTGGCGTCGGGGATCCGGTTGGCGGTCCGGGGCCGTCCCGGTCCCGAGCCCGACGAGGTCGTGGTGGTCTTCCCGTGGCGACGGCGCGGCGCGGCGGAAGCCCTCGGCCATGAGATCGCCGAACTCATGGCGGCGCTGCTCGCGACCCGCCGCTCGCTGCGGCGGCTCGTGGAGGAGGCGGCCGCCCGCATCGATGCCGTGGACCCCGGTCCGCAGCCGTCCGTCCCCGACCCGGACATCCCGGTGATCTCCGTCACCGGGACGAACGGCAAGACCACGACCGTCCGTCTGCTCGCGCACCTCGTCCGGACCGCCGGCCGTTCGGTCGCTTACTCCTCCACCGACGGCGTGTACCGGGACGATGAGCTGGTGGAGGCCGGCGACTACTCCGGGTTCGGCGGCGCGGCCATGGCTCTGGCGCAGGAGCCCGACATCGCCGTGCTGGAGACTGCGCGGGGCGGGATCCTCCTCCGCGGCATCGGCGTGCAACACAACGACGTCGCGGTGGTGACCAACGTGTCGGCCGACCACCTCGACCTCCACGGGATCCACACCCTGGATCAGCTGGCCGAGGTGAAGGCCACGATCACGCGGATCACGCGACCCGGCGGCTGGGACGTGCTGAACGCGGACGATCCCCGCGTGCTCTCGATGCGGCGGGGATCGAGCGGGCGCGTGTGGCTGTTCTCGCTCGACTCGGACCATCCGGCCATCCGCACGGTGCTGGCCGAGGGCGGGCGGGCCATCACCGTCCTCGACGGGCGGATGACCGTGCTCGAGCGCTCCACCGCCCGCCCGCTGGTTCGGCTGGAAGACGTCCCGGTGACGATCGCCGGCATCTCCAGCCCAAACATCCAGAACGCGATGGCCGCCGCCGCCGCCGCGCTCGCCATCGGGCTGCCCGAGCGGGCGGTGGCGCGTGGGTTGCGCTCGTTCGTGCTCGATCCGGAACGCAATCCCGGCCGGGCCAACCTGTTCACTCTCGACGACCGGGTGGTGGTGGTGGACTACGCCCACAACGAGGCCGGGATGATGGGCCTCACCGAGATCTGCAAAGGCTTGTGCGCCCGGGGGCGACAGGTGTGGATGGCGATCTGTGCCGCCGGCGACCGGCGGGACGACATCCTCCACGCCTTCTCTTATCGGGCCGCGCGGGGCACCGACCACATCGCCGTCGCCGAGCTCCCGCAGTACCTCCGAGGCCGCGACCCACACGAGCTCGTGGAACGGCTCCGGGCGGGAGCGATCGACGGGGGGGCCACCGAGGTCCCGGTCTTCCCCGACGAGGTCCACGCGCTCGAGTGGATGGCGAAGGGCTCGAGCCCCGACGACGTCGTGGCCGTCACCGCGTTGGGCCAGCGGCCGGAGATCTTCGCCTGGCTCGAGGAGCGCGGCGCCGGACGGCTGGGACCCGGCGAGGTGCGCCGGCTGGCGCGCTCGGTCCGCGAGTCACGCGCGACGGTTCGGTCGGGCTAGGACATGCGCCGGCGCCTGGCGCCGCGGGCGCCGGCGCAGGCGACGCACAGCACCGCCCACGGGATGGCGTCCAGCCGCTCTCGCGGGATGGCCCGGCCGCACGCGTCGCATGTGCCGTAGCTCCGCTCGGCCAGCTTGGCCACGGCCCGCCGGACATCGTCCAGCATGGCGGCCAACGCCCGCGCCGCGGACGTCGTGTGGATCCGCTCGACCGCCTCGGCCGTGCCCTCCTCGACGCGCTTGCCGAAGGAGACCGTCGCCGTCGGATCGCGAGGCACATGGGTCAACACCTCGAGCTCGCCCTCGAGCTCTCGCCGGCGAACCTCCAGCACCCGTTCGATCTCGGACTCACGCAATGGGACTCCGGCTCGCTTCGACCGCTACAGCCCGGTCTCAGGTGACTGACGGATGAAGTCGGGATCGCCGCCCACGGCGAGGAACTGGCCGTCCCCCTCGGGAGCCTGGAGCACCTTGGGCGAGGCGAGCGACCGGCGAGCCTCGACCTCCTTGAATGCCTCGGTCGCGTAGTCGACGCACAGGACGACCAGGTCGCCCGGGCGGCTCCGGTCCAGCGCTCGCTTCGTGGCCTCCAGCTCGTCCGGCACCACCTCCACGTGGCCCGCCCGAGCCCCGGCGCGCCTTGCCTCCTGCACGCCCTCCAGGACCAGGGCGGCGGTAGCGCCACGGTCGCGTCCCCGCGTGTGGCGATCCTCGCGGATGATGACGTCGTCGAAGTAGCGGGCGGCGACCCGGCCGAGCTCCCGCATGTCCTCGTCGCGCCGGTCCCCCGCTGTGGCCACCACCGCCAGACGGAGGTTGGCCGACCACGACCGGCCGCCCTCGTCGGCCGTCATGCGCTCGACGAACTCGCCGAGGCTCTTCAAGCCGTGCGGGTTGTGCGCGTAGTCGATGATGACCTTCACGCCGTCCAGGTCGAGCAGGTTCAGCCGTCCGGGGGCCTGGTAGAAACTCGTGGTGAACGACCGCAACCCCTGGCGGATGTCGTGGAGGTGGGCCCCGGCGGCATGGGCCGCGGCCGCCGCGGCCATGGCGTTCTGGACGTTCATCCGGGCCCGGCCGTCGAACGTCGCCGGCAGCGTGTGGACCCACGCCACCGGCATGGTCCGGCGGCCCTCCTTGATCACGATCATCTCCCCGAGCGGCCCCTTCTCCAGGACCACGGCTTTCCGTCCCCGGCGGACCCATCGGCCCACGAGGTCGTGGTGCTCCTGCATGGAGAACAGAATCACCGAGCCCGAGCACGCCTTGCGCATCCCGAGCACGAGCGGGTCGTCGGCGTTCAGAACGGCCCAGCCGGTCTTGGGGACGGCCTCCACGACCACCTGCTTCACCTGGGCGAGCTTTTCGACGGAATCGATCCCCCCAAGCCCCAGATGATCGCCGGTCACGTTCAGGACCACGGCCACGTCGTTCTGTCCGTAGCCGAGGCCCTCGCGGAGGATCCCGCCCCGGGCCACCTCGAACACCGCGAAGTCCACCCGCGGGTTCTGTAGCACCATCTGCGCCGACTTCGGCCCGCTCGCGTCCACCCGCTTCACCAGACGCTCGTCGATGTAGATGCCGTCGGTGGAGGTCATGCCCACCCTACGACCCATGCTCTTGAAGATGTGGGAGATCATCCGGACCGTCGTGGTCTTCCCGTTCGATCCGGTGACCGCGATGATCGGGATGCGCGACGGGGTGCCCGGCGGGAACAGCAGATCGATCACCGCCTTGGCCACGTACTGCGACTCACCCTCGGTGGGGTGCGTGTGCATCCGGAAACCGGGAGCCGCGTTCACCTCGACGATCGCGCCGCCGGTTTCCCGGACGGGCTGGGAGATGTCGGGGGTCAGGAAGTCGATGCCGGCAACGTCGAGACCCACCACCCGGGCGGCCTCCTCGGCCACATCCACGTTCTCCTCGTGCGCCTCGAAGGTCCGGTCGATCGAGATGCCGCCCGTGGACATGTTTCCCGTGGAGACGAGCTTCACGGATGCGCCTTCTTCGGGAACGTCCTCG